>NZ_JACJPG010000421.1 GCF_014695955.1 Leptolyngbya sp. FACHB-36 | reverse complement strand
TGCACGAACTGAGACAGGAGCGGAAGAGTTAAGTGCAAATTTTCAAATACGCCACAGAAGGGCATTGTCTGTTAAAGACCAACAACTACAGCAAAACCCTTGAAATCATTCTGCTCCTGACAGCAGAGGTCAAAAAAGACTTCCCTCAGCTGGCAGATCGAGACATCCAGTTTCACATCTATAACGACGATCACTGGGGCAAGCAGATGGGCTTGGAATTTGTTATTCCAGCCAACGTTGAGGTTCCCGCCGACTACCAACCGCTCTACAGACTCCCTTTGTACTATGGCTGACAAATTCGTTTCCCTCTCAGAACTTGAGGCGGTTGTTGAAGCCATTCTTCGTCGGAAGTTGGCAGCCATGCTGGGCGTTGGTGCGCCTGAATCAGAGTGGCTGGATGCCAGCGCCGCCTACAAAGTGCTGGGCTATCCCAGCCTTAAGGCCCTCAACGACGCCCGCAAGTCTGGGCTGTATCGGCTAGGGACTGAAGTAGCCGATCGCCGCAAGCCAGGGTCCAAAAAGCCCCGCTATCAATACCACATCGCAATGTGCCAGCAGCGCAAACAACAAAATCCTGACAAGCGCCGCGCCATCTAAAAAAATTCTGTAACCTGTAAAGTCCTTACTCTGTCAGGGTTTTATCTATTTGTTTAAGGTTTTGGTAACACGTAAAAACTAAGGAGCCTGCGGACGATCGGGATCTGCCATTGCTTCGGCATATACCCGATCCTGCTCTTGCCGCGAGATCCAGCGCTGATAAGTATTCCAATGAATCGTCGGGCTGTGCCCCATTTCTTTTGCCGCAATTGGCACGGGCAGCCTAAAGTCTACCGACAGGCGAATCGCATACCGATGCCGCAAGTCGTAGGGATCAAACGGCACGTCATACCGATTAAATTGGCGCGACGCCCGTTCGCCATAAATCCGAAAAGTGTCGCCGTGAACCGCAGGTGGGTCAGCGTTGATTAGGTTCCAGCGATCGCTCCACTCCTGATAAAACGCTCGCACTAGGCGCGGTCCTGTTTTGCCTTTAAGCACTCTCAGCAGGTAAGGCGACTCCATCTGACAGAAAAACGCCTCGTGTGGTCGAAGCCCAAATACAGCACAGACGCCATAAAACCAGCGCCACGACTCTGTAGGAATTCGATCGCGCCACTCTGCAATTAGCGCGTCTGCTGGCGGCTCCCTCAGAACTTGGGGACGGTTTGAAGAGTACGATCCCTGATACTTGAGCAGATCTATTCTTAGGTTTGAATAATCAATTAATTTCTGAAGCTTCTTGCAGGTTTCCTTGCGATGGTGCGTATCAGCCTCAGTCGCAAAAACCGCCTCTAGCAACACCTCTGGCTTTAACAGGGCGTTCTGGGGCAGGCGATCATATACCGTCTGCCAGTGTCGCTCCCAGGTTGAATCTGCCAGCGTGTGCGTCGCCCGATATTCGCGTCGGAATCCCTCAATCCACTGCGCGATCGTTCGCTTCTCTGGCCCAGGTTCGTCCAGATATAGCCCCCAATCGAACCTCCCCATTGCCAGCAGCGAGCCTAGCCGCTGCACCTCTAGTTTTGCCCGTTGCAGCCCATCCTGACTGGCTAGCAGTCCCAACGATAAATCGTAGCGATGGTTCTCGGTGTGCCCGCTTCCTGGCTTGGGTGGTAGTGTCGCTCGCAAACACAGCGCGTCCCCATGCCGCCGCACCCGAACCGGAATCTTGCTGGCCTTCAGCCACTCGTTGATCGATTCGATCGTCAGTTGCTTCCCCAAATCTTCCCCGTTTTAACCGCTAATTTAGGTTGTTTCTGGTTAGTTTTAACCCTACCAGAACACTCTACAAAACGGCTAAAACCCTTACGGGTCCTGTGCGGCTCGAACGCACGACCGACCGCTTAGAAGGCGGTTGCTCTATCCACTGAGCTAAGGACCCTAACGCACATAAGCTTACTGTAACCTGTGTCTAGCTGGACGTTCAAGGGCGACGAAATGTTAGAACGCGACGCAGACTCTAACAGTTCTCCATGCAAAATTCCCAGTGCAGTGTACACTGGCATTCAAAACACAGGAATCCAATAAGATAAGGTTTGAATACCCGCCTCGACGAACTGCAGATCGCAATCTACACAATTTTCTCGATCGCGCATTCACTCCAGCCCCTCACCCCCTGATAGAGAATCGGCAGTGCCATGTTTATTCTGAAACGGCAGGACGTTGAAATTTCAAGCATTCAGCACCCAAAGCGAGATCAACCGATTCCGATTCTGACCTACCAGGGGCAAACCTTTCGTTTAATCAGCGTATTCAACGCCAGCCAGGAAGAAGACGCAAAGGCGTTTTGGCGCGATTTAACCGATAACCAGGGCAAAGCGTGCGTCCTGCTCGAAGAACCAGAGCGCTACAGCGTCTGGGGCAAAATTCGCTTGGAGCAGATGGGTGTCGAAGCAGAAGCTGCTTCGGGAAGCAGCGCGGTATCTCCTACCTACGTGCGCGCCAGCCTACTCATGCTTCAGGCAGTCTATATCGACGTGGAGGACTTGTTAGGCGGACGGCAGGCAGGCTTGTTTCAGAAAGAAATTGGGGAAATGTTCAAGCAGTGGCGCTTTCCCCAAGCGGACTCTCCTGACGCGGTGAAATACCTGTTGACGATCGACCCCCTCAACGCCGCCCACATTCCTGCCTGGCAAGAACACCACCTCAACACACTGCTTCAAGAACTCCATCGGCTGGGAAAGGCATACTTCGGCAACACCACATTTGTAGATCGATCGATCGATGCGTTGCAAGATCTCTCTACCAGCGATCGAAATCAGTTTCAGATGTGGCTAAATGGCTCTCCACTCGGTAAACTCTGGCGTTAGTAGGTTGAAGAAATGTGCAGAAGACGATCGATTGGCTCTGGTTTCGATTACCATTCGACACCTGCATTTAGGGCAGTTTCTGGGTTCTGACGGTTGGCATCTTCCTTATTGACGTTGGGTGGGCAGTTCTTTGGATAAGTCATCTAGTTCCAAATCGTTCCTTTCGGTGCAGGCGATCGTTCTGGCAGAGATTGCCTGGGCAGTATTTGCGCTGCTGTTTTTTTTGCTGTTTAGTGTGCCGCTGCCCGGTCAGGGGCGACCGGTTTGGTACTCGATCGGCACGTCGATATTTGAAGTGGTTGCGTATTTTGCGGCGGCGTTACTCTGCTTTAGAAACTGGCGCAGCCCGCAGATCGTTAGCGGTCGCAACGTTTGGCTGAGCATTGGCTTAGGAATGCTGTGCTACTTCGTGGGCGGATTATTGTTCACTTACTGGGAAACAGGCTTGGGGCGAGATGCTGCCGTTTCTCCGGGTGACTTCTTTTACGTGTTGACCTACATTCTCTTAATCATCGGCATGTTTTTAGCTGTGGCAGCGCGGCGACTAAACCTGGAGATTTGGCAGTGGGGCATTGTTGCTGCCATTACTGGAATTGGAGTTCTGTTCGCGTGGCTGATTTCCTCATCGCCTGCGTTACCGTCTGGGTCGTCACTACTGGTGCAACCGGCGATCGCGCAGACTGCCCCTGCCACCAAGCCCTCACCCACAAGATCCCCTGCGGCACCTGCCAAACGACAGGCGGCACCCGCTAAGCCTAGCCCAACTCCGGCAGCATCAACTCCGGCAGCATCTCCAACCCCTGCCATTGGACAACCCCTAGCCCCACCGCCTGCTGTTGATCAGACGACGCCACTCTCTACCGCGCAACAGCCGCCCGCGCCTGAATGGGCAGTGGCGGTAGAAGAATTGTTAAAGCCATTGGAAGTGCCGCTGGGCTGGTTCTACGTTGTCATCGATGTGCTGCTGCTCATTATTGCCACGACGCTACTGCTGGCGTTTTGGGGCGGACGATTCGCCCAATCTTGGCGGATGATTGCGGCGGCAGCGTTCTCGCTTTACATTGCCGATATGTGGTTCAAGTACGCAACCACCCGCCTACCTGACTACCAAAGCGGCGGATTGCTGGAAGTGTTCTGGGTGTTCAGCGGTGTGCTGTTTGGCATTGGGGCAGCGCTGGAGCACGACCTGTCGAGTCGATCGAGAAGTCGTGCGGGCGGACGGCGACGATCCGCATAACTCGTCAGCACCCAAGCTAGACGGTTCAGAATAGAATGGAGCAGGCGATCCTATCTCCGTAGAACCTACATGACCCCTCGCAAACTCTCTGAGTCCGATAAGCAGCAAATTCTAGAACTCTATCGCCAACCGAGAGAGACAACCTCGACTCTGGCGGAGCGGTATGGTGTGAGCAATAGCACCATCAGCCGCATCCTGAAGACGGGGCTGGCGGAAGCAGACTACGAGGCGCTGATTCAGCAAAAGCGAGTGGGACGATCGCCCGCTGAGCCAGTTGCGACTGCCACGGAGGTAGATGCTGAACCTGTACCTGTGGAGGTTACGCCTGCTGCTGAGGTGATGACAGAGGAAATGGCACCAGAGGAAGTTGAGGCAGCACTTCCTCTGCCTCAACCTGTGGAGGCTACGCCTGCTGCTGAGGTGGAGGCAGAAGAGGTGCTGCCAGAGCCAGTGCCGCTAGAGCCAGTGATGTCTCAACTCGATTTACCGGAAATCATATCGCGGACTCCGGCTGGACCAGAGCGTCGATCGCGTCGTCGTTCCTCTGCTGAGACAGTGGAACCTCAACCAGAGCCTCAACAAGAAGTGTTAGAGCTAATCGACCTTGCCCCCGTGTCGTCGCTGCTTTCAACGGCGGTCGAGGAGCCAAATAACGGCAGCAGTACGCCAGAAGCGGCAGCGGTTGAGGAGATGTTGGGCGAGGAGCTTGGCGATCAGGAAGCGCTGTTGGATCTCGACGAGGGCGACGATCTGGATGACGACGATTTGGATGATGATGACCTCGACGACGGCTTGGACGATGAAACAGACCTGTCCAGCGGCGGTCTGCTGGTTGGAAGCCGAGTGGATGGCTTGGCGGTTGAAGTTTTGCCGCTCTCCAATGCACCGATTCCAAAAACCTGCTACCTCGTCATCGATCGTGCGTCAGAGCTGATCGCGCGTCCCCTGAGTGATTTTGGCGATTTGGGGCAGATTCCTGCCGCTGAAGTGCAGGAAAAAACCCTGCCAGTGTTCGACAACCACCGCATCGCAAAGCGATTCTCGAATCCGCGGACTCAGCGTGTGATCAAGCTGCCCGATGGTCGAGTCCTGCAAAAGACGACGTCGCATTTGCAGGCGAAAGGAATCACTCGTCTGCTCATTGATGGACAGGTGTATTCGATTTAGAAAACCTTCACTCGTCGTCCTCAGTTCCGCTAGAAACGTCTACTAATAGGGGCTGCACGATCGCAGTACCCACAATTCCCGCTCCAACGCTGAATGCCAGCACAATTCCGACTGGAATATCGATCGACTGGAACACAAGAAATTTCAGCGCTACCGGAGTGAAGTTCTGAATCACGATAATGGAGATCACGCCAATCCAGAAGGCAACGAGCAACGAGGTGAGGACGGTGGCGAGGATTTTCATGGGAGTTGTCAGTTGTTAGCGTGTTCGAGATCGACGGTTAGCTTCTAGCAATTTGAATAACACTTGATTCCAGACTAACAACTGACGACTGATCCCTGCTTACGCGGGAACCGCCTCGATCGTGTGAATCAG
>NZ_JACJPG010000420.1 GCF_014695955.1 Leptolyngbya sp. FACHB-36 | reverse complement strand
TCGATCGTCGATCGTGCTTCAAGCGCAACCACCTTGGAAGATGGACTCAGAACCCCAGACGCATGCGTCCAGCTAGAAGACAAAACCATGAATTCAACCCTCACACAACACGCTCACAGTGGAGAATAACACTTTCTTTCGCGAATCAACGTCTTAGTTGACAGCGCGATTTCTGGCAAAGCAAAGCCGCGTATCCAAGCAACACCCAGGTCTGAGAACCCGAGCCTATTTCCACCTTGAATGGTATCTCCACCCACGGAACCAGATAGCTACTGAACCCTGCAAGCACACGTTAGCTTCATACACCCGGTTCGGAGCTATCTCAGGATACGCATTGGCGCTTGTTGGACTACGGAAGCCACCGGGGACGGAGACCCAGGAGCGGTAGCGGTTCTGGTTGAACACTGCTCGTTAAGTCCGCTGGATTGAGTGGAAGCAGCCAGAGTCGGCTGGTGGCGATCGATTTGCCTGTGCTGGTCCGCAGTTCGCTTTCCGATGCCGCATCGTCCTTGGCAGCTTCAGTGGTTTGGTCAAATAGAAGCCCAAAGCCATCCGGCGACAAACTAACTTGAATGTCGCGCTGAACAGGAAGCTTGACCAACGGAACGACCGCATTCGTTTTGCTGGTTGGTTTGATGTCGATCGCCGCGATATACGGCTGCTCCTGGTAGAGTTCACCTTTGATCAGTAGTTCGGTGAGCAAACAGTAGAGCGTTTGCTTGGTTGGGTCAAACTGTGCCTTAAGGATCGACCCCGTCGTGCGGAACAGTTCCTTCTGAGTGCCCTGATTACTGACCAAGAATAGCGATCGCGTGCGATCACCGTTGAATTTGATCATGGTAGCTAGCGATCCGTCGTTAGAAAAGCTCAGCACGACGCCAAACTTAGGCAGAAAATCCAGCGGCTTCGCGTCCGGTTGCAGCGGCAGCAGCGCTAAGCCTTGCCCTTGCGCAATCGCCAGCGAATTACTGTCCGGCGTGATCAAAAAGTCGCCACCCGGTTCGCCTTTGAGCGGCTTGGGCGGCTCACCCTCTTTTAGCAGCCAGGGTCCGAAATCGGCAGGATCGCGGCGGTTCACTCGCTGCACCACGATAGTTTTGCCATCCGCAGATAAGTCAAACTTAAGGTTTTGGTAGTCTTGGCTGTCCAGCACCAGCGCCACCTTGCCCGCTGATTCTGTCGTGGGCGTAAGCGCGGTAGCGGGTTCACCGACCTGAGCAGGCGGCTGCACCCGAATGCCCGTTGTCACGGTGTACAGCTTTTGCTCCAGTAGTCCTTGGGGCTGCGCCGTCCGCTCTGTTGCGGTAAACAGCACTCGATCGCTCAGCGGGTAGGGCTTGAAGTCCATGACAACGAGGTTTTCTGGCGTCAGCATCGCCTTGCGCTGCTGCGTCAAGTTGTACAGCACGAGCCGTCCCTGCTCGCTGCCTTCGACTCCAATGTAGGCAAAGGCGCGATCGCGGGTCTGGAACTGTCCCGTAAACGGCTGAATCGCCGCTCGGCTAAGATTCGAGCTGCTAAAGCGGTCTCGCGCGTCTCGAAGCTGCACCTCAAACGGGGTACCGTAGGGCGCAGGCGTGGTCAGCGTGTACGCCATCCGCCGTCCTGCCCAGCTAATTTTTCCAGGCAGGGGCGGATTAATGCGGAGATTTTCTTCAACGCTGGCGTGATCCATCGGGCGGCTAAACGCGAGAATAAAGGCAGCATCGTCTGCCCCGATCTGCTTATTTTGCCAGCTGAAGTCTCGCACACGCGGTGCGGTGCGTTCGCCGCCCCACAGCAGCAGCCCAATCAGAACGGTCAGCACGACCATAAGGGCGATCGCGCTGCGATCGAGCGCTAGGGGAAATCGTGC
>NZ_JACJPG010000042.1 GCF_014695955.1 Leptolyngbya sp. FACHB-36 | reverse complement strand
TGCCGCTGGATGGTGGACAAATTCTGAAAGCGGCGGTGTGGAAAGCAACCGGCAACCGCTTCAAAGGAGTGCACTGGGCAGCGAAAACAGGTAAAATCCTGGGCTGGACCGCGATCGTACTGGGTGTAAGCGTGTCGCTGTACCAAGGCGACTTTAGCGGACTGTGGGTAGCGCTGCTGGGCTGGTTTGGTGTGCAGAATGCCAACAACTACGATCGCGTCACCACGCTCCAAGAGGCGCTGCTGAAACTCCACGCCACCGACGCAATGGCACGGGAGTTCCGCGTGGTCGATGCCAACCTGACTCTGCGTCAGTTTGCTGACCAATACCTGCTGGAGTCTCGCGCTCCAGTGTACTTTGCGGCGTCAGATGGGCGCTATCGCGGCATGGTGGCGATCGATGACCTCAACTACGTGGAGCGGAGCCAGTGGGAAACGGAAACGCTATTTCGGATTATTCAGCCGCTAGACTCGATTCCAACCGTAACTGAGGCAACCGCGCTAGTAGACGTGATTCAGTTGATAGAGTCCAAAGGGCTGCGGCAGGTGACCGTGTTGTCTCCAGCAGGAGCGGTTTCTGGCGTGATTGATCGCGGTGATATTGTCCGATCGATTGCTGAGAAAATGAACCTGGCGATCTCCGACAGTGTGATTCAGCAAATCAAGCAAGACGGCAGCTATCCGCCCGGATTTCAGGTTGGGGCGATCGCGCAAGCGGCGATAGAAGCCACTAGAACCGAGCCGCGCAAGGATGCTGCATGAAGCTGACGACTCGTGGACATTACAGCGTCAAAGCCCTTTTAGATCTGAGTTTTCAGCCAGGGTTTGGTCCTGCCTCGGTTAAAGTGATCGCTCAGCGGCAAGACCTACCTGCGCCATACCTGGAAAAGCTGCTAATTGAAATGCGACGGGCGGGTTTGGTGCAGTCCGTTCGGGGACCACAGGGTGGCTACCAACTGGCGCGATCGCCCGCTCAAATCACCCTGGGGCAAATTTTAGAAGCCGTTGGAGAAAGCGTAGAACCCCTACCTCGCCACACCCCTGACGGAGCACAAGCAGAGGATTGGGTAACCTTCACCGTCTGGAATCGCCTGCACCAAAAAATCAAAGACGCCCTGTACACCATCTCTCTAGAAGACCTCTACTTCGACGCCCGTAGCTGGCAAGCCTCACAGGGAGAAGCAATGAGCTTTGTCGTCTAATCTTCGCGTGTCTGCGGCGGCTCACCCTGCACCATTGGCATTGGCTTCCTCCTCAAACTTGGCATACGAGCATTTCACCGTAATCTTCAGGTTACTTTGCGCCTTGCCGCTGGCAATGTAGGGAATGCCTGCATCCGCGCTAAGGTTGACGCCAAACTCTAGCGTCACTTCGTCTACAGCAACACTCGCTGACGTGCCCAAATTCTTAAACGCATTCAAGCAGTAAAGGGTGTACGTGCGGATTGTGCTTTGCATGATCTGCATCGACTGGGCAGGATTTGCGCGCAGCGATGTCGCAAAGTCACCCATTCCCTTGGCACCTCCGCGCCGCTGCTCTCCGGCGTCTGGTGCAGAGGCAGACGGAACGATCGCTGACGTGTCGCTATCGTCCTGCGCCTCAATGTACAAAATGGTGCCGCTATCTAGTTGAACTGGAACAACTCGTGTCAAGATACTTCCTGCCCGTCAATGTTAAGAACACTTTGATCTTGCCCAAAGATTTCGGCTTTGCTTTGATGGGTCAAACCCCTCGGGAAGTGGGAAGTGTTCGCGAAGCGTCTCCGAAGGAGTTGGAGTGAAGAGTGGACCATAGGGCGGTGTTGGCGATCGCAGCGGGGCTAGATTACCTGATTGGCGACCCGAAGGGCTGGTGGCATCCGGTTCAGGGAATGGGCTGGACGATCAGTCGCTATACTCGCTGGGTGTTCGACTGGCTAAAGCACCCGCTGGCGCTGAGAGTCGCGGGTGTGGTTCTAGGAGTAGGACTGATTCTTGGTAGTGGCATTCTAAGTTGGGGATTGATTGCGGGCGCAGAACAGCTTCATCCGATCGCCAGGGCGGCGATTGAAAGCGTGGCGCTGACAAGCTGCTTTGCAGGTCGAAGCTTGCGGGCAGCCGCCGAGGACGTGCTGCGATCGCTCTCCACGGGTGATTTAGTCCGCACGCGCTCGATTTTGAGTCAGTATGTCGGGCGGGATACGGAGTCTCTATCTGAGGCAGAGATCCTGCGGGCGGTGCTGGAAACCGTGACGGAAAACGCCACCGATGGCGTCTTGGCTCCGCTGTTCTACGCGCTGTTGGGAGCTGCCCTGCCGGGAGTCGGCAGCGTACCGCTAGCAATGGCATACAAAGCGGCTAGCACGCTGGATTCGATGGTGGGCTATCGGGAAGCGCCCTACACGGATCTCGGCTGGTTCAGCGCCAAGCTAGAGGACAGACTAACATGGCTTCCCTGTCGGCTAGTGGTGCTGACGATCGCCCTGCTATCGAACAGACCTTTCTATGTTTGGCGGCTGTGTCGGCGCGACGGACCCAAAGATGCCAGCCCAAATTCAGGTTGGAGCGAGTGCGCCTACGCGGCAGCGCTGGACGTGCAACTGGGTGGAATCAATACCTACCGGGGCATCGTCAAGCACAAGCCTTTGCTGGGCGATGCCGCGCAACCAATTACAGTTGAGCACGTACAAAAGGCACTTCAATTGACCCGATCGTGTTTTCTGATTTGGTTAGCGATCGGGGTAGGGCTACTAAGTCTTGCAGAGGCGCTCCGCTGAAGCGCCTCTGCAAGCGATGCAATAGGCGTGGCTTACTGCCCGACGTTTTTCGATCGTTGCTGCGCCCGACCCAACTCTCGCTGGATTTGCTTCCTCATGCCAGCGGGAAGCTGGTCTCCTTTTTGCAGGGCTTGCTGGAACCACGTAATGCTGTCGCGGTTGTTGCCCTGTCGGACAAGGATTTGCGCCTTCAGGTACAGTAGCTCTGGATTGCCGGATGATTCCTGGATTGCCTGTTCGATCGCCACCAGCGCCTTATCTGGCTGGTTCAAATCCCGATAGCCCAACGCAATCCCACGATTCGCCAGGTAGCGGGGAGCAGCGTACTTGTCTAGTCGCTCAATGGCTTGAGAAGGACTCGAAAATGGCAGGTTTAGCGCCACAAACAAATCCATGTAGCCTTTAATCAGGCTCAACTCTGGGTCGTTTGGTGAAGCGGCTTCGGCAGCGTCCAGGTACTTAAATGCCTGCTGAATCTGTCCCAGAACTTGGGGCGTTCCTTTGACCGTGCCGTCTTTGCTGAAGATGTAAGCGCTCTCCAGAAAATGACCCACAGCAAGATACAAATTGCCCCGCAGCGGGTCCTTTTGGAGCATCGCTTGGGCTGTCTGACGGGTTTGCGCGGCGTAGATGCGGAACTGATCGAGGCGGGCATCGCGCTGGTCTGCGGACGCGCCTTGCCAATCCGTGTATGCCAGCGACGCTCGCAGCGCTTGAGTCAGCGGCTCGTTGGCGTCTGCCTGATTGAGATCTTTGGCAGCTTTCGTGTAGTTGCCTTGCCGGAAAAGCGCTTGAAAGGCAGCTTCGGTCGCCGGACTGATCGATCGCGCATTCGTGGTGCGGAAGGGATCTTTTGCTAAAGACGGACTTGCCCACAAGCCCACGGATACGAGCGCTGCGCTAGCGACTGGAAG
>NZ_JACJPG010000419.1 GCF_014695955.1 Leptolyngbya sp. FACHB-36 | reverse complement strand
TGCTGCGAGTCGTGGCTACTTTTATCGGACGGTAGAGCTGTTTTCGCGATCGAAGAACCTGTAGATTCCCAGCTTCCTCAAGAAGCTGGGTTTTTTGTAGAGTTATACCAACTCGGAATTCGGAATTCGGAATTGGTAATTGCAGAAGCTTGAGTCTGTCTGCGTTTTAGTGGTTTGATCGGTAGCTGGAATTTAGAGAATTGGTATTACTGCCCGATGCCGCAGCGCGTAATCGTTCTAACTGAGGTAGCAGGAGTTAAATTCACTTGCTGAAGCAGATCGGTCCATGCAGCCGCTAGCGCCGAATTGGGCAGCGACGATCGACAGCGGGGCGTGCCCAACGTGGTTAGTGCGTCGTACCAAATGCCGCCCTTGGCGTAGACCGCTGCTTGCTCTAGCGGCGTTTTTGCTTGCCTGAGCTGCTGTTGCAGAAGGGACTGAGGCAGAATTCGCTGAATTCGACCGCTGATGCTGATCGGGCGATCGGGCACGTCGGCGCTACAGCTAATCGAGAGCGCCCAGCGGTAGCCGCCCGCCTGAAGCGGTTGGGCTGTGTTCGGCAGAGTGAGGCTAAATACGCCAGGAGGCGTATTGCGCGTCGGAAATCGGCTTGTGTAGAGCGTTTTACCTGCCTCGTCGCGCAGGGCAAACTCGATCGTGGCACCCGTCAGCAAGCCATTTGGCGCGTGGAACCAGATGCTTGGACGCTCAGCCGTTGTCAGCCCCCAAGGCGTTCCTTGAGTGACGGGCACTAGAGCAATCAGGTTGTTGTAGGGCGAACAGGGACCGCGACTACCACCGCCCTGTCCGCGTCCGGTGGGTTCACCTTTCGGCGGCGGCGGGGGAGGCTCGAATTGGATGGAGGCAGGCTGAGCGATCGCGGGAATCGATAATTGAGCGGCGATCGTGCTAAGCAGCACTGCCATTGTTAGACGGGTTACGCTTTGGCGAAGTTGAAAGCAATTCATCGCGTTACTTTAGAGGTGAGTAGGTAGGCAACAATGCTGCTGTTGAGCAGCAGAGCAATGAGAGCGGGAACAAACGGGAGCCAGCCCGCTTGGGACAGGAGCAGAACGCAGAGCCAGAAAGCAGCGATCGCGGTCACGCTGACCGCGAGTCCCCAATACAGCAGCCGCCGAAATCGCCAGCTCAGAATGCCGCCAAGTAGGGACCAGCCCAGCAGCCACAGCGCCTCGCCCCACGGCGACGCCACCCACAGCAGTGGGCGTCGATCGAGGACGGTGCTAAGCATCTGGCTAACCATGTGTGCCTGAACGAGGACGCCGGGAAGCTTGGTCGAGAACGCTTTGCCGTAGGGCGTGGACCAGTAATCCCCGCTGGTGGGCGTGACAGCGCCAATTAGCACAATGCGATCGCGAAAGGCGTTGGGGTTGACCTGCCCGGTAAGAACTTGGCGCAGCGTCACTCGTGGGGCAATGTCCATTGGACTGGAGGTGGCGCGGTAGTTTAGCAAGACTTGGCTACCGCTAGCGTTGATCGCGGCGTAGCCACCCGTGCGAGACGCAATGCCGGGAAAAACGGCGTTTCCTAGCTGCAAATCGCCTGCGGGCGTGAACGCGGGCGTAATCCCTTGATGCACGAGGTAGCGAAAGGCAAGCTGGACGCTGAAGGCGTAAGCCGGTGTGCAGGTGGAGGTCGGATTCGGACTCATAAACAGCAGATGACGCCGCACTACACCGTCGAAATCCTGCACAAAGTCGCTGAAGCCCAATCGCGCTTCAGGAAGCTCTGGCGGCGGCAAAGTTCCAGTTGGGTCGTCCTGTGGGTCAGGGCGCTTGCAGATGCCAATCAGGTTCCGGGTGCGACGCAGTTGCTCCGCTAGGGCAGGCGTCGCCGCAAAATCTCGGTACAGGTCTAGCCCGATCGCGCGGGGTTGGGTAGGCTCCAGGATGGCGAGCAGTTGGGCGAGGCTGCGATCGGAAAGCGAGCCGCGTCGTAGATCTGGTCCCTGTGCCCGAATGTCGTCTTCGGTCACAGTGATCACGACCATGCGCGTGTCCGGAAGCTCGGCAGGTCGCAGGCGCATTAGTCGATCGAACGTTGCCAACTCTAGCGGTTGCAACAGCCCAATTGCTCGCACAGCAACGACCAATCCCGTGATCAGCAAGCTGCTAACCCCGAGAATTTTCCAGTCTCGCCGCGTTGGCGGCTGCATGGCACCACGACCGCTCCACGACCGCCAATCGGTCGGGACATCCGCCGGATTCTGACAAATGACGGGCAGCCACGTGGCACAGGGAAACTGGTCTTCTAGCGGCTGAAGTTGCTCGCGCGCCTGTCGCACAGCCGCATAGAGCGATCGCCCACTGGCAAAGGCAGCGAGGAACTGCTTCAGAAACGCCTGCGCGACGTGATCGGGCACGGGTTCCCGCATCACAATCATCTGGGGCAGATGCAAATCTGCTAGACCCTGCGCCAGTTTTAAGCCGTCGCACGAATTGAAGATCGCCAGCTTTAAGCCGTGCGCGATCGCCGTCCTTAAGCCGTACTTCAACTGCTCGATCGTCAGCCCTTCGCGGGGATTAATCTGGATCTGTCCGGCTCCCTGACTGGTGCTGTGCCCCGCAAAAAACAGCAGATCCCACCCTGGTTTCCAAAGCTGTTGGTCTAACTCAGCGCGACTGGGTTCTACCAAAAACGTGATTTTGGCGTGGGGCAGTTGGGACAGCGCCGCGCGATCGGCGTCGAGGTCAATTCCGGTGCGATCGCCCAGCACCGCCAGAATCCGAATCGTACCGCTTGCTGCCCGATCCACTTTCAAGGCGGGAGCGTACTCTGGGGGACTCACCGCCAGTTCTGCGTTGGGGTAGTCCTCGAAGAATTGCCACAGGGACCACGGCAGCCGCAGCACGTCCTCCGACTCGGCGGCAATCAGAACGCGTACGTCGTCATTGGGGGCAAGGTGCGTTCGCAGCGTTTGATCAATTTTGCGGAAGGCATCAGCACAGAGCCAGCCGTTAAGGCGATGCTGCAACTCCCGACACAGATCGTCAAATTCCGCTCTGGAGCCGTGCGTCACATCGGCGTTATCAATTTCAAATTCGACGTCAAATTCGGCGGTGCGCCGCAAGCCTAACCCTGAATACAGCAAGTCATAGAGTCGCCGCCAGCGCTGATACAAACCGGCTAGCTCCGGTGCGGCAGGTAGCCCTCCCAAAACTTGCAGCGGCGTAGACTGTTCCGAATGCCACAGTTGCACGATCGCCCCTGGAAATCCGTGCTGCAAATCGCCTTTTCCTAAATTTAAAACCGCTTGACGCATAACATTAGCTGACAAACTCTTCCATGCGTCTGGTTTCGTTGAGGTCGATCCAGATTTGGAAGCGGGTTCCAGGAGCACATCTGAAGCGCTTGAGCTGAATCGATTCATCGTCGTCTCGCGCCTGTACAGACTGGATGACTTCGCCCGTGTGCGATCGCATCGACAGGCGCAGCGTCGGCGGCAGGGCACGATCGCTAGAAAAAACCTGGACTCGCACGCTCATTCTGCCGTCTGCTTCGGTTCCGACCGCCACCACGAGCAGAACGTCCTGATCTGGCAGGCGAACCCGTTTCACACGCCGCACCAGCGACTCGGTCGCCGTCTGACGCAGGGCAAAGGCGGGCACCCCAACTAACTCGTCGATCGCCTGCCACGCGCCATCAAACACCTGCTGGAGCCACTGGCTGAGATGGGCGATCGGCGGTGTGCTGGCGCGTGGTTCGCTAGAAGCGGGCTGATACAGCCGCTGTCGCCAGTCGTCGTTTGCCAACAGTGCGCCCCACTGCTGAAATGGCAGCGCCAGCCGGGGCTGCTGAATCGCTGGATTGCTCAACTGCTGCATTAGGGTTTCGGCTTGGTCCGATCGCAGCGTGGGCAGCGGCGCGAGGTCTGCTCGCGTCAGCTCATGGGGATTAAGCTGGCGCACAACCCAGAGCACCGACAGGTCGTCGATTAGCTGCATCGCATCCATCTGGTAGGTGCGATCGCTTGTATCCAGCGTCGCCTGTGTTTTCAGCTGTTCGTGTGTCGTGTAGCCCCAAATTCTTAGCCAGTCGCCCTCCGGATTCACCTGCACTGCCAAGTAGTAGTCGCCAGCCCAACTGGGAATATCGACCCATTCTTGAGGAACCACAAATTCTCGCGTCTCCAACGATTTGTCGGGAATCAGAATAAAGCGATGCCCTCCTGCGGTGATTGCCGTACCGTTGACAAATGCCCACTGGCTAAACAGTGCCGCTCCTTCCTGCCATCCGTTGGCGTCGGGTTCGTACTCCGATCGCAGCCACGGCAGCACGGTATCGAGGCAAAGCTGATTTAAGTAAGCTGTCCAGCCGCCCATCGCAGACGATTGCTGCCATGCCTGCGCCTGCACGTCCGGCGGAATCTCTAACACAAGCTGCGTCGGCGGAATACACGAAAAACTCATAGAGATAGCTCCTCTGAATCGCGATCGCCGAGCGTCTGATAATGGCTCTGCAACCACTCGTCTAAAATATGGCTGATATGTTTAATCACGGATGAGGTTGGAGTTGTATGCAGCGTGTCTTCACTCCATCGGGTGATTGCCAGCAGCAGTCCTTCTCGCGCTTTACTGAGTCGCCGCGACACGGTGTACTGCGGGATTCCTAGCTCCTGAGCAATTTGCTGCTGCGTGTATCCGTGTTGGTAGTAACGCTGGATCAGCATCTGTGCTTGCGTATCCAAGTTTGCCAATGCCGCTGTCAAGACTGCTCCAATCTCGGCGTGCTGCTGCCGGCGTGTGTCGCTCTCTTCAGCAGCGATCAGGTTCGCTAACAGCGACTCATCCGCATTCGATAAGTCGTCTTGTAATTCGCCGCTGTCCTGTCCAAGCTTTGGCATATTCAGCGAGGCAACCTGCGGGTACAAATAGCGCCGTGCCTGATTCGAGCAGAACAGCAGCCATTTTTCTAGCGTTTCTGGACGACAGTCTGTGCTCGGAGCGTCCAACGATCGCCGCTGGGTGTTGTAGAGAGTCGCAATCGCCGTCCACGTTTCCGCGTCGGGCTGCTTCAGCGATCGCGTTTGCATCGATTTTGAGCGGATGTAGCTGGTTTCAAAGCAGTTCCACGCCAGCAGGTAACGGGCGATCGTGTCTGGGTCTAATCCGGCGTGCTGCAACGCTTCCTGAAGCCGTTTGCGACTCAGCTTTAGCAGCAGACTCCAATCGTTGCAGAAGTCAATTTCCTGCCGCTGCCGCAGCACATCGCGAATCACATTGCCAAAGGCAACACTGCTGTAGGTTTTTAGGCTGGCGCTCTGCGCTGGGTCGCAGGCTTTAAGAATTCTGGGAACTTCGGCGATCGCCAGTTGAAAGCAGTCGGACAGCTTGTACTGCGAACTCGTGATTCGAGGCAGCGTTTTGTGCGCCGCCCAGTAGCACGTTTCCTGCAAGTACGCCGACAGATGCGCCTCTGCCAGCTTGTTCGATTGCGCCTGCCAGTGCTTGTGCCAGTAGCGCTCCCAGAAACGCTCTTCCGTAAACCGCCCTGACGTTTGCGCGTCTGTCTGTGACAGACAGGTCTGCATACTGCGCCGCAGTCGGGGGTCCGCAATCCATCCACTGACGCGATCGGCTTCAAATTGCAGGAATGAGGAGAAAACCTCAGTCAGGGCGTGACGTGCTCTCATAGGTTCTG
>NZ_JACJPG010000418.1 GCF_014695955.1 Leptolyngbya sp. FACHB-36 | reverse complement strand
GTGGAGAAATTTATTGCCGCGATCGATCTCAAGAAATACAGCCTTTATGTGATGGATTATGGTGCACCCGTTGGCTACCGAATTGCGACAAAACATCCAGAGCGAGTGCAGGGATTAATTGTGCAGAACGGCAATGCCTACGAAGAAGGACTGCGGGAGTTTACGGCACCGATGAAGGCATACTGGAACGATCCGTCTTCTGAGAATGCTAAACCGCTCAGAGACTTTCTCAACCTGGAAGGAACGAAATGGCAATACACAAACGGCGCTCGCAATCCGGAGGCGATCAGCCCTGACACCTGGAACATGGATCAACTCTTCCTTAACCGCCCTGGAAATGCTGAGATTCAAATGGCGCTGTTTTATGACTATCGGACGAATCCACCGCTCTATCCACAATGGCAGGAGTATTTCCGCCAATATCAACCCCCGACTCTGGTTGTTTGGGGTAAGAACGACGCCATCTTCCCTGTCGAAGGTGCTTATCCCTACCAGGGCGACCTGAAAGACATTGAATTCCATTTACTCGATACTGGACACTTTGCGCTGGAAGAAGATGGGGAGGCGATCGCAGACCATATCCGTCGCTTTATGACCACTCACGTTCGTAATCAAGCCAGCCTGCTTTTATCTCAATAGGCGGTGATATGTGATAAAAACCATTTTGATTACGGGAACCTCCTCTGGGCTGGGCAAAGCCACTGCACGCTTTTTTGCCCACAAAGGCTGGAATGTTGTGGCTACAATGCGGCGACCGGAGAAAGAACAAGAACTTGTCCATCTCCCCAACGTGCTTGTCACGCGGTTAGATGTGCAAGATCGGGCAAGCATTGCCACCGCAATCGAGGCTGCGATCGCTCGATTTGAACAGATCGACGCTGTGATCAATAATGCTGGCTTTGGACTCTTTGGGTTGTTTGAGGCAACGCCACCCGAAAAGGTAGCAGAGCAATTCAATATCAACGTCTTTGGAGTCATGGATGTTACACGCGCAATTTTGCCGCATTTCCGGCAGAACAAAGGTGGCTTGATCCTCAATATAAGTTCGGGAGCTGGCATATTCACACTGCCAATGCTTTCGCTATATTGCGCTAGCAAATTTGCGCTCGAAGGTTTCACCGAAGCACTCTCCTACGAACTGGCTTCGCAGAACATTGTCGTGAAGCTTATCCAGCCTGGTGGCATAGCGAACACAAAGTTTGGGCAGCGTACGGGCGCTGAGGCTGTAGAGAATGCCAGGATATCTGGCTACGATCGCTTCGTCGCACATACTAACGCTGTCTTTGAGAGTCTCCGCGACGTGCGTCAAGCCACAGAGGAGGACGTTGCAAAGGTAATTTACCAGGCAGCAACCGATGGCACGGATCGTTTGCGCTACGTGGCAACGGAGGACATTAAGCCGATGGTGAAGGCGCGACGGGAAACCTTGGAGGACGAATATATTGCCTTCATGCGAACTCGCTTTGGCGTCAAAGCATAACTCAGATATATCGCCTAACAATTACCGCCAGTTAATTACTTTGAGGCTCTCAATATGTAAAAAATTTCTTTTCAATCAAATGAGTTATCAGACAAAAGAGTGCTGGTGGCAGATGGAACCAATGGTATGGGCGAAGCGATCGTCAACCGTTTGAGACAAGCTATCGCAACGGTAATCACGACCGCCCACTCAAAGCCCGATACACTTGAAACGATTCCTACCGTGTGAGACACCACATATCGAAGACCTAGACGACCGAAATTTTGTGATCGGAACTTGCTGCCAGTTAAGTCTTAGTGCGAATTAAGGCGAGCGGGACAACTCCAATTTTCAAGGATCCATTGCAATTAGCTCTTTCAACCTTAACAATTACAGGACTCATCATGAAAAAACTAGACGGAAAAGTTGCTCTTGTCACCGGTGGCAACAGCGGCATCGGTCTTGCCACTGCTAAGCACTTTGTCGCTGAAGGTGCCTATGTTTTCATCACGGGTCGTCGCCAAACTGAACTGGATGCCGCAGTAGAAGCGATCGGCAAAAATGTCACAGGTGTTCAAAGCGACGTTTCCAATCTGGCAGACCTCGATCGCCTGTTCGCTACGATCAAGCAAGAGCAAGGACACCTTGATGTGGTCTTCGCCAATGCGGGCAGTGGAGAAATCGCCCCACTTGGAGAAATCACCGAAGAACACTTTGACAAAACGTTCAACACGAACGTCAAAGGTTTGCTGTTCACGGTGCAGAAGGCACTGCCGCTGTTGCCAGAGGGTGCTTCCATCATCCTGAATGCCTCGATTACTTCTATAAAAGGAACTCCAGCCTTCAGTGTTTATAGTGCAACTAAAGCTGCTGTGCGATCGTTTGCCCGAAATTGGATACTCGACCTTAAGGAGCGCAAGATCCGGGTTAACGCCATTAGTCCTGGCGTGGTTCCGACTCCTGGCTACGATCACTTGGGGCTAAACGATGAGCAGAAGCAGGAATTTGTGGATAGCCAAGCTGTCAATATCCCCTTGGGGCGGGTCGGCACGCCCGATGAGATTGCCAAAGCCGTTGTCTTTCTCGCTTCAGATGACAGCAGCTTTGTGAACGGCATCGAGCTGTTTGTCGATGGCGGTATGGCACAAATTTAAACCGCCCCAAAGGAGATCGGGCGTGTTCTATACAGGCTCGTTCCATCTGCTCAACTTAAAGCACTCAAGGACGCGATCTCAAAGACATGTTGTCGATCTATTCTTTCAGCACGCACTTAAGCTCGCGTCTTCGGGCATCTCAACATCCAAGCTAAGAAAAGCATCTGGGACGATCGGTTGCTTCAGGCTACAGAACAGCCCCACGTTCACTGTTGCAATGCGAGGTGTTGCTGGCGACCATCGTCAAAAGACCTTGCCCTACGCTTAACGGTCGCTTAATTTCCTACGATCGCCATCCTGTCTTAAAATAAAAAGTCTTAGCCGACGATTGAATCAGTAATCGTGACCCTGCAACTTAGCTCAGAGCAGCTACAGGCAATTAAAACCCACGCGGAACTCACCTATCCCGATGAGTGCTGCGGCTTACTGCTGGGTAAACCGGATGCTGACTGCTCACGCTTAATGGAGCTGTGGGCAACCGACAACGCGTGGGATTCCCAAGTTGCCGAGGAGTTGACGGATGCTTCCTTAGAGAAATCCCACCGCTACTGGATTTCGCCCAGGGAAATGCTAGCAGCGATGCGCTATGCTCGGAGTCGCGACCTGGCTATCATCGGTGTCTATCACTCCCATCCCGATCATCCAGCCGTCCCCTCAGAGTGCGATCAACGCTTTGCCTGGCAGCAGTACTCCTATCTGATTGTCTCTGTAGAGCACGGAAGCGCCATCATCTGCCAGAGCTGGCTGCTCGACGATCGGCACCACTTCCAGCTAGAACCGCTTCTGATTGTTGACTCGATGAGGTCCTAGCCCTGATCCCAATGAATCTGTCCTACCGCACCTCCAAACTATGCTAAATCCCAATCTGGATGAAATTCAGTTAACCAAAGACGACTACGCCCGCTACTCTCGCCACGTCATTCTGCCAGAGGTAGGACTGGACGGGCAAAAGCGGCTCAAAGCCGCCAGTGTCTTATGCATCGGCACGGGTGGATTGGGGTCTCCGCTGCTGCTGTATTTAGCAGCCGCTGGAATTGGGCGGATTGGTATCGTCGATTTTGACGTGGTAGACAGCTCCAATCTGCATCGGCAAATTATCCATGGAACGTCGTGGGTCGATCGACCCAAAATTGAATCGGCAAAGAGCCGCATTCTCGAAATTAATCCCCACTGCCAGGTGGATTTGTACGAGACTCGTCTGAGTTCCGAAAACGCGCTACAAATTGCAGAGCCTTACGATGTCGTGGTGGATGGCACGGATAACTTCCCCACTCGCTACCTGGTCAACGACACCTGCGTGCTGCTGAACAAGCCGAACGTATACGGCTCAATTTTCCGCTTCGAGGGACAAGCCACCGTATTCAACTACGAAGGCGGTCCCAACTACCGCGATCTGTATCCAGAACCCCCACCACCAGGACTGGTACCGTCCTGTGCAGAAGGCGGCGTTCTGGGCGTTCTGTGCGGCATTATCGGTACGATTCAAGCGACCGAGACGATCAAGATTATCCTGGGAACGGGTACAACCTTGAGTGGGCGACTGCTGCTGTATAACGCGCTGGAAATGAAGTTCCGGGAGCTAAAGCTGCGACCGAACCCAGTGCGCCCCGTAATCGAGAAGCTGATCGACTACGAAATGTTCTGTGGGATTCCTCAGGCAAAAGCTGCTGAAGCTGCTGCCCAAGCGGAGATACAAGAAATGACTGTGAAGGAGCTGAAGCAGCTCCTCGACAGCGGCGCAGATGATTATGTACTGCTGGATGTCCGCAATCCCCACGAGTACGACATCGCCAAGATTCCCGGCTCGGTGCTGGTGCCGCTGCCCGATATTGAGAGCGGCAGTGGCGTCGCGAAAGTGAAGGAATTGCTCAACGGGCACAAGCTAGTCGCGCACTGTAAGATGGGCGGACGATCGGCAAAAGCCCTTGGCATCCTGAAAGAGGCGGGGATCAACGGCATCAACGTCAAAGGTGGCATCACTGCCTGGAGCCGCGAGGTTGATCCCTCCGTACCGGAATATTAAGCTGGCTTGAACAATGCTGGTTTGAACGATGCTGGTTTGAACAATGCCGGCTTGAACAATGAAAGGACTGGAGCGAATCGCTCCAGTCCTTTGTGTTGTCGGTGTGCTATCGGCTGCTATTCAGCAAACAGCGGCGGTGAAGTTCGCTCTTTGTTCCTGAAAGCCCAGCCTGTAGCGCTACAAGCTCAGCCTCGCTTGAATAGCGAAGAGACGCGAGAGGCGATCGCGCCCAGCCCACCCGTGCTCTTTGCCGCAGGCTTCACAGCAACTTGTATTGGATCGTCTTTGAACTCTTTTAGTCGATAGCCGTACTCTAACTGGCTCTGATGCTTTCGCAGAATTGGGAACAGCCGGAACGCTCCCTGCAATAGCTGCTCCTGGCTATCAAAAATTGCCTGGTGAATCTGGTCAGAGCGTTTTACTGCCAGCGACCCCACTGGATACCACGTCTTGTTGTCCTGGATGCGGATGTACACCTCGAAGTCGGGAATGCCGCTCGCTTTCATCTTCTCGTACTGTTTCACCGCTTCGACGCGTTCCATCGATCGCTTCGAGGCTTTGGGCTGCGATTTGGGCTTCCCGAATCCTTGCTGGGTTGTCATGGCACTTCCTTAAACGACTTTCTTAATAAAAGTTTAAGTTATTTTAAGAATTTTTTGAAGGAAAGCTGGATGGCACGTCTAAAATCGCTGACCCATATGGTGCTGAGAGTTAAGCAGTCCCAAAGGTTTGAAGTTGATCGTGTCCCAGCAACCTAGGGCACTTCAATGGTCCCGATGCTGTCACAGTCTTGCAGGGGCGACATAACAACTCAGAACTGAGGCAAATCTGTTCTCACGTTCTGGTTGCAACACTGTCCAACGGTAGATCCAGCAAAAGATCCAGCGAAACCATCCTGACTGTTTGTCACGTCCAGCGCAGACAAAGAAGTGGGTGACTACTAGAGGCACATGATTCAGATCAACCAGCGAGGACCCATTTGGCAATGGGGCGGCGTGGCGATCGTCGCAAC
>NZ_JACJPG010000417.1 GCF_014695955.1 Leptolyngbya sp. FACHB-36 | reverse complement strand
ATCAAAAATGCGGGCGTGCGTGTTGAGAATTTTGCGGCTGTTGTCGATCACGTCTGGGCGATCGGAGTTCAGCACAACAAATTGGTCCGGATGCAGCACCAGTCGGATGCCTAATTCAAACGCGCGCGAGCCAACCCGATGCAGTTCATCGGTGAATTCGGTCAGGATGTCTGCGCCGATCGTGTCATCCGCAAAGGGAAACAGCCCCGAACTCAGACGGTAGAGGTGGATGCCAGCGCGATCGCAAAAGGTAATTGCACCATCGAGGCGACGAAGGTTCTCGCCGTAGAGGTCGCGCAGCTTCTGGGCTTGCTCATCAGGCGAAAGCAGCAGAAGGCGCTTGCGCGTAATGGTGCGAAACCGAACCTGGTCTGATGCGGTGATACATACCAGCCCCAGCTCAGGCAGTTGCGATTGATACTGAGTATTCATAAGAAGTAGATAGGCGGACAGAGCACTCCCTTTAAAGGAGGGCTGATCCAAGCCTATGCAGCTTCAAAATTCTTCACCTCTATCTTTCGATCGCTCTCCGTGATGTAGATAGACGTCGCGATCGTTGATACACAACACTTGCGGTAAAAGAAAAATTGCTGATCTGAGCAAAATTAACCCGCTTCACCTCCGCACGAGTGAAACTAGAACCCTGTCCACACAGTTGGGACAGCGATTGTGTGAATTTTAACGGTGCATACCAGCAATGGCTGAAGCGTTTGTCGTGTAAAGCTCTCAGCCATCGCCACTATAGACATTGAATCGGTTTCTAAGGTTTGGCGGTCTTGAAGGCGCGCTCATTCATGCAGTGGTCAGGTTAAGTTTTATACCAGTCCTCTAAATTTCAGCTACAGATCAAATCACTAAAACGTAGGCGCACTCGGGCTTCTGCAATTCCGAACTCCGAATTCCAAATTCCGAATTGATATGAAACTGTTTCTTTGACCAGTGCCGTTTCAGAAAAAAACACCCCGAAGCAGATGATGCCATCAGGGTGATTGAAGTTGAACTGCAAATGACGATCGTCAGGGATTATTCTTCCTCGTCAACTTCCTCGTCGTCGGGGAAAAGTTCGTCGATGATTTCATTTCCCCGTTCTGCTGAAATTCCCAGCGCTTCGCATAAGTGATCGACATACTCTTGTTCTTCTTCAGGCACTTCTCCATCCGCAGCAATTACAACCAACGCCACTGCAAATGCAACCTCTTCGAGTCCTTCTTCCCGTGCAGTGGAGATTGCCTGTCCGATAACGGCTTCAATCCCTTCATCACTAACCAGACTAGCCAACTCATTCCCTAGAGCTTCAAAATCTTCCTCTGCGTAGTTCTCATACAGGTCGATGTCAACGAGCATTTCGGCTAATGCGTAGGTCTCCGAGTCATCATACGAGTCTCCATCTGCAAAGGCAGAGAAAAGCCCGATCGCCGCGATCGCCAACTCTGGACTTAAAGCAACTTGGGTGCCACCACGAGGCAACTTACGTTTCGGCATAGTTCTCCTAATTCTGGGTAAATGAGCGGCTGAACTGGGTTTCGTGTGCTGACTCAATTCAGGTTGATGCTTCTAGACTTCCCAAACTGGTTCAGGTTGAACAGCTTCCGCGCGATTTTCTGTTGGCGAGCCGATTCCAACACCTGCCGTATTAATCGCTACACCCGCTCCAGTCTGCGACTGAGCAGCGACATGGTGTAGCAAAACAGCCAGTAGATTAGCCCAATGAAGAGATAAACTTCCGCGTAGCGTCCCAGAAAATTTGGCTGTGCCAGGATTGAGCGCGCGATTCCGGTTAGCTCCACCAGCGCAAACAGCGCCAGCAGCGACGTGTCTTTAAATAGAGAAATAAACTGCCCGACGATCGCCGGAGTCACCGCCCGCAACGCCTGTGGCAGCACAACCAGCAGCAGCGTTTGTGGTACATTCAGCCCCAGCGCTTTTGCTGCTTCGGTTTGTCCTTGTGGAATTGCTTGCAGTCCGCCCCGGATATTCTCCGCAATGTAGGCGGCGTTAAACAAGACCAAACCCGCGATCGCTCGCACCAGTCGGTCTAGCCGCAGTTGCCCTGGCAGCACCAGTGGCAGCATTACCTGAGCAATGAACAGAATCCCAATTAGCGGCAGTCCTCGCACCAGTTCGATGTAGATTGCCGAGAGCCACCGCACCGCAGGCAGCGTGCTTTGTCGTCCGATCGCGAGCAGCACCCCAAACGGAAACGCCAGCGCAATGCTGACGATCGCGACCAGCAGCGTCAGCAGCAGTCCGCCCCAAAGCGTTGTGCTGACGGCAGGCAAGCCGAGTCCTCCGCCAATCAGCCAGACACAAGCTGCAACCCCAATTGGCAAGAGCGCGTAGGCGATCGTGTTCATCCGCTCCTTCAGGGGAGCGCGAACCTTGAGGCGAACAATCCATACAGCGATCAGCGCCAGCGTGATCGCCAGCACGCCCCAAATTCGCCAAACCTGCTCGATCGGATAGCGTCCCACAAAAAACAGCCGGAAATTCGCAAAGACCACGCTCCACTGGGCTTGCGTCGTAATCCAGCGCAGCACCCCTGCAGCAACCTGAACGACAATCCAGAGGCAAACGATCGTCAGCGCACTATTAAACCAGGTATTAAACAGGTTCTTGCGCAGCCAAGCCAGAACGGTTTGTGGAGTCGCAGAAACGCGAGGGCGAGATGACTCAGGTATTGCGGGCATGTTGCGGACGTGGCTCCTGTTGGATACCATCATCATTTCATGGCTCGTCGAGCCATACCAGAATCGAGTCTCTGCTCTCTACTAATCCTTTGTAGACTAGCGACTCAGGTGACATCGATCGCAGTGCTGATACTAGCTGCGATCGCAGCACCGCGTCTTGCTTGACGGTGTGGCAGTCGCGAAAGTAGGTCCGGATGGCAAACAGCGCCGCATCTTGCTCTGGCAATCCCCAAATGACCTGACGCTCAATTCGCAGGTAGAGCTGTGGCTGCAGCGCATTAAACTGTCTGCCCTGCCACTCGGCTGCTGCCACTCCCACGGGTAGCTCAGGATGATGATTGAGCCGCGTGTCGGTACTTAACCCCCAAGCGAACCGCACCATCGGCTTCCGCGCAATCATCGTATGAACGATCGCGGTCGATCGTCGATTCATCGCGTCCATTCCGGCGACGGGGGCGTGAACAGTGGCAAAATCCCTGCCAATTTTTTCTTCAGCCGACCAGTGATTCGGGTAGCAGAGGTGAATTGCGCTGAGCCAGTTGGCTCCGTCTACAGCGCGACAGACGATCGCGAAATCCTCCTGAACCTGACACGCTAGCGCATCGAGCGCAGAGACATAAGAGGTGTGGGATTGAGCCGCTTGCAGTTGCCAATTGGAATCGAAAAGGAGCACCTCTCCGGTGAGATGGCAAGCAAGGGTCAACGATGGCTGTAGGGTGAAGTGAGTAGGGTACTCGTGCGTGAGACGATCGACTATGAGGTGGGCGATCGCACCCGCCACCTCAGGTGAATGGCGGTAGGTTTGATAGTACTTGCTTAGCCGTTCTGCCCGCGCCTGAAGCTTCACCTGCCGATAGTCCGCAAACTGCCGATCGATCTGAAACACACAGCGATCAACTGCACCATTTCCAAAGTCGGACCCCAAAGGCACCAGTCCCGGTTTCACTTCATATCGTCCATTCGCCAGCGGAAAGTAGCAGGCGGGAGTAGCCGTACTGCCCACGGTTCGTGGTCCGTCGTCCGTGGGCAGCCGATCGTGGTTTATCACCACTGGCGATTCACAACGAATCTAAAGCAAATTCTTCGGCGGATTTTCTGGCACGCGCCAGAAGTAAATCGTGTGTTCTCGCTGCGGTCCCTTCACCTTCACAACTTGCTCTGGCTTCCACTCGCCCATATCAAAATCGTGAGAGACGATCCGGGTTCCCGGCTTGAGTTCCTTCAGTAAGCGAGGGCGCAGCTTCACGTTCAAATCTGGCAGTAGATAAAGCGTGACCACCGTCGCATCTTTGAAATCTGTCGTGAACAAATCCGCCTGAATAAATTTAGCTCGACTCGCAACCCCTGCCTTTTTTGCATTCTCTTGGGCTTCCTGGATCAATTCGGGACGCAGTTCGATACCTGTGCCCCGTGCTCCATACTTCTGAGCCGCCGTCACCACGATGCGTCCGTCACCGCTGCCCAAGTCGTAGAGCACATCGGTTTTGCTAACTTTTGCTAAGTCCAGCATTGTGCGCACGACAATTTCTGGTGTAGGAACGTACACCACATCGGGTTCTTTGTCTGACACCGCAGGGCTAGGAGATTGAGCGATCGCCCCAGGTGACGCTGCGATCGCGTTAGAGCTAGCGTCTGCGGCTGGCGGCTGAACCGCCTTTGGCTCAACGGTTTGAGCACAGCCGGTAGACACGCTACTCAGACCAATGCCGATCGCCATTAGTCCCAGCACTCGTTGTAATTGCACCATAAAGCCTCCTTGTGTTGTTGAATTAGACAAGTAGAGCGTATCGGTAATCACCTATTCAGCTTCGTTGTCCCCGTCCCAACCGAACTAGTACTAATAGTGCCGCTCCTAGTAGGACGACACCCACTCCAACTAACGCACCAAATTCCGTGTAAACCAAGCTGGCGTAGAGCAAGTAGCCACAGACCAGACAAAACAGAATGGGTAGCCAGGGATACAGCGGTACCTGAAACGGTCGAGGCACGTTGGGTTCGCGCGATCGCAGCACCAGCAGCGAAATTCCCGTCAGCAGAAAGAAAAACCAGAACACCGGAGCGGTGTAGTCCACCATCGTCTTAAAGCCTTCGCGCCCTGACGTGCCAAGAATCACCAGCACGACAGAGATGATGCCCTGTACCAGCAGCGCGGGGATGGGCGTATTGGAGCGATCGTGCCACCGACCCATGAACGAGAACCAGGGAAAATCTTGTCCTAATGCAAAGTTGGTGCGTGCGCCCGTGATAATCGTCGCGTTAATGGATCCCAACGCCGACACGGAAATGAGAAACCCAATGAACCAGACACCGGGTTCCCCCAGCACCCGTCGCATTAAGTCAGCCGCTACAGCGTCCGACTGTGCCATTCCTGCAACGCCTAGACCGTGCAGATACGCCAAGTTAATCAGCACGTAGACCACGCTGATGATGCCAATGCTCCAAAGCAGCGATCGCAGCATGTTGCGGCGGACATCTCGAAGTTCCGCAGAAATGTATGCGGCTTCGTTCCAGCCGCCGTAGGACAGCAGCACAAACACCATCGCCAAGCCTAAGTTCCCCGTTGGAGCCGCCACTTCCGAGGACGGAGGCGGTGCGGCTGCGGAGCTTCCAATTAATCCAACAATGGCGACTAGCGCCAAACCCAGCACTTCTGCCACAGACAATAGGTTCTGTGTCCATTTGCCCTGCGTTACTCCGATCACGTTTAGTCCTGTAAACAGAACAACCGCTGCCATCGCGTAAATCGATGACGAGTACGTACCCAGCTGCAGCACTTGACTCGCATAGTCACCAAACACGAACGCTAGCAACACGATCGAGCCGGGCTGCACGACCGTCATTCGCGCCCATGCAAACAAAAAGGCAACGTTGCGACCAAAGGCGCGACCCAAGTAGTGGTAGTTACCACCCGGATGCGGGTAGGTCGTAGCTAACTCTGCATAACACAAGGCACCAATCAGGGAAATGACACCGCCTAGTAGCCATACCAGCGCCACGATCGCACCATTTCCCAAGTTGGCAGCAACCAGAGCGGGTGTCTCAAAAATTCCCGCACCGATGACAATTCCGACTGTAATTGCAACCGCATCGGCAAATCCCAATGCTGGTTTGATTCGCGCGGTGCCGATTGAAAGAGACGTACTCTCCGACACGTTCCGTAAACTCATGCGGATACACTTCCTAGCACGAGGCTGCTTAAATGACAGTTCTAAAGCTGAATATGCTTCAACAGATTTAATGGCAACGCTTTTACAACAACGTGTTATTCGCAGGGTACTATAGCGGATTAAATTTGTGAGTGCTTCACCCAGTGGGCGGACGTTGAAAACGAGGCATGACTGTAAGATCAGCGCTCGACAATTTGCACCGATCGGTTGAAAAGATTCAGCAGCAGGGAAATAACCAGGCTAATCGTCAGGTAGGTGGCGCAGATGAGCACCATCACTTCCACCGCACGACCCGTTTGGTTGAAGGTTGTCGAAGCCACCGCATAAACGTCTGGGTAGCCGATCGCGATCGCCAAACTAGAGTTCTTCGCCAAATTGAGATACTGGTTCGCCAACGGTGGAATCATTGCTCGCAACGCCTGCGGAAAAACCACTAGGCGCATCAGTTGGGCTGGCTTGAGACCGAGCGATCGCCCAGCTTCCCACTGCCCTTGCGGTACCGACTGAATTGCCCCTCGGACGACCTCCGCAATAAACGTTCCCGTGTAGATGCTGAGTCCCAACAGCAGCGCCGAAAACTCTGAAGATAGCTGCAAGCCTCCCGGTAGCTGCACTCCACTTTTACTGAGCGAGACGCCAAACCAGCGAACGGCTGCATCTACAGGAGGCAAACTGAAGAACACTGCAAAGTACCAGAAAAACAGCTGCAGCAGCAGCGGTGTGTTTCGCAGGGTTTCTACGTACACGAGCGATAGATTTCGCACTAGCCAGTTATCTGACAGTCGCGCAATCCCGGCGGTTACTCCAACCACGGTTGCCAAAGCAATTCCTGTCACAATCACTCGCAGAGAATTCACCAGTCCGACCAGTAGCGCTTGGGTGTAGCTATCCGAGGGCTGATACGGAATCGGACGATCGCCAATGCCAAATCCGGCTTGCGATCGCAGAAAGTTAAACCCAAACTGAATCCCAAGCTGCCGCAGATTGCGCGTCAGGTTTCCCAGAAAGTACGACAGCACTAAGATTACGACGACCACGGCGATCGCCTGTCCTGCAAACCGCCAAAATCGCACATCTCGCCATACTGAACCCTTGGTTCGGCTCATTGAACGCGCTCATCTCTACGCAACTATCTTACAAGCAGTCGAAATAGAGAACTGTGGACTGAGCGCTGGTCATTGCCGCTCTACAGTCCATGAGGATTACGGTTTCCGTCTAGCTTCTGAGAGTCACTCAGTGCTGACTTCTGTAAATATGACCAGATTAAGCTCAGGTAAATAACTTTAAGAAACCCGTACATTTGTGGAGGTCAATGTAGCTAATGCCACCGTAAATTGTTAGCTGTAGACGCCTGAGAGAAACAAAGCACACTATAAAACGTTTCCTCAGTTGTTCTTAAGCGGGTGGATTCAAAGCTTAACGAACCATTTTGCTACAACCTCATTTGTTAGGAGTTATTCCAATGATCCGTCGTATTGCTCTTGTTTCTGGCTGTGTCGCTTTAAGCGCTCTGGCTTTCGGTGGCAAAGCTCACGCTCAATCAGTCGATGTTGATTTCAACGGGGTCGTTACTCCCACCTGCATGGCTGCCAACGTGGTCAATGGTGTAACAAAAGTTCCCACGCTGCCTACTCTTAATCTCCCTGTACTGTCTTCTGATCCGGCTGATGATCCTGGTGCTTCGTTTGGTCGCTTTGATCTGAGCTGTAACGGAGATGCAGATATCACAATCAATCCTCCTACCGTTCTTCCTTCTAGCGTTGCTACAGCAAGTACCGCAAACTACGGTGCAAGTTTGAAGGATGGAACGATCGATATTGCAACAGCAGTTAAGGGCGGTGCGCCTGGTACGGCAACGGTTGTTGGACCGCTGGTTAATAAAACCTTCGATGTGCATCAGTGGGTGAACAATGGAGCGGTTCCTCTACCGTCTGGCAACTATGACTACCGCGTTAACCTGAACATTGTTGCTAAGTAAGTTGCTAAATCGCTATTGCGAACTGCGGATAATTGCACGGATGAAAACGATCGATTTGCTGTTAGCTAGCAGGTACTTTCAAAACTAGTTGCAGAGCGTTTGGTTTTCTAAGTAGGACTTTCTATATTCCAGTGCTAATGTGTTCAGTCTTTAAAGAGCATGGGCACATTACCGAGGGGTGCAGCAAATTTTGTTGCATTCCTCTTCGTTTTTTGAGATAGGAGGTATTTATGCGCAAGTATCTCGCGATCGTAGCGAGTCTGGCTCCTCTCCTAATGGGTGATTGGATGAATAAAGCGGCGGCAGACAGTCCGTCTTCTTGCAGTATCTCTAGTATTACTCCTGGACAATTGGCGATTGTGCGTAATGGAAAACACGACACCCTTTCGTCTCGACCAGATGAATCAATGGGTGCTCAGTTAGCAATAGTTACGCTGACGTGTACAGGTGGACTGGATGTCTCAATAAATCCACCCGTGACGCTTCCAGGTACCCCATCGACCACTGTGCAGGGACTGCAACTATGGGAAGGTGTTCCTGGCAGCGGCGGTGTCCTTCTTGCAGAAAAAGACAGCGCGGGCAACGGGACTGGCGTCGTTAGCCTATCTGCTCCGATTAGCAGTCGAAGTTTGTCTTTACAGTTGTTTGCGGCTTCGCCTGGAAAACTACTTCCCGTCGGCACCTATACGTACCGGGCAGTGCTAACCATTACGCCCCGCTGATCTGAATGTTGATGTTGCGGAGACTCAGTACGAGGGAACTTTAAAGGGGTAATTTCGAGAAGTTATCGCAATGATGAAGCTCTCGTCTTCGTTACGTAAATGGATTCCCGTAGGTGCGCTGGCGATGCTGCTAGCAGTCCCAACGATCGCTCAGGCTCAGGTCGGCATTAATCCAATGTTGATTGATGCAGAAAGCCGCAAAGGACAAGCTCGTGGCATGTTTTCGGTGACAAACGCGAGTGATGAAGTAATTCGAGTGCGAGTATCTGCTTACCCGTTCACTTATACAGTGAATGGGTTTCAAGTCTTATCTACCAGTCCAACTGATTTGACTCCCTATCTTGCATTTTCTCCCCGTGAATTGGTAATTCAGCCGAGGCAAACCCGCCAAGTTCGCTTATCTGCTCAACTGCTACCAAGCTTGAAAGATCGAGAATTTCGGGCAGTCATTTTCACAGAAAACCTAAAGGCAACGACAGATAAAAATGGAGTGGCGATCGTCCCCCGAATTGGAGTAACCCTGTACGTTCGTCAGGGCGTAACCGCTCCAAAACTCAGTGCTGACAGCGTTAGCTACAATGCGCAAGCAAAGAATTTTGCACTGCTCGTAAAGAACACTGGAAATGCAACGGCAAGACCAAAAGTGAACTGGAAGCTTAGCAATGCTGCGGGCACTCTCTTAAGCGGAACCTCCGAGTCTACAACGGTTATTGCCGAAGGAGAACGCAAGGTGATATTAGATTTGCCCAAGGCGATCGCTCCGGGAACCTATCAACTCAGCGGCGAACTAATTTGGGAAAGAAGTGCATCTCGGAAAGCACAATCTTTCAATCTGCCGCTGACTGTAAACGCCGCCACAACGCAATCGCCTAACGCAACCCGCTAAAACTCCGCTACAAGCAGGCTGCCTCAGGAATAATTTACTGCTCTTATTTCGGGTGCTTCCTCAATTGCGATTCGCGATTTCGCAGTTGAACTAAAGATTTTATTCACGCTTTTGATTCAGCGAACACTGCAAGCTATTGCGGTGTTCGACGATCGCGCTGCTTCAGCAATTGAACAAAGGAGCTTAATTCATGTTTTTGGCTCGTCGATCGCTACAGCGGCGCGTCGTGTTGATCTGGTTACTAACGGCAATCGGAAGTACCGCAGACCGAGTAGTCGCCCAGCCAACCTCGGCGAAGGACACTGCACCGATTGAGGCGACAACGCTGGAGGGGGCTTCCTCGACGACTGCTTCACCCTCTGCATCGATTATGCCTGTTGGCATTCAGGTTGGCAAACGTCTTGTGCTTGAATCAGTGCGGGTGCGCGGTGCAGAGGATGGCGAAACTGCAATCGCGTTTGAGGACTGGCTAGTTCCGTTGGATGATGTGCTTGAAGCTCTGCGGATCAAAGTTAATCCTTTAGAAAACGGTCAACTCGAACTGCGCTCTCCAGAGATTCTGATTCGCATCGATCCTAGCGACCTAAAGACGGACCCCGATCTCGGACTCGCACTGACGATTGCCAA
>NZ_JACJPG010000416.1 GCF_014695955.1 Leptolyngbya sp. FACHB-36 | reverse complement strand
CTGCGGCGGACGACTGCCGATCGCGTCTTGGAAGCTGCGGAAAATCTCGTCGATCAGCGGCAGTTCTGGCACGTAGTCTAGCGTGATGTCCAGCTCTTGCAGCACACCGCGCAGGAAAAACAGGATTTCGCGATCGCGCACCACGATCTTTTGCGGACGCGCCGGACTGCCAGGATTGTGGGGATGCTCCATCGCTCGCAGCAGCGTTCGTGCAACGGCTTCGGGTCCCGTGTCCGGTGTTACTACGTCCATTGCTCGCACCACTCCCTGAGAGCCATCTACCCATAGAATGCACTCTCCGTCAGGGTTAGCTTCCTCGTCGGTCCACGCGGCTTCTAGCTGCCCGCGCTTTTCCAGGGAGCGCCGATCGCCCTCCCACACGCTAGAAATCTGCGGGAGTTGCTGAAGACGACGACGAGTCGATTGATTGAGCGCATTCATAGATTCCAAGGCTCAGGTGAGGAACAGATGCACGCTGTCTGAATCAAGCAGGCGCACGATAGATTTTCATCTTAAACATAATCGCGTTTGCCGCGTGATTGAGTCAGGAAATCCGCAAAGCCGCCGAGATCGAGGTGCTGATTGCTCAATACAACAACTCTACTTAAGGCGAGCCGAATGATTTAAGCTGGATAATATGAATGAACAGACTTCAGTAAAACGACGATAGGCAAGGAGTTTTCAGACCCATGACACAGGCGACCCAATCGCAACAGCGTGGAATTCAAATGACGGACGCGGCTCTGAATCACGTCCTGCTTCTGCGAGAGCAGCAAAAAACTGACCTGTGCCTGCGAGTAGGCGTGCGCGGGGGAGGCTGCTCTGGCATGTCCTACACGATGAATTTTGAAGACCCTAGCAACATTCAGCCTACGGATGAAGTATACGACTACGAAGGCTTCAAAGTGGTGTGCGACCCGAAGAGCCTGCTGTATTTGTACGGCTTAGTGCTGGACTACAGCAATGCTCTGATTGGTGGTGGCTTCCAGTTTACAAACCCCAATGCGGCGCAAACTTGCGGCTGCGGAAAGTCCTTCTCGGCTTAGACGCTAGCCATTCGCTGTACGTGATTATTTACGGTAATTGATTTCATGACGCAAACGGTTGAAGCGCTTTTTGATGAAGGAATTGAGCGATACAAAGCAGGCGAAGCTCCTGAAACGTTGATTCCCATGTTTAAGGAAGTCTGCGATCGCTCTCGAAAAACGAGTTCTGCCTGGACCTGCTTGGCGTGGCTGTACTTGCTGACCGACAAGCCAACGCTGGCCTATGATGCGGCTCAGAAAGCCGTGAAGCTGAATCCGCAAGATCCTCAGGCGCGGGTAAATATAGCGGTTGCCATGCTGGAAACTTCAAAAAAAGGCGTGCGGGAGCACATTGAAGTCGCGCAGCAGCTTATTATGGTAGTTTCGGAATTGCGCGATGAAGTCCAGCAAAACATTGAGGATGGACTGACGCGCAAGCCCAATTGGAAAAGCCTTGAACGCGTGAAAGCCTGGCTGTTTGATTCGTAACCCTTGAACTGAACCATGTTCTCCTCTGCACAACTGCAAACCTTCGCCCTATGGTCGGGCTACCTTACCCTCTTCTGCGCTGCTCTAGCGGTGCTGGGGTGGCTGCTAAAGTGGGGCTTTCGCTTTCGTCTGGTGGGGGCGACTGGGTTCATGGGCGTGCTGACGGGGGGCTTATTTGCGTTGAGCTTGGGTCTGTACAATCGTCCCAACATTCCAGATGCTGTGCGGTTTGTGCGAATTTACGACACCGGCGCCAACTACGCTGTCATTTCGGTACCGCCTCAGATTAGTGAATCTCAACTGACTGCCACCCTGAAGCAAGCAGCTGCCGATCTCTACTCCCCTGGACGGCTGTCCTCACAGGGAGAGCGCCGCATGACGATTCGCGTTCGCACGGTATTACATCCTCAGCCAGGCATTTCTCAACTCCTGTATTTGGGACAAATTAAGCGATCGCTCGCTGACCGCGCCGACGAGCAAATGGAGATCGAGCTTTTCCGCGATCAGCTAGCTCAGTTGCCGAAGCCCACTGCCTGAAGTCAGGAGTCCTAAATTAGAAGTTCAAAATTTGAACTTTTAATTTAGCTCGTACTTCCCTTCGTTTTTTCTCTCCTCGCCTATGTCTTCTGCTTGTCTATCCCTCTTCGTTGCGCCTGCCCAAGTCATTCGTGGAAGCGGCGCTTTGTCTCAGGCGGGAGCGG
>NZ_JACJPG010000415.1 GCF_014695955.1 Leptolyngbya sp. FACHB-36 | reverse complement strand
AGCAAAAAGCGGGCGCGATTGGCAACGCTGCCACCGTAGGCATCGCTGCGCTGATTCGTGCCATCCCGCAGAAATTGATCAATTAAATAGCCGTTAGCCCCGTGAATTTCTACCCCGTCAAACCCAGCTTCGCGCGCTCGTTTCGTCGCGTCGGCAAACTGCTGCACCACTCCCGGAATCTCATCGAGTTCGAGCGATCGTGGAGCCACAAATGGCTTCTTACCCAGCGGGGTGTTGATTTCGCCCGCAGGCTGCACCGCCGATGCCGAAACAGGAAGCGCCCCATTCGGCTGAAAATCTGGATGAGAGGCGCGTCCAACGTGCCAAAGCTGCAAGAAGATCCGTCCGCCCTTGGCATGAACCGCATCCGTGACCAATTTCCAGCCCTGAACTTGCTCATTGGTATGAATACCAGGGGTTTCAACCCAGCCGATGCCCTGCGGAGAGATTTGGGTGGCTTCGCTAATAATCAGTCCAGCGCTGGCGCGTTGGGCGTAGTAGTCTGCCATTAGCGTATTGGGGATGCGATCGACCCCTGCACGAGCACGAGTCAAGGGTGCCATAACGAGCCGATTGGGCAGCACGTACGGACCGAGTTGGAGTGGAGTAAACAGATTCGTGGTCATAGTGATTCAGTTCAGTAATGATTCAGTGGAGAAAGTAACAAGGAACTCTAAGGTGGAAATGATGAACGTTGAGGATAGAAATTGAGCCTCCATCATTCAAAATTCATCACTTCCATCGTTGCTACTGAGCGCTATTGAGCGTTGCTGTAGAAGGTGAGACGACCAAACCCAAGGAACTGTCCGACGCCGTTCTCGCCAGCAGGATAGGCAGTGATGCCAAATAGCCGCGTGCCTTCTCGATCGGGGTTACGCTGCGCCTTCAGCGAGATCGTCACAGTCTGACCGGGCTGAATTGGCGGATCGAACACGATCGTGGCGGCGTTGGAGTTGGTGGATTGCGGACCACCGACGCTAGCCAGCGTGGCGGATCGACTGCCGTTGACATACGCCACACTGCGGCTGACATCGAACTCGGTCGCGGCGTCCGGCGCGATCGTCACGGCTTCTAGCGGTGCGCCTGCATCTGCGGGGACCGACAGCGTAAATTCATACGTTGCGCCTGCGATGTAGGTTTGCAGGTTGTCAGTAGCCGTACGAACGAGGCGGGGCACGCGATCGAAAAACGTTTTATCACCCACCTGACCTGCCACTACAGGCGGCACGAATACCGAGGCGGCGAGTAAGCCAGTTAAGGCACTGGCGTTAAGCAAACGAGAGACGACTGTAGACATAATTGACCTCTGTCAAAATTAAGTAGAGATACACAAGTGCCTGTGAAGGGTTAACAGTGAATTGCTGATTCACTGGGGGCTGTAGGCAACGGTTAGGCATCTCAGATACGAAATCGATACGATCGCGGAGACTAGTGAAGACTAGCCTCAAGCGGCAACGATAAATTTATCGATTGTGTTCGATAGCGTGGCTTTGGAGACGGCACCGACCACACGGTCGATCGGCTGCCCCGACTGAAACAGCATCAGCGTGGGAATGCTGCGAATTCCAAACTGAGTAGCCGTTGCAGGGTTTTCATCCACATTCAGCTTTAGAACGGTCAGGCGACCGCTGTACTGAGCTGCCACCTCTTCAACGACGGGACCAACCACGCGACAGGGACCGCACCACGGTGCCCAAAAATCGACGAGAACTGGACCTGTGCTTTCCAAAACCTCGGAGCGAAAAGTCGAATCAGTAACGGATTGAACCGATGACATGGCTAACCTCCTGCTGTCATCTTATTCGATTGTTCGAGAAACTCGAATAATTAGACTATAGCGCTGGTTATGCCATAATGCAAGTATGGAAGAAAACAAGTTAGCCGTGGTTCGTGATTCAGTCGTTCGTGATTCGCGAGACAGCCACCCTACCCTTCTACTTCCTGGTTCCTAGTTCCTAGTCCCTGCTCATGCGACTGCTCTATCATCCAGACAAAAAAGATATCTCTCTAGCAGGCGTGCTGTATGCGCTGGGCGATCCGGTGCGGTTAGAAATCGTCAAGCGGCTGGCAGAAAAAGGCGAGTTGCCCTGCTGCGAGGTGACAGAACAATCGATCGCCAAGTCTACGCTGTCTCACCATTTCAAGATTCTGCGCGATTCTGGCGTGCTCTACTGCCGCAAGGAAGGCACTCAGCACATGAACTCTCTGCGGCGCGACGATTTAGACGATCGCTTCCCCAACTTGCTGACGGTGGTGCTGCAATCAGCCGCACGGGAGGCGAACTTGGCAGCCCATCCGCTGGACACGCTGCTGCCGTCGAGTTAGGTCAGTCGAAAAGGCGGTGCAGCACTCTGCATGCATGGGGTGAGTTGCCTTTAATTGCCCCTACTATTGCCGAATGACGACCAACGGCATCTAAATAGTCTCGAATTGATAGTCTCAAATTGCGTTATGGACGCAATTGCCGCAGCGATCCCGCTTGGCAGTCTCGCAGCCACGATCGCACTGCCTGTGCGGTAACGCTTTGGCTGCTGTCCCTTGGAGGTGTTAGCGGCTGCTGCTCGCCGATGGGATACGTGCCAATCCGCGATCGCATCAGTGCCACTTGCCAACCGTCGGAAGTTTGCGTCAGAAACAGCCAGTGAAACTGCTGCAACTCTGTAATGCGCTGATTGTTATACTGCCGCTCCAGCACGGTAAAAAACACCTGACGCAGCGTTGCATCGTTGGGGGTGGGGTACTCGCTGGAGCCGATTAAAAGTGGGTCTAACTCTGGGCGACCCGCAGAAATTGCGTAGGTCCTGCTGGCTGACGCAAATCGCCGTCCTGTCCGACTGTAGACACGATTAATATAGCCTGGCAGATCCTGCAAAAGCCCCTGAATCAGTGGTTCTAGGGTGCTAGGGCAGACAGTAGCGCGAGAGGCACGGTTGATCTGAAGGGTTGGAGACTGGATGGGTTGGGACGCTGAATCGGCAGGCGCAGCGATGCTGACGATCGCACTGCCAAGCAGCGCTATGTTGACTAAACGACGTGGCGTTAGAGGCAGGTTCATAAACGGGAATTGTGCGATCGCAACGCGTCTAGGCTGATCATAGAGGCAAAGCTGCTTTTCTCACTCCCATTCGATTGGCTCTCCGTCTTCGCGGCTGTTATAGATCGGGTTCGTCATACAGAAAGTCGAATGTTTGGCTAGATTCGGTGAGATGTGACAGTTCTAGATGGGACGGATAGGGAAGATTGGCAAAGAGTTGCGCTTCGAGTAGGGCGCGTTCCTCGGTAGGTAGCGATAGAATTGCCTGAGTCAGGAATTCAACGAGTTGTGTGTTCATGAGTTCTGATTGCGATCGTGCCTTTTTTCATCATGTCTGAAGGGGACGATCGTACTGCCAGATTCTTGAATTGGGGGCGGAGCTTCAGAGCGAAGCTTGAAGCTGCTGAATTAGCTGCTGCGTTACTGGATAATCTGAAAGTTCTGCGGCTCGATTTTCTCGAATCACTTGCTGTAGGAACAACAGAAAATTTTCCAAAACTGTCTGAGTATTGGGATGCTCGTCGCCCAATTTCTCAAACAGGATCGCCAACGCTTGCACATAGAGCGATTCTGCCTCTGAGTAGCGTCCCTGCGACTGGTAGAGGAATGCCAAATTGTTCAGGCTGGTTGCCACATGGGGATGGTCGCTACCTAACTGCCGTTGACTAGGTTGTGTTGACAATTCAGCGAAGTTCAATCAGCAAGGCAGCCAGATAAACAAAGCTCAGAAAATTCTTCGCTTTCTTCTCAAAACGGGAAAAGACGCGGCGAAAGTG
>NZ_JACJPG010000414.1 GCF_014695955.1 Leptolyngbya sp. FACHB-36 | reverse complement strand
GATCGCCGCGTTTTCGCCAATAGCGGGCTATGCAACGTAAAAGTTATTAACGTTTTTACATTGCGCCCTTCTAGTCGTATACTGGAGGTTCTGACAAAAATTACTTTTGAGCGAAAGAGGAAGCTGAATGTCGCGCTATCGAGGTCCTCGCCTCCGAATTGTTCGTCGTCTGGGCGATCTGCCGGGTTTGACTCGCAAATCTGCCCGACGCTCTTATCCACCTGGACAGCATGGTCAAAACCGCAAAAAGCGCTCTGAATATGCTGTCCGTCTCGAAGAAAAGCAAAAGCTGCGCTTTAATTACGGTTTGAGTGAGCGGCAACTCCTGCGCTACGTGCGGAAAGCTCGTCGTGCTGCGGGTTCTACAGGTCAAGTGCTCCTGCAACTGCTGGAGATGCGCTTGGACAACACGGTGTTCCGTATGGGGATGGCTCCCACAATCCCCGGTGCTCGTCAACTGGTGAATCATGGACACGTGACGGTGAATGGTCGCGTCGTCGATATTCCCAGCTATCAGTGCCGTCCTGGAGAGGTGATTGCTGTAAAAAACAAAGAGCGATCGCGTCAGCTTGTGGAGCAAAACCTACAGTATCCCGGTTTGGCAAACCTACCGAGCCATCTAGAGTTTGACAAAAACAAGATGGAAGGTAAGGTGAATAGCGTTGTAGAGCGCGAGTGGGTCGCTTTACAAGTGAATGAACTGCTGATTGTTGAGTACTACTCACGACAGGCATAAAATTTCAGCGCCGCTGGGGCGCTTTCTACCGCGGCATTACATGATAAGGCCTCCTGAAACCGTCAGTCAGGAGGCTTTTATTGTGTTTTCTTTTATTGCGTTTCTAATTGCTGAAACGCTCACTCAGCTAAGGAGCCGCCGCAGGAACTTCCTGCACCCGCAGTACAGCCGAAACAGTGCCGTCCAGTGATAATCTGGCGCTGTGCCAGCATGGCTAGATTGAAGTCTCGAATATGAAGACGATTCTCCTGGGGGGACGCGCCCCGATCGGCATTGGACGGTTGAATCTCTAAATCCAGCATTTGATTAAAATCGCAGTCAAACAAACGACCATCCCAGGAAATCGACAGTGTATTGCGACACATCAGACCGTTGATTGTCGCTGGATTAAACGCATTCACTAGCAGTTCCAGATAGCGCTGCAAATTTCCCGACTGCTCCAGCCATTCTAGATAGCGAGAAATTGGCATATTGTTCAGCGTGATCAAGCGATCGAACGTCACCCCCTGATACTTCTGCAATCCCGCTTTCCACTCGCCCTCTAGTTTCGTTTGGTTGCTGGACAAAAACGCACCGACCGGATTGCTCACCAGCGTTAGTTGGCGTTGTGGATCGCCCTGACCGTAGCCCGCCGCGTTTAATCGCCGCAGCGCCTCGATCGACTGCTCAAAGGTGCCATCGCCCCGCTGCGCGTCTGTGTTGCGCTGGCGGTAGTGCGGCAGCGAACAGACGACTTCGACACCGCGTTCGGCAAGCCACTCCGGTAAATCCTGCATTCGGGGCAGCAGCAGTACAGTCAGATTGCAGCGATCGATGACCTGCTTGCCCCGTGCTACACACTGATCGACCAGATAGCGGAAGTGAGGATTCAGTTCGGGTGCTCCACCCGTGACATCAACGGTGTGTGCCTCGGTCTGGTCGAGGGCACGCAGGCAAGCGTCGATCGTCTCGCGGTCCATGTTTTCTCGCGTGCGATCGGGTCCAGCGTCCACATGGCAGTGGCGACAGGTCATGTTGCACAGCTTACCAACGTTGATTTGAAAAATTTCTAGCTTGGCCGGTTGCAGCCTCTGACAGCCGTGCGCCTGAAGCGTTGCGGTAAAATCGCCTGCCTGAAGGAGATTGACAGCATCCAGAACGTCTAGCTGATACTGAGGCGATGCAAGCGGCGATCGCCGCCGCAGCAGTGATGTGGTCGGTTTCGGTCCCGCAGCCGCTGTGTTTGGCTTAGTCGCGTCCATTGATTCTACTGGCTGCATATATTCACTCTCTCGTCACTTAGATTGTAGAAATCTTGGAATTAGTCGTGTTTGGATATAAAAATTTTCTCCAAAGACAGGGCTAGTGAACTGCCTAGTTCACCGTTCGCAAGTTAATTTTGAGCAGTAGCGGGGCAATCTAGCATTGCTTCACGACCTGTTCAATAAGCATCGGACGAGCAGCGGCATGAAACAAGGTAGCAACCCGTTCACTCTCTGGAGAGCGTTGAAGCGCAAGCTGCGTGGAGAGATGCGAGTGCTGCTTACAGCTTCAAGCGTCGCTAGCTTGGTCATTCTGCTGCGTCTGACTGGACTGCTTCAGGGATGGGAGCTTGCTGCCTTTGATCAGTGGGTCCGGCTGCGTCCACTAGAACCCGTGGACGATCGCATCATTCTAGTTGGCATTGATGAGGCAGATCTGCGCAAGATTGGCAAATGGCCTATTCCCGATGCGGCACTGGCGCAACTGCTGCAACGGCTACAAGCCCACCAGCCCCGCGCGATCGGCATTGACCTTTACCGTGATATGCCGGTAGAACCGGGACACACTACCCTGTTAGAACAGTACGTTGCGTCAAACCTAGTTGCGATCGAGCAGATCAAGGACAAAACCAGTCCGGCAGTGCCGCCTCCGTCGGCGTTAAATCGGCAGCACCAAGTTGGCTTCAACAATGTCCCGTTTGATCCCGATGGTAAAGTGCGGCGGGGATTGCTCTACTGGAAGGTGGAGGGAAAAACCCATCAAAGTTTTTCTCTCTCGCTGGCGCTGATGTATCTCAAAGCAGAGGGAGTAACGCCTCAAAAGGCGACAGATGGCTCTGAGCATCTTCAGTTAGGAAACGCCATCTTTCGCCGCTTCGCTGGAGACGATGGCTCCTACATTCGCGCAGATGCAGGCGGCTACCAATTTCTGGCAAATCTCCGCGGTCCTACCAATCGGTTCGCGATGGTTTCGATGACCGATGTGCTGGAGGGGCGAGTTGCGGCGGAGAAGTTTCGCGATCGCATTGTCCTGATTGGCTCAACCGCTGTCAGTCTCAAAGACTTTTTCCCAACGTCCTACAACGATGATCTGCTGGGAACCTATCCACAGCAGCCGATGGCGGGGGTGGAGCTGCAAGCGAACCTGATCAGTCAACTTCTCAGCGCTGCCTTGGAGGGACGATCGGCGATCGGAGTATGGTCTGAGCCGATGGAGTGGTTCTGGATTTGGGGCTGGTCGTGTGTGGGAGCGCAGCTAGGATGGCGGTTACACTCGGCAAACAAATCGGCGCTGGCAATTCTGCTGTCTGGAATTGGACTCGCGGGAATTTCGTATCTGCTGTTTCTGCAAGGCAGTTGG
>NZ_JACJPG010000413.1 GCF_014695955.1 Leptolyngbya sp. FACHB-36 | reverse complement strand
CGCAGCGATCCTGGTGACAATCTGGACCTGACGCGCCACACGCCGATTTGGGCAATGGTCGAGTGGGGCACCTCGGAGCAGCCAGACCCCATTCATCTGGTAGGCGGCGAGGGGATTGGACACCACGAAACAACAGATCAGCCCGCCATCTATGCCTACGCCCGCCGTCTGCTGCGGCACAATCTCCAGCGCGAGCTACAACCGGGGGAAGCGATTCGCGTCACGATCGTTCTGCCCGAAGGTCGCAGGCTGGCTGAGCGCACGTCCAATGCGGCGTTTGGTGTGGTGGAAGGGCTGTCGCTGCTGGGAACAACTGGAATTTCTCAGCCGCTGAGCGCTCCCGGTCAGCTAGAGGCGTATCGTGAGGAACTGGGGCAAAAGCGCGATCGGTTTAACTGCCTAGTGTTTTGCGTCGGCGAGAACGGTCTGGATTTGGCGAAGCAGTTGGGCATTGATCCCGATCGTCGAATCAAAACGGCAAACTGGCTGGGTCCGCTGCTAGTTGAGGCAGGTGTGCAAGGGGTTCAGGCAATTCTGCTGTTTGGCTATCACGGAAAATTAATCAAGCTGGCAGGCGGCATTTTTCACACGCATCATCACGTCGCCGATGCGCGGCAAGAAATTTTGACCGCGCACGCTGCCAGCATTGGGTTACCCACCGAAGCGCTGCAACTTCTGTTGACCAGTCCGACCACGGAGGAGGGGTTGAACTACTTACGGCGGCTAGATACCGAGAGCGCAGGCGATCGCGTCCAGCAAGTCTATGGCTCAATTGCTCGCACGATCGACCAGCGTGCTAAAACTTACATTCGGACTCATGCTGAGCGCGAGGTTGCCATTGGCACAGTGCTGTTCGATCGTCGGCGTCAAATCCTTGTTAAGAGCGAAATTGGTGCCGCGCTACTAGAGGAAGTTTTGTTACTCTAGGTACAATATTCAGATTTAAGTACGACCTTTAATAACGCAGTTTCGTCAGCGTTTCTTTTGTTCACCCTCGCAACAGTAATCAGGACATCTCCGGTGACTCTCCAAACCGAACATCAGCCGTCGACCAGCGGGCTGGATCAGCTTCATCGCCAGATGATTGTCATCCTGGATTTTGGCTCTCAGTATTCGGAACTCATCGCTCGGCGCATTCGCGAAACGCAGGTCTATTCTGAGGTGCTGTCCTACCGAACGACGCCAGAGGATCTGCGCCAGCTCAATCCTAAAGGCATTATTTTGTCCGGTGGTCCTAGCTCTGTCTACGACAAAAGTGCGCCGCACTGCGACCCAGAAATTTGGAATTTGGGCATTCCCGTTCTGGGCGTGTGCTACGGAATGCAATTGATGGTGCAGCAGTTGGGCGGTGATGTTGAGCGATCGGACCGCGGTGAATACGGCAAAGCGTCGCTGGCGATCGATGATCCCACCGATCTTCTAACCAACGTCGAGGACGGCACCACCATGTGGATGAGCCACGGGGACTCAGTCACGCGGCTCCCAGACGGCTTTGAACTGCTGGCACACACGGCGAACACGTCCTGCGCTGCCATCGCCCACCACGACAAGAAGCTCTATGGCGTCCAGTTCCATCCAGAGGTGGTTCACTCGATCGGTGGACTGGCGCTAATCCGCAATTTCGTTTACCACATCTGCGATTGCGAACCCACTTGGACCACTGCCGCATTTGTCGAAGAATCGATTCGTGAAATCCGCGCCAAAGTGGGCGACAAGCGAGTGCTGCTGGCGCTGTCGGGTGGCGTCGATTCATCGACGCTGGCGTTTCTGCTGTATCGGGCGATCGGCGAGCAGCTAACCTGCATGTTCATCGACCAAGGCTTCATGCGGAAACTAGAACCAGAGCGCTTGGTCAAGCTGTTTCGGGAGCAGTTCCACATTCCGGTTGAGTACGTGAATGCGCGCGATCGCTTTCTGGTGCAGATTCAGGGCGTGACCGACCCCGAAGAAAAGCGCAAGCGCATCGGACACGAATTCATTCGCGTCTTTGAGGAAGAATCTAGACGCCTCGGTCCGTTTGACTACCTGGCACAGGGCACGCTTTATCCCGACGTGATTGAGTCCGC
>NZ_JACJPG010000412.1 GCF_014695955.1 Leptolyngbya sp. FACHB-36 | reverse complement strand
GAATCAAGTCGTCGATCGCGTGCTGGATAAACTGGCAGACTACGCGCCCAACCTTAAAAACGCCATCATTGCACGTCACGTGGAAAGCCCGCCTGAGTTGGAGAATCGCTTAGGCATGCTCAAAGGAAACTATTATCATCTCGACATGACCTTTGATTCAGATGATGTGCTTCCGTCCGCTGCCTGAGTTGACAAACTACAAGACCCCGATCGACAACTTGTTCCTAACGGGAGCCGGAACGCACCCGGGCGGCTCTGTTTCTGGACTTCCGGGGCGCAACTGTGCCCGTGTCTTCCTGCAAACTAGGCGACCCACTATAACCCGAGTTGACGGTGAAAATACACGCTTGCGGCATATTTACACGACTACATCGCAAAACACTGTGCTATTCCAAGTCAAAAAAAATGCTGAGGCATTTAATCTGCTTGTTACTTCACTACTTGCGATTTTGGGATGTCCCGATTCCTACTTGATTCCTTCCACTATTCAGCAATGCCAAAGTCCATTCAAATAATCCCCTCACTTAACTTTTGCTAGGCTGAAGTTGGTCTCTAATCTGTCCCTATGAACCGCACGATCGTCTGGTTTCGTCGCGATCTCCGAATTGCTGATCATGCACCACTCTATCGTGCCGCTCAACGCGGAGCAGTCATTCCCGTTTTCATTCTTGATCGCGCGTTACTGCACCATCCTGAAACCGCATCTGCTCGCGTCGCCTTCATGCTGGAGTGCTTGCGATCGCTTGACGCTGACCTACGAGAACGAGGAGGACGACTGATTCTGCGATCGGGCAATCCAGTAGACGTGTTGCCGCAGCTGATTCGAGAAACACAAGCCGAGGGAGTCTATGCTTACACCGACTTTGAACGCATCTACGGTCGAGTCCGGGATGCGCGTCTCAATCGAGCCTTGGCTCAGCAGCAGCTTAAGATCCGCTGGTTCGAGCCACTTGGCACCGTTGCTGATCTCGTCACTGCACAGCAGTATCGGGAGGTGTGGTACGGCGACATGAAGGCGGCGATCGTCCCGACTCCAAGCCGCATCCAGGTTCCCCCCGAGGTATCGAGTGATCCTATCCCCTCCTTGGCAGCAGTCGGACACCTCAATGATGGTAAGCCCCTCCCGCCTGCTAGCACCAAGGCAGCCCGACAACTTCTCCAGCAATTCATTGAACAGAAAACAACCCGCTACTATTGGCAGCTTTCCTACCCGAGTGCAGAAGCCACATCCGGGCTGAGTCCGCACATCAAATTTGGCGTAATCTCGCTGCGAGAATGCTATCAAACCGTGCAGCTCCTGAAGAATATGCCGGATGAGCGCATTCAGCGCAGTCGCAAACAGTTCATCTCCCGCTTACGCTGGAACAGCGGTTTTGCTCAGCGATTCCGCTACCTACCACAACTTGAAGTGCGATCGCTCTATCAGGAATTTGAGGAAGCGGATGAGGCGTTTGATGAGACGCTGTACCAAGCTTGGCAGCAAGGACATACCGGTTTTCCCATCATTGATGCCGCGGCTCGCTGCCTCTTGGCAACTGGCGGGTGGCAAGCACTCAACTTCCGTACCCGTGCGTGCTACGCCAGCTTTTTGAGCAACTTGTTAGGCATTGATTGGCGATATGGCGCGTTGCACTTCATGCGACATCTGATCGATGGAGACTGCCCGATCGACCACTACCAATGGGCAATGCAAGCTGGGATTACGTCCGCCATCGACCTGAGCTGGACGCGCATCTACAACCCTGGACAAGTGGCAGTTAAGCGCTTTGATCCTGAGGGGCAGTTCATCCAGCAGTGGGTTCCAGAACTGAGGCACCTGCCTACCGAACATCTAGGATTACCGCTTCTGGTCAAAGACTATCCGCTGCCGATCGTGAACTATCAGCAGGCAAGAGCGCGGCGAATTCAGCAGCTTGAACAACGGCGTCAGGTATTCATGAAGCAGGGAAACATCGTTCCTTACCTGACTCGCCTACCGCAGAGTGTTGTTCCGTTTGGAGCCGATCGCTATGAGAGTGAGGTTGGGTGGGCGACCCTTCCTGATTGCGATCTATTTCCGGCTGGACTTGATCTCGATGCGCTAGATCTGGAGCAAGCAACAGCGCTGCGAACGTGGTTTATGGCTCCTGTTGGCGTCAACCCTCGTTCCACGTCCCAGCGCCGATCGCAGGTAGCTGTGCAAGAGGCTCAACTAACGCTGCTGTGATTTGTACCTGAAGGTTACGCCATCGCCCAGCTAGATTGCTGACAATGCCTCTTTTTGGCAACCATCAACCATTCCTGCTTACTTCAAGCAACTGATCACCGATTGCAGGACCAATGCGATCGCTCAAATTTGAGAACCTCTGCACGGCGAAGACAGAATTTTGCTACTTGATCGACAGCGCAACCTCAAGAGCTTGATCCAGGATTTCAGTCGCTTTTGCTCGATTTGCAACTCTGTCTTTGGCAAGATACTGGGTCGCGATCGTGGTCAGTGCGGCGCTCTTATACATTTTCGTTTGTGTCGCTTGGGCAACTCGTAATGCCTGGTCAAATTGTCCAGTTTGAGCGAATGATCGAGCTAAAGCAGGCATCAACCAATCTAAATGAGCAGGATCCTTAGACGGCGATGGAATCGACTGCACAATTTGCTTGGCCTGCTGTGGTTTTCCTGCCTCAGCATAAGCAAGCGCGACGTCAGGAAGGATGCCTTGAACTCGCTCCCGTTGAGCAATTTGCAACGCCTGGTCATACTGCTGATTTGTCAGATAATGTCTGACGATCTCAGAAAGAGCCAAGTTTTTTGTAGTTGAGAGCGATCGCGCCACCTTCACCGCCTCAGCAGCGTTTCCAGCTTTGGCATACTGCAGCGAGATCGCTTGCAACACTTGCTCTCGGTCTGTCCGCGTTTTAATTTGACCTGCTAACTGACGCGCAGTCTGAAGCTGTCCAATTTCAGCATATCCTCTGGCTACTTGGGTAACGGCAGAATTGCGAAATGAAGAGGGGGCTAATGCCTGTGCTTTCGATTGAGCGGTCGCTAAAATCGCCTTGGCTTGACTCAATTCCCCTACGGCTGCGTACTGAGTCGCAGCTTTGCTGAGAAGATGGACTGGTTCGGAGGGAAACCGAGTCGATCTCAGGGCTTGAAGTTCCGGTAGAACTTGATTGAGTAGCGCGATCGCTTGCGGTTTCTGTCCACTCCCAATCATCAAATCGGAAACTTGAAGGGTTTGCGTGATATCCCAGGAAATATCTTCTTGCGATTGCGACTGAGGACGAGCGCGGATACTCTCTAGAGCTTGCTGAAGCACGACTGGTAAAAATTCTGTTTGCCCGGTGCGCTTGAGTTCAAAGGCAATTCCCAAGATAGTTTGTCGCCGCATTCGGAGATCTGGATTGCGTTGAGTAAAGGCAATCGCTTCGTCTAAAACTTGCCTCGCTTGCTCAGGCTTTTGATCTTTCTGATACGAGTCAACCACTCTGATCATTGCGATCGGGCGAAACCAGTTATCTACTCCTCGAATAATTGCCAGCGCAAAATCGTAATAGCCTGCTTTTGCGTATTCACCCGCTCTGTTGAGCAATGATTCTTCTGGTGAGGTGGCACTGAGGGTACAGTTCGCGAGCGTCTGAGCCCGCCCAATCTGGAACGCTTTTGTGAGCAGTTGTTGCCCTTTACTCGCTTGACCTGCCAGCGTGTAGCCGTTGGCAACCCGCATCATCGGCGTGGCTTTGTAGCAGTCACTCTGCATGGTTTCTGTGAGAGATAGCGCTTGGTCCAACACTCTCACAGCCGCTGGCGATCGATCAATTGCGGCATATTGAAACGCAATCTCAGCCACTAAAGGAGCTTTAGACTCGCTTCTTTCCTTTCCAAATCCTGGCTCACTGGGCAATAGCACCGTAAGCAGAGCGATAACCATTAACCCTGTGCTTCGTCTGATTCCTAGTGCCATGTCTCTGCCCTCACGTTTGGGAATGCGGTGATAACTTAGGTGACGCAAAATCAAACGATGAGTTCGACTTGTGCGCCAAGGTTTACTCAAACTTCATCAATGCTTGCAACTGTTGCGGAGAGTAGGGGAAAAGGATTTGGATAAACGACGGGCGCTGATGCGGAAGCTTGATGCAATTGAAGATGTCCAGCAAGCCTCTGATGATCACAAGCAAAAAAATCCAGTTGTGGGCAAGCCGCTTGGAAAGGCACCAAGAACAACTTAAACAGAGATGGGAAGCTTGTGGACTACCGGAGTACATCGTCACCGATCGCGCTAAAGAATTCAAGTCTGTTCACCTCAAACACGATGCTCTAGTTGTCGTGAAGCCTGAAAATGGCTGTCATCTAACACCTGTCCGTCAAGACTTCGATCTTCCCCTGCATCTTTACTGACCACCCCCTGCCTCCCAGTACAATGCAGCAGGGTATTGCTACTGGGAGCCATCGCGATGCTAATTCTCAAGGCCGTAAAACCAACCGTTCTCAAGCGCGATCCGCTCAAACAAGCCTCAGCTTTGCCTCCAGACGCCAAATATGCACTGCCGCTTAATGCCACGCTGGAGCTAAGCGCCTCAGCACCCGCCGCCAACCAGCATCTTCAGGTGACACTCAAGCAACCGTTGCACGGCTTTGCCACCTGGTTTGCCTTTGCCGAGCATGTGCAAGTCATCAATCAAGCTGCTCTAGAGGCAGCCAAAGATCGAGCCGCTGTATTTAATCGCTTTCTCATTGCCGCCACGCAGCCCGGTTTTGATCAAAATAAACTCGCTTTCCTCGATCGCGGCGTGACTGACTCAGCCTTCGCTAACCAAGTTGCGGTGTATCCCGATCGACTGCGGCAACTACCCGATCAACGTACGATCGTTTCAATGGGCAAAACCATTCAACTATCCAGCACCCAACAAACCGTCACCTTCAGTCTCTATCCCCAAACGGGTATCATGCCACCGATCGATCAGACCGGGCTGGGGTTTTTGCATGCGGATATTCAGGAAGCCTGCGTGTGTGTAGGCAGCGTTGTGAATGGGCAGATGAACGCGCATTGGCTGGGGCGCAATGCTCTGACATTGGGGCAATTCTGGAGCGCCACCAAACTGGTACCGATGTTGAACGTCGTTTCGCAAGCCAATGCCAAATCAGCCACCACTCGGATTCAGGACTGTTTAATTCGAGCCGCCCAATCTCCAACCGACGCTTGGGAGTTTATTGAAGCGGCGATCGACATCGTCAGCTACCGCAAAGATGACGTGGTACACGACCTGATGATCTCCAATCAACTGTCGGATACCTTGAAGCGGTTTAGTTCACTGGCAAGTCTAGAACAGTGGTTTGCCAATCTGACAGGCAACAAAAGCTTAAAGTTTCGCGGCTACTATAGCGAAGCGCCCTTAATCGAAGAGCCAGTCTTGCAAGCGGGGACCACAATTATTCTGCGCGCTCAGCCTGCTGGTTCAGGAGGGGAAAATCTAATTTCTGCCTATGACCTGACGCGGCTCATCTCTATGCTGGGATGGCATCTGCACCTGTCTCCGGGGTCTAGATTGCCCGCCGCTCAGTGGCACAGCCTAGAAGCCGTGGTGAAAAGTTTGGGCTATGATTCCGCTCGATATGTTGATGTGGCGCTACAGGCATTGGGTCTGATCGACAGCATCCGAGCACCAGTGATTTTGTCAAAACTGGGGTTTGGCTCCTCCGATCGCCGCCGCCGCACAGAGTTATGCTACACAGCGCTGGTGCAATTTATCGACGATCGTCCTCAGTCCAAAGGGTTGCCAGCCAAATTAAGAACCATCGCCCTGACCCTGCGTGCAGCCGCGCAAAAGTTGAAACCCACGGGCGAGCGGGATCTAGACGAGGAAGCCCGCTGGCTCGATGCCCGTATGGCAGCGGAAGTGACCGAAATTTTGCGACGGGTGGTAACGGAAGAACTGGCGTAATTCGTCAGTGAGTTGCTCTGATTGTACCGATTGGATTACTTCAACGACTGCAAGGCAAACGGCAAGCTGCGCCTGACCTGTTTGCCGGAGCAACGAAACGGGTTGAGTTGCTGGCGATGCAGGCAGTTTTGTGCTGGCGCTGGTGTAGGTTCCCCAGTCGAAAGAATCTCCGGAGGGTGATGTGTTTCGATTGCGAGAAGTAGGTGGTGCGTACGGAAGCGACTGCGCAGTGCGCTATGTGCAGCAGCCATTTCAGCGGCAACCCGATTTTGGGGTGACAAGCGTGAACTATGATTGGAAACAACTGTGGGAGCAGGGACAATCCCCCGTATGAACAATCATGGTGACACTGCAACTGAGACAGTTAGACATTCCACCTGGTCAGCGCGTGTTGTTTCGCAATGTGGAGTGGGCAGAATATGAAGCAATTTTGGCGGAGCTGGGGGAACATCGATCGACCCGTTTAGCCTACAGCGAAGGAACCCTAGAGATTGTGGCTCCGCTACCAGAACATGAAAAAGCTAAAGTCGTTATCGGGGATTTGCTTAAAGCGCTGCTCGATGAGTTGGATATGAATTGGGAGTCGCTTGGCTCAACGACGTTTCGGCGTGAGGAAATGTCAGTCGGTATTGAACCCGATGATTGTTTTTACATTCAAAATCATGCGCTGATGATTGGTAGAGATCGAATTGATTTGACGATCGACCCCCCTCCGGATCTGGCGATCGAAATTGATGTCACCTCAAAAACTCGACTCAGCGCGTATGAAGCGCTGCAAGGGCCGGAGATCTGGCGCTATCAAAACCGTAAACTGCAAATTAATGTGCTGCAAGCCGGAAAATATGTAGAGTCACAAACGAGTCCAATGTTTCCCAATCTTCCGGTACTGACAGGCATTTCTCAGTATTTAGAAATGAGTCGCACAGCAGGCACGGCTCCAGCGATTCGAGCTTTTCGACGCTGGGTCCGAAAGCAGCTTCAGTAAAGAGAAATACTAATGAGTCTAGTGGCTGTGTACTGACGTGGCGATGAGTATGACCTATCGAATTGGCAGGGGTGGGTGATGCTTTTAGTTGGACTGGTAATTTGGGCGTTTGTGGCTGGAAGGGTTAAGGCAGAGAACGATCGCAATCCAGATAAGTAAATGTGCACACCTTAAAATGCCTTCTTCAAATACATAAACCAGTTTCAGGATGTTTGGTGAAAAGGACTGTGAAAGTAAGGCTGCTGTTAATGTTCCGGCACGGGCTACGAACTGGGGAAGCCTGTTTACTCGTAATTGCTCAACTAGATTGACCTAAGCAGGCTTTTGACAGGAGATGATACGCTTTTGCCATGAAGGAACTGCCCCCTTTGGATGAACTAAGCCACGCCCAAAAGGATGCCCTGATTCAAGGACTGTGGCAGGAGTTGCAAACGTTGCGCTCAGAGGTGGAAAAGCTGAAGCAAAAACAGGTCAAGAAAACGTCGCGTAATTCCAGTTTGCCTCCCTCCAAAGGCTTCAAGCCAAATCAGAGCAGTGCTGAGTCCACTCCCCTCAATGGCGAGGAAACGGGGAGTCATCGTAACGGTGGGCGAGCATTAAGCCAACAGCCGAATCAAGTCGTGGTTGCCCAAGCCAAGTCCCCACTGTGGAGTCGAAGTTAACCCATCAACGCAGCGCTTGAGTGGGATTTACGAGCGCATTGAATTGCCACCGCTCACCCCTCATATCACCCGGGTTGAACGTTACAGCGGGGTTTGTCCGTGTTGCCAACAGGCGTATGAAGCTCCTGTTCCGGTCGGTTTGGAGCCAAGGTCTCCCTTTAGCACCAGTGTTGCGAGTCTAGTGACTTATCTGCGCTACAGCCATGCCATCAGCTATCAACGGCTAAGCCAGTTGATGCGGGAGCTTTACGGTCTCAGCCTGTCCGAAGGAGCG
>NZ_JACJPG010000411.1 GCF_014695955.1 Leptolyngbya sp. FACHB-36 | reverse complement strand
ACACCAGCACGCCCAGCAAGCAAGCAGAATAATAAGGCTGCGTTTCATTCCCAATTCCTCAGCCTTCATCCGATTGCAGCGACGCAGGCTGCCATACCTCGCCGTATTGCTCTCGTAGCGCCGTCCACGCTTCAACCTGCCCAGGCTCATACTCTCCGGGTTTACCCCACTGTAGAAACAAGCTGAGTGCTGATTCGTTTGTTTCGTCCAGCAGACGAATCGCATAGGTGGTGAAGTTGCCTCGCTTTGCCTCTCCGGTTTCAAATTTTACGTGGGTGATCCGGTCCATGTTGAGGTGAAACTCAAAACCTTCCGTGTGCATGTTGGCGTATTGACCTTTAGGAAGCGTGGCGTAGAAAAGCTTTTCCAGCTTTCCCCGAGCTTCCAAAACAGCCGCGCTGCTCGTCACAATTAGACGCAGCGTGCCCAGAGTCTGGCAGGTTTCCAAGAAGTCTTTGAGGGTAGCAGTCATGATAAGGATTCGCGCGTCGTGTCATGCATCCTCTAGTCTACCGAGTGCTTGCTGCGATCGCGGGAAGACATTCCTATCGGCAATTATTAGCGGCACCTGATGAGTTCTATAAAAATATCCAATAGAAACCTTAAGACTGAGGAGGGATCGCGAATCGCTGGCTAGAATCAGGACGGATTGCTGAGTCATCTAAGGCTTAGGCAACCTAGGCTCAAACCCTACTTTTTGTATGACTGGTCATTAGGTGAATCGAAAGGAGAGGATTGCAACCATGTCAGACTTGAACCGGGGAATCATGAAATTTGATGGGGCAGATAGCCCCAAGACGATCGTGGTATCGGCGGTGCTTCTGCTAGGCAGTATTGCCGCCTTAATTCTGTGGGCGTTGCAATCGGCGTATTCGCTGAATTAGTAGCAGCCATTCATAATCTTGCATAAGATTATGAATTCTACACACGATCAATCTCCATAACCCTGTAGGGGCAAAGTGGCGGTCAGAACTCTCTATGATTCAACTAGAGAGGATTGATCATCACTTTGCCCCTACGCTCTATTGATATCAAGCGTAAATTCTGAGCAGACCTGATAATCTGTGAGATGAATTTGCCATCGATCGCCCATGCAGCTTGAATTTGTTCCGGTTGAAGAGTTCTATTTTGCCCTTACCCTTGCTGTCCGCACCCTAGAAGACATTACGACCCCTGGATTGTCCGAACAGGTGCGGAGCCGCCTAGCCGAAATCTGTGGGCAAGCATCTACTGTGGCGGCAGCTAATCAAAACACGTACAACTATGTGTTTCGCGTCAGCGATGTAGATAACAGCCCTGCACCGCAATTGATTTTGTCCATTGCTGACTGGCAGAATAGCCTCCGTCTCAGCAGCGACTACGGCTGGACGCTAGACGAGCAGCGCAAGCCAATTCGCACCGATAAATTTAGCTTGCGCTCAGAGTTTGCCGAACAGGTGCGATCACATTTGCAGACTTGGCTTGGAGTTCCCCTGCTGGACTGATATAGCGGTAGGGGCAACTCGCTTGAACCACGATCGCTTCAGTTAAGAAGCGCGAGTCCAAGCAAGTTGCCCCTACTTGATCACAGTCTTTGAACCAACAACAGACATGCTAGGAGTTTGTCGTTTGAGTTGCGAGAAGCTGCTTTAGTTTCTCTAGCTCTTGTGCCCAACGTGGATCGGGTTGGACGCTTTCCGGATCAGTTTGGCTGCCACCCGTGGTTCGACGCGCCTTGGTGTTACTGGTACTCTTACGACGGTTGTTGTTAGAGCCGGTAGGACTGGGAGCCTCAGCACCGCTAGTGGGTGCTTCGTCGCCCTTATCCTTAGCGCGAGGCTGAGCACGCTCAATTTTCAGCGTGTTTTCCTTCAGCAAGTAGCCATTGTACTTTTCGATAATTTCATCGGCTTGCTCGTCACTTTTGACGGTAACAAATCCGAATCCTCGACATTTGTTGGTTTTGCGATCGGTAATAATCTTGGTTGAGACAGAGCTACCCGCCTCAGCAAACACCGCCTCTAAGTCTTGGCGACTGAGGTCTTCTGGCAAATTGCCTATGTAAAGACGAACGGACATGGAACGATTACCTCCAGACTGTGATTCAACTAACTATAGGCTTGAGTGCACAAACTTAATATTGACTGAAGCCAGTGAAGTAGACGCCTACCTCAAGAGACAGCCAACTCCCTCCTGCTCCAACCTTTAAAGCACAGGCTACCGGAGAGATCCTGGCTACAGCTCTCCGTTTGCGGCACTGTATCAGACAGCAAAGATCTTAAATGTAGATAGTTGCTGTGTGAGCGTTTGGTCATCACTGGAGGCTTTTGAACGAGCGTCTTCGCCGCTGAGAACGGGACTGGAAATAGTTGTGCCATCCATTAAGGTATCACGGTACCAGAGCGCAACTTGAGTGAAACGGAATTTCGGTCTAAATAAATCGCAGGCTCAAATGCTTGCTTAACTGACGAACTCACAGGTTAGAACAGCACTCCGTTGAGAAACCTCTGTGAAGGTGGTTAAGAAGGATAGGTTATCTACGGTAGCACTCTATCTCCACATTCAGCCACTACACCAGCATAATGCACCAAACTTGAGGGGAATCAATCTCTAGAGCTATAACTCAGGGAGTGAATACTGATTGCTGCCAGTATTAAGAACTGTAACACTAAGCTCAAATCGCCGCAAGCCATAACCAAATTAACTGAGGCACCGCACCGCTTCCAACATTCCTCTAGCTTTATTCAGAGTTTCTTCATATTCCATCTGCGGTTGTGAATCGGCGACAAGTCCGGCTCCAGCTTGCACACTGACTGTGTGTCTACCACCACCCTGAGCACGAACGATCATGGTGCGAATGGCGATCGCCGTATTCAACTGTCCCTCAAAATCGTAGTAGCCATAGGCACCCGAATAGGGACCGCGCCGAGTGAGTTCTAAGTCGTGGATGATTTCCATCGCTCGAATTTTTGGAGCACCGCTGACGGTTCCGGCAGGAAAGCACGCTTTCAGTAGGTCCCACGCCGTTTTATCCGGCGCAAGCTGCCCAACGACATTGCTGACAATGTGCATGACATGGGAATACCGTTCGACCATCATTAATTCATCTACCCTGACCGTTCCATTGACGCAAACCCGCCCTAAATCGTTCCGTCCCAAATCGACGAGCATCACGTGTTCCGCGATTTCTTTCGGGTCTTGCAGCAGATCGGCGGCAAGCGCAGCGTCTTCCTGAGGGGTACTACCGCGACGACGGGTGCCTGCGATCGGACGCACGGTTGCCAGCATGGGAGCGTTTGAGTCCAGCCGTTCCGCCTTCACCATCACCTCTGGGCTAGAGCCAATGATCTGCCAATCGCCAAAGTTGAAATAGGCCATGTACGGCGACGGATTAATGAGCCGCAGCGATCGATACAGCGCGAATGGATCGCCGCTGTAATCCGTCGAGAGCCGCTGCGAGACGACGACCTGGAAAATATCGCCTGCCTGAATATGCGCTTTGGCTTTTTCGACGTTGGCGCAGAATGCGTCGTGCGTGGTGTTGCTAGAAAAGGAGAGGGAAGTGGGGGTTGAGGTTTGGGATTGAGGAGGTGTCCAAGCGAGCAGGGCAGCTTGCTCGGAGAGCGGGGATTGCAGCTTGTTGACGAGCTGTGTCACACGATCGCAGGCTGCCTCATATGCCGCAGACAGGTCGGTGCTAGGGTCGCGCAAATCAGCGTAGGCGATCGCCCAAATCTTGCGCTTCACCTGGTCAAAAATCAGCAGACTATCCACCTGCATCCACAAGCCATCTGGCAAATCGGTATCAGCAATAGGATAGACAGGCACTCGCGGCTCAATCCAATGAATCAGCTCGTAGCCCCAAAAGCCAAACAGCCCACCAATCCCCGAGGGCAACTGAGGCAGCTTAACGGGACGGTAGGGTTCTAGACAGCGAGCAAGGGCTGCAAACGGATCGCCGTCTAGGGTGCGACTGGAACCGTCGCGACCAAGTTGAGTCGCGCGATCGCCCCGTGCTTCTAGCACCCACAGCGGATCGCAGCCCAAAAAGCTGTAGCGTCCAAGGTTTTCGCCGCCTTCCACAGACTCCAGCAAGAAACTGTAGGGCTGTCCAGCACAAACGCGATACCAGGCAGAGACGGGTGTATCCAGGTCGGCAACCCATTCCTGGTAGACCGGGACAAAGTTGCCTTGCTGGGCGAGATCGGTAAATTGGGCGAAGTCGGGGAAGATCATGGACAGAATAGGGGCTAAAGGCTGGGATTGGGGGGCTAGGGGTTAATGAAGTGAGGCAGCATTTCGGAATTGAGTTTGGTTAGTCTACTTTACTGGTTCTGGTCTCTAACCCCTAGTCCCTAAATTCGATCGACTCGTAGAAGGGGCACTCTTTGCAAGGTCCAGACGGGTTGATCGCGCAGCGCAGATAGGGCGATCGGGCATTAAAGCGGCAGGTGATATCCCCGACGAGATAGCCTAACCCTTCTACGTAGCGATGATCATTAGAAAAGGCGTAGTGCATGCGTCGCAGACGGTGGTTTGCGGTCGCGTTCATGGCAGAACGCAACCGTTCTCGCGCGTCGGTTTCTGCTTTTCGCATCACCAGCAGCGAGAACAATGCAGGCACCAGCCCAAGCGCGACAATAACCAGCAATTCGAGTAAGGTCATATTCGACAATGAAACGAAGCGTGTCCGAGTAGTAGACTGGGCATGAACTGAGTTTCAACTGGTGTTTTCAACACTGTAGATCGTGATTAGCTCAACTCCTGCAACAATCAAGTTTTTGAAACAACCCACGTCCTCAGCTTGGCTTGAGCAGGCGTTGGCGAATTTGGATACGATTCTGCTTGACCACTCTCACTGCGAACGTAAGGCGGCAGGCGTAGCGCTGAATTTAATGTTTCGCTATCCGTCGAACACGAAACTGGTGCGGACGCTGACCGCGATCGCGCAGGAGGAACTTGAGCACTTTGAACAGGTTAATCAGATTCTAGATCGTCGTCGGGTTCCTCTGGGACCCCTATCGGCACCGCCATATGGTGCAGGTTTGAATAAGCAGATTCGCGCTGCCGAGCCCGATCGACTGCTGGATTCGCTGCTGGTGTGCGGTTTAATTGAAGCCCGCAGCCATGAACGGTTGGGGCTACTGGGTTCGCACTGTCCTGACCCCGATCTGGCAAAGTTTTACCGAGGCTTAATGGCATCCGAGGCGCGGCACTACGGAGCGTACTGGATGTTGGCAACAACGTACGCCGATCGTGCCGTGGTCGATCGACGACTAGATGAATTGGCGATCGTCGAAAGTCAGCTCTTAACAACGCTGCATCCAGAGCCAAGAATTCACAGCTAAGCCAAAAATTAAGATAGTTAGAATTTATGCATTGCCCCCAATCTCCTGATTTTGGATAACTGGTTGACTAACAAGTTTATTAGTCCATGTTTATCAGTCCACGCGAAACAGCTTCCAATCCAGTTTGAAGAATTAGAAGCGCAGCGTCAGCACTTAGATGTAGGGTACATAGTTGAGATTCTAGATCTCCGAGGTTCTGTAAACCTCGGAGATCTTGGGGAGCGCTCAGAAATTGGCGACCCTAAAACTGGGTACTGACAAATTAGTCTGAGTTTTACTTATCGAGAGGTTAGAGCGACAAATCGACGAGTATTTAAACCTGCGATCGTATTCTCAAAACCCAGCAAATGCACACCATAGCAAATTCTGATTCATCAACATCTCACTATTGCCTCGCATAGACCTTCTGATGCTTTGTGGGTTCCGGTTCAGCCACCTGTCACAAGAAGATGGAAACAAGTCACAACATTCGCGTGAGGACAAATTGCTCCTGCACTGTGTGAGGACTAAACGTGACCATCCTTTCTTGCTCCAGGACCCATGAAAAAACGAAGCCTTCTGTTCTGGCTGGCTGGCGTTTTGCCAGTCGCAGGGCTGCCCACAACCGCTGCTGCATCCCCGGCCCCGCAGCCATTGTTCTCAAGCACGATCGCAGCGGACCCTACGATCGCCCAACTTCCAACGCCTGCGGTTTCTCAACTAGCCGCACCGACTCCCGATTCGATGGCGCAAGTCACCTCGGTGTCGCAGCTATCGGATGTCCGACCCACCGATTGGGCGTTTCAGGCGCTACAGTCCCTAGTCGAGCGCTATGGCTGTATTGTCGGCTATCCTGATCGCACCTATCGCGGCAACCGTGCCCTAACGCGCTACGAGTTTGCCGCTGGCTTGAACGCCTGTATCGATCGCGTCAATGAACTGATCGCTGCCGCGACTGCCGACCTGGTTAAAAAAGAGGATTTGGTAACGCTTCAACGGTTGCAAGAAGAGTTTGCCGCAGAACTGGCGACCCTGCGCGGTCGAGTGGATGCGTTGGAAACTCGGACGGCGACGCTAGAGCGGCAGCAGTTTTCCACTACCACTAAGCTCAGCGGTGAAGTGATCTTCAGCGTTGCCAGCGCTTACGGTGCCTATGATGGCGGCAACCCTGCATTCATCAACAACACCAACGCCAACGTTTTAGGCACTGGGGTTGGCGCGCTCATTCCCCCCACCGCAGGCAGAGATGCAGACGTGGTGTTCAACAACCGTGTGCGACTGAACCTGAATACTAGCTTTACCGGACGAGATCTGCTGATCACCGGACTGCAAGCCTACAACTTTGGCGGCGGTCCAAGTCTGCTATTCCCTAACGGCAGCAGCCTTTCGGGAACGCTGGGCTACGGCGATGTCGTATTCGGCAATGCCAGCAATGCGCGTTTGGCGTATGAGCCACAGTTTCCTACTGTCAACCCGCAGAACCTTTCGGCGCGCGGCGGCAATAACTCGATCGACCTATACAAGCTGCTCTACATCTTTCCGGTCGCTAACAAACTGACTCTGTTTGCTGGAACAAATGCCGAAGTGTCGGATGCGTTTCCAGCCATTCTGCCGTTTGCGGGTGAGGGACAGGGAGCCATTTCGCGTTTTGCCAGCTTGCCAGCGTCTCATCGCGTTTCTGGCGGAACCTCGCAGACTGGACTGGCGGCAGCGGCAGGATTTATTTGGAACATTTCTGACGCGATCGACCTGCGTGCTCTTTACGGCAG
>NZ_JACJPG010000410.1 GCF_014695955.1 Leptolyngbya sp. FACHB-36 | reverse complement strand
CAGACCGACCTCAGCCGTGAATCGCTGGCAGACGTCGATACCGGACTTGCCGATTTGCCCGGAGGCTATGGAGAGAGCCGAATTGTTCTCTTACCCCGTGATCCCCAGTGGGCGTATGCGTATTGGGATATCCCGATTGAGCACCGGGAGGAGGTGCGGCGGCAGGGCGGACAGCGGCTAGCGCTGCGGTTCTATGATGTGACCAATCTGGACTTGGCTCGGCAAAGCCCTCACAGCTTGCAGGAGTACGAGTGCGAGGAGATGGCGCGAGACTGGTACGTGCCGATTCCAGTGAGCGATCGCGACTACATTGCTGAGATTGGCTACCTCACGAGTGATGGACGCTGGCTGCTGCTAGCGCGCTCTAACCCAGTGCGAGTTCCACCCGTTTACCCATCTGACTGGTATGACGACGAGTTTTTGACGATCGGCTGGGACGAAGACCTGCGTGGCAAGACGTTCCTGACGCTGGTGCCGCCTCATTTGCAGACGGAAACGAGCAATCCGATTTACGACGAGATTTTCAGCCTGACAGAATCCGCTGAAGCCCTACGGGTAGCGGGATCGCTGTTCGGCTCCATGCAGCACATTCCTGGCTCGGTGCCTTCCGGTTCGGCTCAAATGGTGGCAGCGCAGGCGGTTAGCTCCTACATCTTTCCCTCTGGAGTTGGCCTGTGGGCGGCGGGTGTACCCACTGTAGCGGGACTTACGATGTCTGGTGCTGGCATGTCGGGAATCGGGATGTCCGGAGTTGGCATGTCAGGAATTGGGCTATTTGGCTCGGTGCCGCCAATTCGTCTGCGTAAGTTTTGGCTGGTTGCGGAGGCAGAACTGATCATCTACGGCGCAACCGAACCGGGCGCTACGGTGACGATCGCAGGTCGTCCTGTAACGCTCAACCCCGATGGCACGTTTCGTTTTCAGATGCCGTTCCAGGATGGCATGCTGAACTTCCCGATTCTGGCAGTTGCCGCAGACGGAGAGCAGACGCGATCGGTGCACATGACCTTCAATCGAGAAACGCCGCTGCGCAACACAAACGCGAAAGACGACGCCACAGACGAGTTGTTCTAGAGCCATGCAGCACCGTCGCCTGCTGTTACACACGAGTTAACGCAGGCGACTGCACCTTCTCAACTCACTGGCTAAAATTCAAGACCTCTTCGCCGCAGTGGGAATCGATCAGCCATAAGCCAGCCGAAATTTTGGGCGTGGTAACCGGGAGGTTCAGTCCCTGCTGAAAACCGCCGACCAGCAGCGTCAGGGTGTCCAACAGTTTAGGGTCCCAGCGATTGTCCTGCTGACGACACGCTGCCAGTGCTTTTTCGATCGCCGCTTCTGAGCTAGTGGCATCTGTGGATCGGAACTGAGCAAACTGCTGCTGAAACTCTGCAACGAGTCCAAGAATCCGAGACTCTAGGGGAATGGCATCGCCGCTGAGTCCGGCAGGCTGTCCTGACCCGTCCCAGTGCTCGGTTTGGTGCGTAATAATTGCCGCGATCGCGCGTAGCTGCGGCATCGTGCGGAGAACTTGCGCTCCGGGCACGAGTGGACAGCTAGGTCCAGAATCCTGGTCAAGGTTGAAGACCGTCTCAGCTCGTTGCAGAGGGGCAAGGCGATGCAGCAAACCTGCCAGCTTCAGACGGTGTAGCTGCCAGGCAGGAAGGTCTAGAAGCTGCCCGATCGCTTCTGCTAGTGCGGCGACTTCGGCAGCGGCAGATGGGTTGGTGGCGTCTGCTTGATCCGTTAGCTGCGCCATTCGCAGAAACGCCTGCACCTCATTGGAAACAAGGTTGCTGTCCAGAATGTCCTGGCGCAGAACAGGTGCATCCGAGCGGCGGTGATGGTCAAGGTCTGCCTGTCCAGACTGCAGGTAATCCACCACGCGGGCAACGACTGCGCCCAAATCTTCCCGCTCCCGAGATTGCTGAGCGGCAATGTCTTGCACCTGCGCCGTAAGCTGCTCTGCCAGCGAGGGGTTATAGCGATGAATATGGGCGATCGCTAGGTCCATCGTTTCCCGCACCAGGTTTGGCTCAAACGTCCAGAAGCCGTAAAACTTGCGCTCCAGATCTTGTGCAGGCGGTCCCTGCCGTCCATAGTCAGTCTCGGATAGCTCCTGACACAACACCATCGCCGAGTACGTCGGCGCAAAAATCACCAAATGCCATTCCTGCGCTACCGCGTCCTCTGGGTTCAGATTCACCAAATCAACGGTGGGGCGTTGACTAGTGGGATGCTCTGCAAAGCCCGCGTCGGGAGCCGCCATAATGACGACATGGCGTGATCGGGCTGCCAGTTCGCCGTAGCGGTCTGCCTCTTCCAGATACCATTTGCCACGCTGGAAGGCAGTAATCACGAGCGGCTGACTGCGACTGGTAAGGATGCAGTCTTCCAGCGCATGACACAGCGCAACCAATGTGTTTTTGTAATAAACCCCGAAATTGAGGGGACGCTTGCCCACTTGAGCAGAGCGGTGTGCCTCCTCTAGTCCACGCAGGATCGAACCTTCTAACATGCGTTTGCTATGCCCGTGCGATATAAAACAGTGATACTTTAAGACTCGGTAAGTTCATCCTCATCTTCTTAATCAAAGTTTACCAAAACAATTCCCGCATTGCTGTGTTTCGTTTAGCGAATTAGAGGAGGAAATGGAGTTTCCTCGTTCCATTGACGCTAAGCCACTTGCTTCAGGTGGTCTGCTAGCCGAATTACCAACGCCGCTAGTGTCAGGGTCGAATTTGCGGCGGGTGAGGTTGAACAGGTCGCAAGCGTAAAGGTTGGTGTCGTTCAAGAACTTTAGATTGGTGTCTACGACGCCGTTGGCACTCATCCGCAGTGTCCCGACTTCGTACGCCACCCCACCCAAACCTGCCTGCTTCAGATCCAGGTTGCCTCCGCGTCGCAGGCTGGACTGGGAGATGTCGCAGGACATCTCCGGGTTAACTCGCACTGTTAAGTTCTGGAAACAGAAACCCCCC
>NZ_JACJPG010000041.1 GCF_014695955.1 Leptolyngbya sp. FACHB-36 | reverse complement strand
GCCGCCTGCTTCAGAATTCTGCTATTGTTTTATTGGTACGCTGGTGTAGCTCAGTTGGTAGAGCAGCTGATTTGTAATCAGCCGGTCGCAAGTTCGAGTCTTGTCACCAGCTTTTTGTACATTCACAGATTAATGCTGCTTTTTGGCAGAGACGCGATCGACTTCGGCGCGTAATATAACGTACTAACAAAGCAGTAGTGGGCGATCTGCTAACTTAGCAGCTTGTGCAATCAGGGTCAGTCGAATGATAAATCCTGCGCGATCGGCTGAGGATTCAGTTGCCTGCGGAGCAGTGGTTAACATGGAGAGACCCGCTTCCCTCAGACTCTAGTCTTGCAGACTCAACTGAACTATGGCTGACATTTCCACTCGATCGCTGAATGGTCCTCCCAAAACTCCATTCTGGCTACGTCGCCTCTGGGGACTACGATTCATCTTTCGCCCACTCGAAACCCTAGAGGCTCGCACTCAAGCCTATGGCGATAATTACCGAGTGTCTCCGCCTGACTCTAAACCCGCCTTGGTCTACTTCAGCAGTCCTGAGGCACTCGAAGCGATCTTCACGGCTAAGCCTGAGCAACTAAGCGCCGGACGAGGCAATAGCATTCTTACAGCGCTCTTGGGAGAGCATGGCATTGTTCTGCTCGAAGGCGCAGCGCACCAGCGTCAACGCCAGTTGTTGATGCCACCTTTTCACGGCGATCGCATGCGGTCTTACGCTCAGGTGATTCAAGAAATTACAGAGCAGGTGATGAGCCAGTGGACAATCGGCACAACCTTCTCGGCGCGTCCTGTCATGCAGTCGATTTCCTTGCAGGTGATTCTGCGGGCGGTGTTTGGTCTTGAGAGTGGGCAGCGCTATGAGCAGTTGCGGCACTTGCTCGGTCGGATGCTCGATGGCTTTGGCTCTCCCGTCGGCTCCGTCTTTTTGTTCTACCGCTTCTTGCAACAGGATTGGGGCGCTTGGAGTCCGTGGGGGCGGTTTTTGCGGCTGCGGCAGCAAGTGGATAAATTGCTCTATGCCGAAATTGCCGATCGTCGTCGTCAGCCTGATACGAACAGAACCGATATTTTGGCGTTGCTGATGGCAGCACGGGACGCAGAAGGGCAACCGCTAAGCGAGATTGAACTACGGGATGAGTTGGTGACGCTGCTGTTTGCGGGACACGAAACGACGGCTTCTGCCCTGGCTTGGGCGCTGTACTGGATTATCCACCTGCCTGAAGTGGGCACCAAGCTGTTAGCAGAAATTGAGGCGCTGGACCCCAAGGCTGATCCGATGACGATCTCGCGACTTCCTTATTTGAGTGCAGTGTGTCAGGAAACTCTCCGCCTCTACCCCATTGCGATCAGCGCGTTTCCACGCGTGGTCAAGCAGCCAATGGAGATTGCAGGCTACGCGTTAGAACCAGGTACCGTGATCATGCCCTCAATTTATTTGGCGCATCATCGCGCTATTGTTTATCCAGAACCCAAGAAATTCAAACCTGAGCGGTTTTTAGAGCGGCAGTTTTCGCC
>NZ_JACJPG010000409.1 GCF_014695955.1 Leptolyngbya sp. FACHB-36 | reverse complement strand
CGTGTGTAGCCGCGAAAGAATTTTTCGTACAGTTCGCGTCCGACTTTACTCACCACCACATCTTCTGATGTGCGAATCGTGTCTTTCGGTTCTGCCAGCGAGGCAAAAAACTGTTCGACTTCAAACGACGTTAATTTCAGTCCATACAGCGAGTTCACCGTATCGAGATTAATTGGAATCGGCACCAGTTGCCCGTCTACGCTTGCCCGCACGCGATGTTCATACGTCCGCCACTCGGTAAACTGCGACAGATACTCAAACACCTGGCGGGAATTCGTGTGAAAAATATGCGGACCGTACTTATGCACCAAAATCCCGGCTTCGTTGTAGTGGTCGTACGCATTGCCGCCGATGTGCGATCGTACATCCACAATCAAAATCTTTTTTCCTGCTTGACTAGCAAGGCGCTCAGCCAACACGCTTCCAGCGAATCCTGCACCGACAATAAGGTAGTCAAACATGGTAGGGGCCTTTGGTAGATAGGGGAAGAGTGAAATTTAAACGCGAACAGCGCACCGAAAATCAGGAACTCGAAACTTCAAACTCTGTGGCTTTGGATATTGCGCGACGGCTGCGGCGATTAATCACCCCAAGGACGAAGCGGAGCATGTGCTCTAGCGTTTTAGGAGAGCGGCTGCATTTGAGCGCTTCGGTCAGTTGGGCGATCGCCGCGCTCCAGTCGCGCCGAATAAAGTGCCAGCAGGCACTTTCAAAGCCGAACATTGCGTAGAATTCCTTTGCCTGAGTGGTCAATGAATCGCGGTCACGTTCGGGCAAATACGTGTGGGCAATGTCGATCGACTGGTGAATATTGGCAATATTGCGACCAGAGCGGACGAGGCTGGATGTGTGGGAGGCTTCGTGGGTGCGGTAGCAGGCAAGCGGCTGTGGTTCATACCACACTGGATAATTTGTGGCGACCCGCCGCCACATTTCCCAATCGCCTGCGTGAAATAGCGCTGGATGAAAGCCTCCGATCGCTTCATACACCGATCGACGAACCACGATCGACGGCGTTTGAATCATGCACCACACGCCCAATCGCTGGAGTAGATCGGCGTAGACGCCTGCCTGTTCTTGCTCCAGCGGCGACAGAAACCGCTGCTGATTGGTTTCGGTAATGTAGACCTGCCGACAAAACGCCGCCCCGATTTCCGGTGATTGCTGAAATCCGGTTTCGAGCGATCGATAAAAGCCCGGTAGCACCGTATCATCGCCGTGCAGAATGTGAACAATCTGTCCTCGGCTGCGGCTGATGCAGGTATTAAAGTTATGAATGGCTCCGCCATTTTGGGGCTGACGATAGAAGCTGACTCGTCCCTGCCCCAGTTCTCGCACAATGGCTTCCGGGTCGTCCTGCGTCGAGCAATCATCCACCACTTCAATCTGCATGTGCTCTGGACCCAAATCCTGGTCCAGCACGCTCTTGAGTGTTTGCCGCAAAAACTCGGCGCAATTGTACGTCGGAATCATCACAGACCAGAGCGGGCGCTCCATCCCGTCGGGAATGGGGGCGATCGTGGGTACGTCTTTTAACGCCTCAATTGGGTTCACTATGATTCCTCCTCTTTAGTCGTTCAGTTTTAGTTCTTAACGATTCACGGCTGGCGTTACTCCTCGCTCCTGACTCGTTCATTCGCTTCGTGCTGCATTTGGTGATAGCGCCAAAGCTTGCCACGCTGACTCAGCAGCTCTTGATAGCTGCCTTGCTCCACGATGCGTCCCTGTTCTAAAACCACAACGTTATTGGCGCGGACGATCGTCGAGAGACGATGGGCAATGGTGATGACCGTGCGTCCCTTGGATAGCTTTTCCAGCGATTCCTGAATCAGGCGTTCCGACACCGAATCTAAGGCGCTGGTGGCTTCGTCCAGAATCAGCACATCGGGATCGCGCAGGAGCGCCCGCGCGATCGCTAATCGCTGGCGCTGTCCACCCGATAGCCGAACCCCGCGATCGCCCAGCACGGTATCGAAGCCATCCGGTAGATCCTGGATAAATTCCAGCGCGTTGGCGAGGCGGGCGGCTTCTAGGACCGCACGATCGCTGGCATCGGGGGAACCGTAGGCGATATTTTGCCGCACAGTGGCGTTAAAGATAAACGTGTCTTGACTCACGACCGCCATTTTTTGCCGAATTGACTGAATTTGGAAGTCTCGCAAATCCACGCCATCGATCAAAATGCAGCCATCGGTGGGGTCATAAAAGCGCGGAACCAAATCAGCCAGCGTCGATTTTCCTGCCCCGGATGCGCCAACCAGCGCCGTGGTTTCGCCATGTCGCAGGGTCAGTTTCAGGTTGTGCAAAACGGGCGCATCGGGTTCGTAGCCGAAATCGACTGAAATAAACTCGATCGCCCGCTGCAACCCCTGAAAGGGACGGTCTCCATCGCGTAAATATGGCTTGTTGTTGGTTCGCAGCAGTTCCTGAATGTTGTTAATTGAGCCGCGAAAACTGCTGAGCGCCGCTCGGTTGCCGTTAATTTCGTGCACGGCGGGGACGAGTCGAAACAGAATAAATAGAAACGTCAGCAGCGACGCCGTTTCCAGCGTGCCGTTCGCCACAAAAATTGTGATTGAGACAACGATCATGCTGACCAAAATCGTGGTTGCCAGCCCTTCTGCAAGCGGTCGTACGATCGCGAGTCCCAGCGAGGCTCGAATCGACGTTTGTACCACATCAGAGCTGGCGCGGTAAAAGCGATTACGCTCAAATTCCTGAGTGCCAAATGCCTGCACCGTGCGGATACCATTGATGAATTCAACCGCGATCGCCGCCAACCGACCGTGAGCCGTTGACACCGCAAAACTCGATTCGCGCACGCGCCGATTCAAATTCGACAACCCAACTCCCAGCAGCGTAAACAGCAGCACCGAAATCACCGTCAGCTGCCAGGAAATCTGAAACAGCAGCACCGTATACACAGCCAGCGTCAGCCCCTTGGTCAAAATAAATGCTGACAGCCCAAATGCCTGCTGCAATCGTCCAATTTCACCCGTGATTGTGTTAATTAACTCACCAGATTGTGTTTTTGCAAAAAAGCTTAAATTTAACGCTTGCAGTTGCTCAAAAATCCGCCTGCGCAAGCGATCGACCAAATTTAACTGCGTTAATTCGGTATAAATCTGCGTCAGGTAGTTGAACAGCGCTCGCAGCCACGTCGCTAGCAAAATTAGTGCTGAAATGCGGTACAGCCGATTGTTGCTCGACTCCTGCACACCCAGAATCCAGGTGTCGAACCAGGAAATTCCTGTATGGAATGGGGCGGCATCCGGACTGACCAAGCTTTGCAGAAACGCCAGCAGAAATCCTAAGCTAAATCCTTCCAGCATCGCTGCTAGGAGCGAGAAAACAATCGCCGCGATCGCGACTTTAGGAAAGAATTGAAACTCTCGCAGAATCAAGTCGTTATTCTGCCAAATGCGCGTCGTTTGTAGCCAGCGACGGAAAATAGGAACGTTTATCTGCATGAGTGAGTACGGATGATGAATTCCGAATTATGAGTTTTGAATTCTGAATTGAACGGTCATTCAAAATTCATAATTATGAATTAATTAATAGGCTCCAAATCCTGAAATTACTTTGGGGAGCGTCATTAGCAGAATCTTGATGTCTTGCCACAGCGACCAGCTGCTGAGGTAGTCCAAATCGTGGCGATTAACTGCGTTTAAATCGAGCAGGTTCGATCGCGATGTGACTTGCCACGAGCCAGTAATTCCGGGTAGTGCATTTAAGCGCTGCCGCATGTCAGGACTAATTCGTACAGCATCGTACAGCGCCCAGGGTCGCGGTCCCACCAGGCTCATTTCGCCGCGCAGCACATTAAACAACTGTGGCAGTTCGTCCAGGCTGTATTTGCGCAACCAGCGTCCGATCGAGGTGAGGCGAGGGTCGTTCGTGTGCTTGTGCAATCCCGATTGGTTGCCCATGACCTGATGGTGCAGCGCTTCCGCGCCAACGATCATCGTGCGAAATTTGAAAATGCGAAACAGTTTGCCACGCTCTCCGACGCGCCACTGCTGAAATAGAATCGGTCCAGGCGAGTCGAGGCGGATGATGAGGGCGATCGTCAGCAGCACCGGACCCAACAGCAGCAGCAAAAGCGTCGCCAAAACCAAATCAAACGCACGCTTCAGCCGCCAGCTAAACCCTGCCTGTTTTTTCGGCAGCGTTGCCGTATTGGGCACTTGCAGGAAGACGGCTTTGCCCGCCTGACTGCACGCATTCGCCCACAGCGAAATCTCGCGCTCTCCAAACGTTGACGAAAGCCGAACCAGCTTAACGGGCGATCGATCAATGCACGCCACCAGCCGCAGATAGGCTTCAAACGACGGCAGCATCTCAGTCTGTGATGGATTTTTAGTGACCAGCAGTTGGTCTTGTCGCCACTTCAGCAGGTAATTAGACAGAATCGGACTCAATTGTGAGGGGGCGCGGTTAACAAGAGACGGTAGATTCATGACACACACCTAGCAATTAAAATAAACAGACGGTCGGGGGCTGACGGACTGGTTGAGTTGCTTGGTTGAGCAACTCATTCACGGAACTAGGCACTAACTCGACTGAAACAGGGCATTGCTGCGTTTTTCGTAGGCGACGTAGCTGTTGTTGGCGCGACTGGCTCCATTGGCAATTACGCCAATGACGTTGAGTTTGTTGAGCATTGTGGTCGCTTGGGTTAGCTGCGATCGGGTGACGTGGTCGATGCGACCGACCAGCACCACACCGCTGCAAAACGACGCCGTGACGATCGTGTCTACGATGCCGAGGACGGGGGGCGCATCCAGCAGCACAAGGTCGTAGTTTTGCTCAAATGCTGCCAGTAACTCTCCCATCCGGCGGGAGCTAAGCAGCTTGGCAGGGTCGGCGGGCGGTGGTCCAGAGGTCAGGACCGAAATGTTGTGATAGGACGCCGTGGGCTGCATTTCATTGGGATCCGCATCGCTTGTCAGCAGCGTCGAGAGTCCGCGATCGTTCGGCAAATTTAGCTGCTTGTGTAGGCTAGGACGCCGCAAATCCGCATCGATCAGCAGCACTCGCTGATGCAGACGAGCCGCGCTCATGGCAAGACCCAGCGCCAGCGTCGATTTTCCTTCGCCTGCTAGCGCTGACGTAATCACGAGCGATCGTGGTGGAAAATCGGGATGCAGCAGTTGCAGGCTCTGATAGATTAAGTCCATCGCTTCCCGGAACGACTGCCACTGCACGACGCGCTCGGTTGTAGCTGCCAGCGTAGGCTTGCGGAACAGCAGCAGCGGACTGCTTAATTCTGCTTGCGATAGTTCTGGCACCATACCCAGCAGCGGCAGCGCCACCTGTTTCTTCAAGTCATCCGACGTGTGGACGGCATCATCGATCGCGTCGCGCACAAACGCTGCCACGGTGCCCAACATCAACCCAGCGACCGCGCCCAGCAGCAAATTCCGCTTCAGACTGGGACCGATCTGCGTGCCCAGCTTCGGCTCCTCGACGACTTGCCAGTCAAAACCGCCACGGGCAATTTCTAGTGCAAGTTCCTGCCGCGCTTTTAACAACTGCTCCAGCGTTTCGCGGTTGATTTCGGCATCCGGTTGCAGCCGACCAAACTGCGCCAGCAGACTGGGAAAGCGCCGGAGCTGTGCGGTAAATGATCGCTCCGTCTGAGCCAAACTTTGCTCTCGCGCTTGCAGCGCTCGTAGCGACACCTGAGCTTCTACAAGCTGATTTGCCAGAGCTTGATCAGTCGTGCCGAGCTGTCCAGCTTGCAGGAGGCGACTGCCATTCAACTGCGCTGGAGTTCTGCCGAGCACGCGCCCGACTTCCTGCTGCAAAAGTGACTGCTGGCGCTGGCGCTGTTCCAGCAGTGGCTTTGTCAGAAAGCTGTCATCGGTGTAGCGGACCCGTCGCTGTTCGATCGCCAACTCTGTTTTTTGAATCTCGCTCAGCAGACTTTGATAGCGCGGTGACTGGCTCAGCCGCGCACTGAGTAAAGCGCTGTTGGGCGATCGCGCAAGCTGCCGCTGCAACGCCGTGTAGCGAGCCTGCGTATCCCGCAGTTGGGCACGATTTTTCTGTCGCTCATCCTGGACGCTAGCGAGCCCTTCGACGATCGCTTTTGACTGAAGCTCCGGACTAACCAGGTTTTCCCGCTTGCGAAATTGCTCCAGATTCGTCTCGGCTTGGTTGACCTGT
>NZ_JACJPG010000408.1 GCF_014695955.1 Leptolyngbya sp. FACHB-36 | reverse complement strand
GGAATCGAGCCGCGCAAAAACTCGATTCGGCTACTGCAAGCGTTTGCAGAAGTGCGATCGCGCTATCCGACCGCCCAGTTAGTGATGGCAGGTGGCGCAACGCTGTTTGACTACCAGGACTATCGAGATAAATTTTTGGCGCTGGCTGAAGAATTAAAAATTGAGATTGGGCGCTCCCTCATCTTGCCTGGTGTTGTCGTGGATTCAGAGCTTGCAGCGCTGTATCGGCTTGCGGATGCGTTTGTATTTCCATCGGTTAAAGAAGGCTGGGGCTTAGTCGTGCTGGAAGCGATCGCCTGTGGTCTTCCAGTGATTACCGCCAACCAACCTCCTCTGACTGAATTCCTCTCAAGCCACCAAGCCCTGCTGGTTGATCCCGACTCTCCCACGGCGATCGCCGCGGCAATGTGTGCTGTTCTTCAGCCCGATCGATCAAACGCTCTGATTCAGCACAGTCAATCGATTTTGCCTCAGTACACCTGGGACGCCTCCGCCAAACTGCATGTGCAACACTATCAACAGCGCTTAGGCATTCAACCGCTTTGTCACCCCAATTTCAAATGAACCCCTACTCGTGACGTCTATGCCTGAAATCCGCTTTCAAGTTCAATGGCCCGATGGCTCCCAAGAGCTTTGCTATTCGCCTTCTCTAGTCATCAAAGACTATTTCACGCTGAACCATGACTATGACCTAGATGACTTTGTTCAGCGATCGCGAACCGCGTTGACCATTGCTAGCGATCGAGTTCAGGCGAAGTATGGCAGCCCTTGCGGCTTAGCGCTGGGGCAACTGCACGAGATTGAAACAAAGTCTGCCCAACACAGACAGCTCGTTCAGCCAAAAGTACGGGTCGTCAAATTTATAGAGTAACCGATGATACGGCTGAGCAAGATTGCTCACCGCCAAAAGTGTCACGAAGGCGATCGCGTCCCGTCTTCTACCACACCACTTCTCTAAATTCCAGCGATGGAGCAAACGACCGAAACGTGGACGAAATTAAGCTGTTGCAATTCCGAATTGCGAATTCCGAATTCTGAATTGGTATTACATCTGCTGCAAAGTCCGTTGGTACAATAAGCTTGCATCAAAAGCCAAACGGCTTAATCACTGCTAAGCAACTGGAGAGCGTTGTGAAGGAAATTTTGATCAGTCTGGGTGTTATGGTGACCTGCGTGCTGCTGCTAGTCGTAGCGCAAATTAGCGGCAATCACCGTAGCGCGATCGCGGGAGAATTGTCTCAGCCTGTCGCCGCCGTTGAATCGGTTGCGGACGCTTCTGAAACCACGCCCACATTAATTGCGGAGACCCCTAAACCCCCTAGTGGAGACAAGAAAGTGATTACAACCCCGTCAGGTCTAAAGTATGTCGAACTGGTTGAAGGCACTGGAGCCAGCCCTCAACCTGGGCAAAAGGTTGTTGTGCATTATACGGGAACCCTAGAAGACGGCACCAAGTTTGATAGCTCCCGCGATCGTAACCGTCCTTTTGACTTCAAAATCGGTGTTGGTCAGGTAATCAAAGGCTGGGATGAGGGCGTTGCTAGCATGAAGGTCGGCGGACGGCGGCAGCTAATTATTCCGCCGGATTTGGGCTACGGAGCACGCGGCGCAGGCGGCGTTATTCCTCCCAATGCAACGCTGGTGTTTGATGTCGAACTGCTGCGGATTAGCTAATCGAGATTCGTTTAACCGAAGTTACCTATTAACCTGGCAATAAGAGACCTGATTGCATTCTGGTGTAAGCTTCGGCTCCGCTCAGCACTCAATTAATTTGCGAATTGAGCGGAGTCGAAGCATGTATTTACTGAGTCTGCTCAATATGGGCACATAACTCCTGGCTAGAAAATTATTTCAGCACACCTGCCTGGATTCACTGACAGAAATTTTCAGAGCACTGCCCATCAACCTTTAAAACGTTCATGGATGCCACTCTACGATTTCTGGGATTATTTATCTCTATGTAATTTAAGAACGGTTTGGAGAAGCCATGTTTCTAAATTGGGTAAATTGAGACTCAAACAGGAGCTTGACCATTCCCGTTGGACCATTCCGGTGCTTTGAAATAATCAGTTCTGCGATGCCACGATCGGGCGTGTCAGGATTATAGTACTCGTCACGATATAACATCATCACGAGGTCGGCGTCCTGCTCGATCGAACCACTTTCTCTCAAATCCGACATCATCGGGCGCTTGTTTGTACGCGACTCAACACCGCGGCTTAGCTGCGACAGCGCCACCACTGGCACATTCAACTCCCGTGCCAGTCCCTTTAAGCTACGCGTAATTTTAGACAATTCTTGCACGCGGTTATCGCCACCGCCATCCATTAGCTGAAGGTAGTCCAGCAGCACCAAGCCTAAGGTGCCGCCTTGCTCTGCCTGAAGCCGCCGCGCTTTGGAACGCATTTCCGTAATGCCAATACTCGGCGTGTCGTCAATAAATAGCGGTAGCTGCGACAGCGTGCTAATGGCGTGCCCCAGCGGCTCCCACTCTTGCTGACTGACGCGCCCCGATCGCAGCCGACCACTCTCGATGCGAACTTCACTGGCAAGCAGTCGCTGAATCAGTTGTTCTTTCGACATTTCCAAACTAAAGATTGCCACGGGCAGCTTGTGATACGCCGCGACATTGCGGGCAATATTCATCGTGAAGCTAGTTTTTCCCATCGACGGTCTGCCCGCCACGATAATCAGGTCCGATTTCTGGAATCCCTGCGTCATGGCGTCTAAATCGTAGAAGCCGCAGGACAGACCCGGCAGCACCATGCCTAACGATCGCTGTTCGATGTCCGAAAACGTGTGAGTCAAAATATCTGACGCAGCGGTGAGTCCCTGCTGCGGCAGTGTTTGCGTCACGCTGAAAATCTTTTGCTCGGACTGGTCCAGAACCGTTTCTAGCTCGGCAGACGTGTCGTGCCCCAACTGCGAGATTTCATTGCCCGCCTGAATCAGCTTGCGCCGCATGTACTTTTCAGTTACGAGCAGGGCGTACTGGTCGATGTTGACAGCGCTGACGGTGCGATCGACCAACTGAACGAGCTTGGTTTGCCCGCCCACTTTATCTAGCAAGTCGCGATCGCGCAGCCAGGAAGTCACGCTCATTAGATCCGTGGCGCTGCCCTGACTCTGTAGCGCCAGCATGGTGCGGTAAATTTCTCGATGGGCGCTGAGGTAGAACGCCTCTGGTCGGAGAATATCTGCCACGCGGCTCAGCGCTTCCGGGTCCAGCAGAATTCCACCCAGAATTGATTCCTCGGCGTCGAGGTTCTGCGGCGGTAGGCGATCGTTGTGCGGTTGAAAGCTAAGTTCCTGGACCATGATCGGCAGCTAGGAGTTGAACTACATTCTAGAGGGCAATCGGCTGGCAAGCAGCGATCGCGCCCCCACACTATACCGTTGCCCGATTCATTACTCAACTAGATCTAGCGTCTTTACAAAATAGAACTATTATTTGTCGCTATATGTAGAAGAGCTGAATCAAGTAAAGACTCATCACGCACCTGAGTTAAGTACTTGTGTACTACTTTATCAAGTAATCATTTCAGTTGCCAATATAGTGGACTCAACTAGTAATCCGCTCTATCCAACCAAGCAGTACAGTACAGCAAAGTAGTGACTATTAACATTTCAGCGATCGTGCCTTCCCTGTTGTAGAACAGAAGAGAATCGCTGTCCCTCGCGTAAGGATTTTGTCGATCGATGAGCCTCCAGAACTCTAGCGAAAACACCCCTGAATGGGCTTTAGAGAGAATTCGAGCAGCAAAGGAACAGAACCTTAGGAAGTTAGATTTGAACTATCATGTGAATACTACTGGTCAAAAATTGTCTCAAATTCCAGTTGAGCTTTTCGAGTTAAAGCAGCTAGAGGTCCTGGATTTATCCAATAATCAAATTGCTGAGATATCTGCCGATATCAAGCAACTACAGAACTTATCAATACTGAATCTGTTTGGCAATCAAATTTCTGAGATATCTGTTGCTATTGGGCAGTTGCAAAGCTTAATAGGATTACATCTTGCTTACAATCAAATCACCGAGATACCTGCTGTCATCGGGCAATTGCAAAGCTTGTCAAGGCTGAATCTATCTGGTAATCAAATCACTGAGATACCTGCCGTCATTGGGCAACTGCAAAACTTGTTAAAACTTAATTTATCCAACAATCAAATCACTGAGATACCTGCCGTCATTGGGCAACTGCAAAACTTGTTAAAACTTAATTTATCCAACAACTTAATTAGTAAAATACCTGTCAGTATTGGGCAGTTGCGAAGTTTATTAGAACTTAATTTATCCTACAATCAAATTACAGAAATACCGACCGAGCTTGAACAATTAAAAAAAGTATCAGAACTAAATTTATCCCGTAATCAAATCACCAAGGTGCGTGTCACTGTTGAGCAATTAAAAAACCTATCGAAGCTGGATTTATCCTTTAACCCACTTGAAGACTTACCTTTAGAAATTGCTGAACGAGGGATTAAGGCAATTCGGAGCTATTTCTCTCAGGAGGAAACCGAAGGAGTTGATCATCTTTACGAAGCTAAACTTCTGATTCTAGGTGAACCGGGAGCCGGAAAGACGACTCTTGCTAAAAAAATTCAAGACTCTAATTATCAATTGCAAGACGAAGATTCTACGCAAGGCATCGACGTAATTCAGTATTACTTTCCCTACAATAATCACACTTTCCGCATCAACCTTTGGGACTTTGGCGGACAAGAAATCTATCACTCCACCCATCAATTTTTTCTCACCAAACGCTCCCTCTACGCCCTCGTCGCCGACACCCGTAAAGAAGACACCGACTTCCACTACTGGCTTAACATCGTCGAACTTCTCAGCGACAACAGCCCCCTCCTCATTGTCAAGAACGAAAAACACGATCGACACCGCGAACTCGACGAGGCCGCCCTGCGCGGCCAGTTCACTAACCTACAAAGGACCCTTGCCACCAACCTTGCCACAGGTCGCGGCTTACCCGAACTGCTCAAGGAAATCCAGCACCAAATCGTCCATCTGCCCCACATCGGCACCGCGCTCCCGAAAACCTGGGTGAGAGTCCGCACCGCCCTCGAAACCGAAACTCGTGAACACATCAGCCTGGAAGAATACCTAGAAATCTGCAAAGCCAACGGCTTCAAAACTCGCCAAGACGCCCTGCAACTCAGCGGCTACCTGCATGACCTCGGCGTTTGCCTGCATTTCCAGGACGATCCCCTACTCAAACGCTCCGTCGTTCTCAAACCTCAGTGGGGCACCGACGCTGTTTACAAAGTTCTCGATAACAAAACCGTCGAGCGCAACTTCGGTAGATTCAACCGCCGCGACCTGGTTGCCATCTGGAAACACCCTTCCTACCTCCAGATGCAAGACGAGCTGCTGCAAATCATGGTCAAGTTCCGCCTCTGCTACCAGATCCCCCACACCGACGACTACATTGCTCCGCAACTGCTCAGCGTCAGTCCGCCCGCTTACGAGTGGGACGATCGCCAGAATTTGCTTCTGCGATTTACCTACGAGTTCATGCCTAAAGGCATCCTCACGCAACTGATCGTCGCCATGCACCGATCGATCCTGGATCAAACGGCTGTTTGGCGCAGCGGTGTCATTCTCGTAGACGGCGAGACAAAGGCGGAAGTGATCGAAACCTACAACAGACGCGAAATTCGCGTCCGTGTCGCAGGCAGAGATAAAAAGCGCTGGCTTGATATTGTCACCCACGAACTCGACAAAATTCATGCCAGCTACAAACGCCTTAAATACCAAAAATTAATTCCCTGCAACTGCTCCACCTGCAAGCCTCAGCAAAACCCTCACTTCTACGACTTCGAGGTTCTACGTCGCTTCATTGATGATCGCCAGCCGCATATTCAATGTCAACGCAGCTATGAAATGGTCAACGTTGTCAGCTTAATTGAAGATGTGACGAGTGATCGCGCGAAATGGCTCCGACCGAGAGACGATCGCTACTCAACGTCTGCAAAAATCGCGTCAGAAAAAGCCGTCTTTATCTCATACGCTTGGGGAAAAGACGGCGAAGAGCGCGAAGAAATTGTCAATCAATTGTGTCGATCGTTCGAGCAGCGCGGCATCAAAATTGTCCGCGATAAAGAAACGCTGAAATTCAAAGAAAGCATTCGCGATTTTATGCAGCAGATCGGTCACGGCTACTGCGTTATTTGCATCATTAGCGACAAATACCTCAAATCACGCAACTGCATGTTTGAACTCGTGCAAATTGCTGAACACGGAGAATTCAACGATCGTATCTTTCCGATCGTCCTACCTGATTCTAAGATCTACGATCCAGTTGATTGTGCAGATTACATTCTGCATTGGGAAGAAGAATGCCGTAAACTAGAAGCAAAACTCAAACAGATCACATCCTCTGCGAATCTGCCGAGACTGCAACGCGATCGCAATTTGTACGAGCAAATCAGAGGCACGATCGACGGACTTGTAGACATTCTGCAAGACATGAACACCCTCACCCCCGAAATGCACCTCCAATCCGAATTCGAGCAGCTTTTTGATGCCGTTATGCAGAAGCTCGAAGATTAAACAAGATATTTGTCACAGCTCCACCAAATTTTCGGTCTGTAACACTCTGAGCGATCGGAATTGCAAACAACGATGAACTCAATTGGCTCACAGGATACAGTGGAACAGTCAATGTATCTGAGAGGAGAGAGTGATGTCGCGATCGCGCCGTCTGCATTGGGTAGTAGTGCTGCTGCTGGGGATGAGTTCGGTGCAGCCAGGATTTGCCAAAGCTCCCGAAGTTGACGAATTTCCGCCAAATCCGCTGGAGCTAAAAACGCCAGATCCGCTGCTGCCCAACACGGGAACCAATCGCCCCCTCAGCGAGACAGAGCGCAAGCAGTTGAGCGGAGCATTGGATGCGTTGAACGCGCAAGCCGCTCAGCAGTTGCAATCGGGCGATCGCGTCAAAGCCTTCGAGACGTGGAATCGCGAACTGCGGCTGCGGCGATCTCTGGGACTGCTGCCAGAAGTTCAGGCACTTGGACGAGTCGGCGAAACCGCGTGGAACGAGAACGACACGCCGCAGGTGCGCTGGATTACGAAGCGGCTCGATGCAATTCAGGCACAGATGCAGACGCCCACAGGCAGCACCAATGCGACGAATCAAATTGACGTGCTTGATGCGCTCGCTTTCGCTTATCAACGGGTACGATTGCCTGCCGCTGCGTCGCGCGTTTACCAGCAAGTACTAACCGACGCTCGCCAGCGCAAGGATGCTCAGAAGACCGAAGCAACCCTAACAACACTGGGACAGCTCTACCTCGACTGGTTCGACTACCCCAACGCTGCCGCTACGTATGAAGAACTCCTGAGTGGAGCAAAAGCGCGAGGCGATCGCACAAATCAAGCCCTGTTTCTGAATCAACTGGCATTTCTCCACGAGCAGGCAAAGCAGCCCCAACCCGCGCTCAATTACCAGCAGCAGCTCGTAGACCTGTATCAGCAGCTAAACACCCCAGCCCCCATTCCTGCCCTCAAAATCAAAATCGCCGATAACTACACGCGCCTATCGCAGTCTGCTCAAGCCGAGGAAAATTACCAAAGCGCCTACCAGCTTGCTCAACCGCTCTCCCAGTTTGGCTATGCCAGCGATGCGCTGCAAAAACTGGGTACCCTCTACCGCACCAACGATCGCCTTGATGCTGCCTTGCGCGTGTACGATTTCCTCGTCGTTGTCGAGCAGCAGGCGTACAACCTCTACGGCATGATGAACGCCTACGATCAAATCGGTCAAATCCAAATCGCCCGTAACGCCTATCCGCAAGCGCTAGTCGCCTTTCAGCAGGGACTCGTGCTGGCGAGGCAGTTAAAGTATCGGGAGGACTACTTCACCAGCCAAATTCAGCAAGTCACGCAGCGACCCCAACAGACGCCCTAGCCGATTTTCTGCCGACTGTTAGAGGGATAGAACTTCGGGTACCTTCTGTATAGAGATCCGAGTGATCAGTAGACAGACGTAACTAAACTGAATACTCTATCGCTAGTAGCTAAGCGCCAATAGCGATTAGTTGTTTGCGATCGTTCAGCAAGTTTAGAGCGTACTGAGAACCTGTTATCGGCGGCGAAAACTTACCCTGTTGCATCTGGAGTACTGCATGGCTCAGGAAACTGGGAGCAAGCTAAAGTTGATGGTCGTGGACGACGAGCCAGACAATCTTGACTTGTTGTACCGCACATTTCGACGAAACTTTGAAGTAATCAAGGCAAATAGCGCGATCGACGCCCTGCAAATCCTTGGCGAGCGCGGCGAGATGGCAATCATCATCTCCGATCAGCGGATGCCGGAAATGCTCGGCACGGAGTTTCTGAGCAAAACGGTCGATCGCTTTCCCGACACGATTCGGATCGTGCTGACTGGACACACAGACGTCCAAGATTTGGTAGAAGCCATTAACTCCGGCAAAGTCTTTAAGTACATCACTAAGCCCTGGAGCCATGAGCAGCTTCAGTTGGTCGTTCAGCAAGCTGCCGAAACCTATCAGGTGCTAAAACAGCGCACCAACGATCTCCGTCGAGCGTTGCGACGCGAGTCTCTGTTTAACGCGGTGACCACGGCGATCCGCGAATCCCTCGACTACCACAGCATGCTCCAGACGATCGCGGCAACGCTGGGGCAAACCTTCGAGGCAAGCCGCTGCGTTTTGTACCCTGTGAGTGGCGATTGCATCGTTCCCACGCTCTTTTGCTACTCAGATTCATCCCTAGAGAGCGATCTGCCCGACGCAGATGACCCGCTGATTCAGGCGGCGCTGTCTACTCGTCAACTACAGCGTGCTCAGTTCTTATCCAGCGCTCGAATCGTCGTTCCGTTGACTTACCAGCAGGAATTTTTGGCAGTTCTCGTGCTCGATCGAGTCACCAGCCACAAACCGTGGTCCTTCGAGGACATGGATTTGCTTCAGGGCGTTGCTGAGCAAGCCGCTCTCGCGATTTCCCAAGCAACGCTGTATCGTCGCACTCAAGAGCAAGCCGAGCAAATGCGGGCAGAACTGGCAGTGGCGCGGCAGATTCAGAGCAACCTGCTGCGGCAGCAGTTGCCCGAGTTGGATGGGATGCGGGTTCAAGCCTGCTGCTGCCCCGCGCGAGAAGTGGGGGGCGATTTCTTTGAGGTGTATGTTCATCCGCAGGGCGACGTGTGGCTGGCAGTCGGTGACGTTTCGGGCAAAGGAGTTCCAGCGGCTTTGTTTATGGCGAGTGCCATTTCTGTGCTACGGCGAGAACTGGCGCAAGAAGCTCCAGAGCCGCACATTGTTATGCAAAACTTGAATCGCAGTTTACTGGACGACCTGGTCAGCGCTAACTGCTTCATCACCATGATTTTGGTCCGCTACAGTCCTCTGAACCAGACGATCGTCTATGCCAATGCAGGGCATATCTACCCGCTCGTGTGGTTGCATCGATCGCCGGAAACTCCCACATCAGCCGCCGCGGAGCCGAATTACCTGACGACGCGCGGCATTCCGCTGGGCATTTTGCCGCACTGGAAAGGCAGTTCAGGCAATCTGGAACTGCACTCCGGTGAGGTGCTGCTGCTGACTAGCGACGGCATCACCGAGGCAACAGTTGCCCAGGAGCAGCAATCTACGCGGCGATCGATGCTACAACAGACTGGACTCTGGAAGCTGCTTCAGGAACACATCCCTCTGGATTTGAACCACTTGCTGTCCCAAATTCGATCGCACAACACGGTTCAAGAAGACGACCAAACAATTCTCTCACTGGAGGTTCTGTAGCTGATGAAAACGGAGCTTCAGGTTCCTAGCGATCTACGGTTTCTCACGATCGTCGAGAACTGGATGTTGGGCAGTTTGCAGGCAGTTATGGGCGATCGGGTTGATTGGCAGCGCCAGTCTACTCGCCTCCGCTTAGTCTTGGTAGAGGCGTACTCGAATGTTGTGCGCCACGCGCACCGGGATCAGCCGAATCTTCCAGTTCTGATTCGGTTAGAGCTTCGAGACGGCGATCTCGCTCTGGAAATTTGGGACCAGGGCAGCGGCTTTGACTTGTCCAACTATTTGGAACCCAACCCCGAGGCGCAGCAGGAAGGGGGATACGGCTGGTTAATCTTGAATCGCCTCATGGATCGGGTCGAGTACCAGCTACAGATTGATGGACAGAACTGCCTGAAGCTGGAAACTAGCCTCCCCGAGCCGGACGGCTCAACGCAATCTTGAAGATGAACGAAACTTGAGCCTCGCCTTGTAAGAAATCAGGTAGACTGCTGGCACGTTTGTGTGCATCTAGCGGGTGTAGTGGATTGATGACTCTACTCACCAGAGCACTTGCGATCGCCGTAGAACCTGCTACGCTACCTGTAGAGTAAGAGATGAACCTGGACTCTGCATAAAGCGTCTAGCTAATTTCTCTGGGGTCTGGTTTACTAGAGGTCCTACGGCAGTGCATCTGGGCAACAACGGAGTGCATCGCCTGGTTCGGTCTGATTCCAATACTGAGTAACTGTCCTGGTTGGGAGTAGAGGTCCTGTGGTGGAGATGACGATCGACAACTTTTGGATGCAAGTGCTGGACCGGTTACAGACCCAACTGAATGGTCCAACGTTTGAAACTTGGATCAAAAGCGCCACCGTCGAAGAACTCAGTGAACAGCGGCTGGTCATTCGCTCTCCGAACCCGTTTGCTCGTAGCTGGCTGCAAAAATACTACATGGGGACGATTAACGACGTCGTTTCCGACGTCCTTGGTCGCCCGATCGAGATTCATATCACCGCTGCGCAAAGCGACGGCATGTCATCAGACGAGTCGGATTCTGTTTGGCTACCGTCGATTAACCCAGTGACAGAGGTGTCAAAGGGCGATCGCGTCCGGCACAGCGACCTCAATGCCAAGTATGTGTTTTCGCGTCTAGTCGTCGGCTCCAACAATCGCATGGCGCATGCTGCCTCCCTCGCCGTGGCGGAATCTCCTGGACGAGAGTTCAATCCCCTGTTTCTCTGCGGCGGCGTTGGACTGGGAAAAACGCATTTGATGCAGGCGATCGGGCACTACCGTCTAGACATTTGTGCCTCCTCCAAGGTGGTGTACGTCTCCACAGAAAAATTTACCAACGATTTGATTAACGCCATTCGCCACGACAGTCGGCAGAGCTTCCGGGAGCGCTATCGCGCCGTTGACGTGCTGCTGGTAGACGATATTCAGTTTATTGAGGGCAAAGAATACACGCAGGAAGAGTTTTTCCACACCTTCAACGCGCTGCACGAAGCCGGAAAGCAAGTGGTTCTGGCGTCCGATCG
>NZ_JACJPG010000407.1 GCF_014695955.1 Leptolyngbya sp. FACHB-36 | reverse complement strand
TAGTCCTGCACCTGCTGGATCACGCGCTGTTCTTGTCGAATGGCGCGGAACATGGGTCGGTTTTCGGCATAGCGGTTGACCAACTGAGCCACGGTCCAGAGCCAGCAGGACTCCCGCTCTAGCCGCGAGTCTGAGGTTTCTAGCGCGTGATGCAGGTGGCGCAGTTGATTTGCTAAGTTGCGATCGTCAATCACTGGCTGCGGAAAATAGGGAATGACGCGAGATCGGTCAGATAGTTCGCCAACCGCCGATTGCAGCAGCGAAACATCCGGATAAAACATGCGATAGGTCCAGCCTGTGGGAATGCCTGCCTGTCCGGTATGCACCTCGCCCGGATGCACAATCACAATGCTGTCTGCTGGAGCTTGATGCAGGGCTCCCTGGTACGTGAATTCCTCGACGCCCGCATCGACGACGCCGATCGCAAACGTCTCGTGCGTGTGGCGGGCAAACGAATGCGTGATGTAAGTAGCGCGAAGCAGTTCTAGATTGCTCAAGCTGGAGTCGCGCCAGAATTTTGCCTGTTCCCCAATCTGATTTTTCACTGTCTGCGTCCTGACTTGCTGCCTCAGTGTAGGACGGGTTCATACGGGATGTCTTGAACGTTTTTGCAGCCGACACGCGCTAAACTAATTAGCAACGAGGCTACGATCGCGCTGATGGTTGACCCAATTCCGCCCATCACTCTACCGCCCACCCAGCATCCTCAGCAGGAAGGGGAGTGGCTGCAAGCTGCCCTACTGCGCTGGCTTGATCAGGAATACATCCCAGAGCCAGTCAACCAGCACATTGCAAAACGCGCTGCTCAGATCTTTGTCCGGCAGCGCATGGAAGGTGAAAATGATTTGGGTTCTTTGGTGATCGCGATCGTGACTGAAATGGAAAGCTTCGATTTCTCTCAAAGCTTCTTCGGTGAGTTCACCGTCGCCAACGCTGTCAGCGAGCTACTGCTTGATAGTCTGGGCATTGATCGCTGCTGCGGACAGTAGTTAGTTGCCAATCGCCACTTATTAGCTATTAGTTATTAACTGTTGGTTATCCAGCTATCAGATTGGTCTGCCATTGACGGCAAATTAGCTATCAGGAACCTACAGATACAGCCAGGTGGTCAAACTAACAACTATCCACTAATCGCTCACTACCAGCTCGACTTCACCACACCGGGCAGCAATCCCTGGTGTGCCATTTCCCGCAGCACATGGCGGGACAAGCCAAAGTCCCGGTAGAAGCCTCTGGGACGACCCGTAACCCAGCAACGGTTGTGCTGACGGACGGGAGCACTGTTGCGGGGAAGCTGCTGAAGCTGACGATGAACGACCAGTTTCTGCTGTTGAGTGGTCGCCTGAGCAAACTGCTCTTTCAACTCTTCCCGCTTAGCCGCATATTTCTCTACCAGTTTCTGGCGCTTCTTTTCGCGCTCAACCATGCTCTTTTTAGCCATGTCTGATCCCGACGCTCACAATAAATAAAGACACAGTGCATCATTTTAGCCTAAAGTCGGCTGGGATTGCAGGCGGTTTCAGCCGCTCCACCCAAATTACGGCGTACTCGTTGCTGCCTCTGCATCGGGAATCAGCGCCTCCGTTTCCTCTACCGCTGCCCGTAGATCCGGCGACAGATTTGCAGACGGGCAGATGTCTGCCAAGACGCAGCGATCGCACTGCGGATTGCGAGCATTGCACACGGCGCGCCCGTGGTAAATCAGCCGAATTGACCAGTTTTCCCAATCTGGCTGAGGCAGCAGCTTCATTAAGTCCCGCTCGATCCGGATGGGATCGGTGTGCTCCGTTAGTCCCAGTCGCTGGCTGAGTCGCTTCACGTGGGTATCCACGGTGACGCCCATGTGGATGTCGAAGGCGTGTGCTAGGACAACGTTCGCCGTTTTGCGTGCAACTCCGGGCAGCCGCAGCAGGTCTTCCATCAGCTTTGGCACTTCGCCGCCGAACTCCGTCATGATCATGTGGCTGGCAGCCTGGATGTTTTTCGCTTTGTTGCGGTAGAAGCCTGTGGATTTAACCAACTCTTCTAGCTCTGCAACGTCTGCACCTGCTAGGGCGGCGGCATCTGGGAAGCGGCGGAACAGTTCGGGTGTTACCTTGTTCACCCGTTCGTCTGTGCACTGCGCCGACAAGATCGTCGCGACTAGAAGCTGCACCGGAGTTTGATAATCCAGCGTGCAGGGGGCTTCGGGATAGAGTTTTTTTAGACGCAGCAGGATTTCGATCGCCCGCTGCTTTTTCGACGATCGCTTGCGAGAGGTACTCATCGAGAAACCCAGTATGAATGTTGTACGACTGTATCTTCCAAGATTTAACTATCTTATCTAACGATCAAGTTGAGCGGCAGCAACGCTCCCCGCACGCCATCGAGCACTTTTTATCTGTCCGCTCCAACGATGTTTTAGACTCCAGCAGAAGCCGAAATCTCATCGCTCCACGATTCACCCAAAATTACAAAATATGTGCAGCCGCGATCGCGCCCTTGCACCTATATCTAACAATCTAGAAAAGCTTAATTCATAACTTAGTTTTATGAATCGTTTGCTCTATGAGCTAAACTCTACAATTTGATAATATAGTTAACGTTTGAAAGCAACAATGACTTCTCAAGCTAATCTAGACCACGCCTCTTTGTTTAAGCAATTGCAAAGCATTTTGAGTGAGTTATACGAAGAAGTAACCCACCAGATTGCAATTCTGCCTCGGTCAAATCAACCCCTTCAAAGTTTTAGCAGTCCTGATGGCAACGTGACAGGCTCGCTTTTGACCTTCACTGGAGAAGAGATAGATTGGCTGGTTTATTCCTGGTTTAATGCCCCTCAGATGAGATTTAGCACCATGCGCCTGACCCTTTGGCTCAGTCCACTGATTCAGGTACCTCACTTAGCGTTTGAATTTGGTACAAAGCCGGAGCCTTTCTTCTATATTGACTACATTCCTAGAGTTGATTTGTGGAGTGACTTAAACTACACAGAACGCTACTATGACCCTATAAATGCCACTTATCTGAAATTAAGAGAGAATCCTAATCTGTCCTTATTTGTGAGTAAGGCATTGTATGTGAGGCAAATGCAATCTCCAACGTCGCTTTGCTTTACTTGTGCAGCCACAGAAGACTCTCTTTTGCTTATTCGGAATACTGCTCATGAAATGTGTTCTCGCTGGTTAACGTGGGTTAAGCAAGCAGAATCTGTTTCGGTCGATCGTCAAACTCTGCTATCAGAACGTGATTCACGGATGCGACAAATTACGGCAGAACGCGACCCAGGAAATGCTTTAGCCGTGAAGATTTTTGGGGCAGAATTGGCAGATCAGTTAATCCGATCGTTGTGGAGTAAAGAGCATGAGTAATGCAGAGATAACTGTTGGTAAAGTGCTGCTAATTGGAGTAACCGGGGGAACAGGCAGCAATGCGGTCAAAGGATTGCTCGAACAGAACGTGATTAATCTACGTGCGATTACTCGCAAGATTGACCTTGAGCGTGTTTCTCTATCTAGGCTACACAATAGCGGTGTTGAGCTAGTTGAAGCGGATCTCGATGATGAGTCTTCAATGAGAGCAGCCTTTGTAGGTGTTTCAGCCGTTTACTGCCACGCAACTGCCCCAGATTCTGCCAAGCCTGATCCACAAGAAATTGCCAGGGCAGAGCGAGTTGCACAAGCGGCTAAGGAAGCTAATGTTAGCCACTTTGTCTACAATTCTGCGGGAGGAGTCGATCGCAATTCTGGCATTCCCCACATCGAGCAAAAGCACAAAGTAGAGCAGATTCTGAAGCAAGCGAGTTTACCCACAACCATGCTGCGGGCTTGCCTGTTTATGGAGGAGTTTTGGAAGCAATACACCCGACCGTCTGTACTTAAGGGGTCTTTTCCCTTCGCAGTGCAACCTGATAGGCTACTTCATCTGATTACGACAAAAGATATGGGACGAGTGGCTGCTCATGTAATGAAGCACCGTTCTCAATATGTGGGTCAAGAAATTGAACTGGCTGGGGACGTATTGACTCCTAAACAAATGGCAGAGGCATTCTCTAGAGCACAGGGAAAATCTGTAGTCTACAAAGAGATTCCACCCTGGATTTTCTTACTTTTGTTTCGCAAATCGCTGTTTGATTTGATTCAGTGGTATCGCAAGCAAGGCTATCAGGCGGATGTTCCCCGCTTACGAGAGACATTTCCCGGACTCCTGACCACCTTTGCCCAATTCCTTGAAGAAACCGATTGGGCAAATGCAGAATTGACGTATCAAGATTTGTAGAACTCTAACGGCTAGGCACGATCGATCGTCTTCTTAGCCCACTATCTTTCTGGACTCAACCTGTTACGACAAATCTTGAATCCCTAGATAATTCCGCAGCGCGATCGCACTGGACAATAGACTTCAAGCACGAGTGCAAAGTCTCTGTGCAGAGCAGCTAACGGCACAACTCAATGGCTGCCCATACCTACGCCACATCGCAAGCACCTACTAACAGTCCGTTGCAGCGCTGTATTAGCCTGCTAGCTACTGCATCTATTAGGTGAAAGTGCATTTACAAGTAGAGAGGGATGTCTCCTTATCTGAGTTGAGCGTCGAGCCGCTTTGCGGCTCGACGAATTGCATTCTCGTCTGTGCCGGGCTGGTCAAGAGCTGAACCGGCCCGCCTGATAGTCGGCGAAAGCCTGCCGGATCTCTTGAAGCGTGTTCATCACGAACGGTCCCTGCCGAGCGATCGGTTCGCCAATCGGTCGCGCCGCCAGCAGCAGCAGCCGGGTCGATTCGCGGGCTGACACCTCCAGATGGTCGCCGTCCGAGAACAGCGTGATCGTCTCGGCGCGCGCCTCCTGTTTACCGAAACAGGCGCAGCCTTCGTAGACGTAGGCGAAGGCTTGATGCCCGCGAGGAAGTGGCACAGCGATCGTTGAGTCGGGCGCGAGCTTCAAGTCGAGATAGACCGGATCGGTTGGACCTGCGTCGATCGGACTTCTCAGTCCAAAGGCGGCACCCGCCAACACTTTGACGTTAACACCGTCGCGCTCCAAGCTCGGAACCCGCTCGGCGGGAATGTCCTGGTAGCGCGGCACGTCCATCTTGTTGCGCGCGGGCAAATTGATCCATAGCTGAAAGGCGCGGAGCGGACCGGACGCCTGGTCGGGCATTTCCGCATGGATCAATCCGCGCGCCGCTGTCATCCACTGCACCGCGCCCGGACCCAGCCGACCCTCGTTGCCGTGACTGTCCGCATGTTTGAGCCGACCTTCCACCACATAAGTCACCGTCTCGAAACCTCGATGCGGGTGATCAGGGAAGCCGCCGATATAGTCCTCCGGACCCGCGCCGCCGAACTCTGCGAATAGGAGAAATGGATCCAGCTCAGATAGCTCATCCATCCCAATAGTGACAATGTTTTTTACGCCGCTTCCTGCGCGAACGACTTGACCGCGTCTGGATGCAATCGGCTGACGACGATCGATTGATCGCGAAGATAGCTCGATCGCTAGAGGAGTGTGAGATGTACTCGTCATACGGTAAATGTTTAGTGACTTAAAGTTGACTATCTTGTTGCTGAACAGCTCGCTCTGCTGCTTGGAAACCAAGTTTTGAATGAGCACCATCGCAAAACGGTTTCGTGGTAGAGCCTCCGCAGCGGCAAAGCGCGATCGTCTCTCGTTCTGCATGAAACTGATTTCCCTGAGCGTCTGTAAGTAAAACAGAACCCGTCACTAGAAACGGACCGTTATCCAATGTTGTGATTTTTGTTGCTTCAGTCATCCTGTTGTCTTCTCGTCGGAGAGTTATAAAGGCTTGCACTACTTACTATAAGTAACTAATATAAAAAGTAAAGTAGGTACCTTAAAGTAACTAGAAAACCATTGAGGAACTGATTATGTCACTTAGTGCAGAACACATGGAATGCCCGTCGGGGCAGCTTCTAAATCTGTTAGCGGGTCCCTGGACACTCAGCATTCTCTGGCTGTTGAGCAATAACGGTCCGACTCGTTTTGGCGAGCTAAGACGCAAAGTTGACGGCATCTCAGCGAAAGTTTTAACAGAACGGCTACGGATGCTGGAGGAAGAAGACATTATTTACCGGGACTACAAGCCGACGATTCCACCGCAAGTCACCTACGGGCTAGCAGAACGGGGCGAAGACTTGGCTCAAGTGTTAGCGTTAATCGACAAAATTGCTCAGAAGTGGCAAAAAGTCTCAAGTTGAGGAGGATGAGTATCTTCTAAAGGCTGGATAGCTAAAGCTGATTATTTGTTTGACGTTTCACTGGAACAACGCGATAGTTTTCAGGGGTCACATTAGGTGTTTGAGGTTGATAATTTTGAACATCAAACATTAGATAAGTGACGGATTAAGTTTGGTACAACTAAGCTCAACCTTTGCTTCGTTAGCCTAATGATTAAGCGGCTTGCAGCCTTTCTTTAAAATCTCAAATGGATTCTGTTGGTAACTTGGGTGATGAAGTA
>NZ_JACJPG010000406.1 GCF_014695955.1 Leptolyngbya sp. FACHB-36 | reverse complement strand
CTGACGCCCTCTCAAGTGAACAGTATCAACAAATCGCGTTGGAAACTGTTCCTGAACATACCGATACGTTTCCTGACTAATTAGAATCCGACAGACCGTTCCATCCATTGATTCGTTGTAGCTTTCGAGGCGCGCTGCGACATTGACGCTGTCGCCGATCGTCGTGTAGTCGAGCCGTTGGGAACTACCCAAGCTTCCGGTAATGACCGGTCCGGTAGCAATACCAATTCGCATACTGGCGATCGGGCGTCCTTGCTGCTGCCAAGTTTGGTTGAGCCGTTCTAGGGTAGCGGCGATCGCCACCGCGCAGCGCACAGCGGCATTGGCGTCTTGGGCGATCGCGTCTGCTGTGGTGCGGGGAATCGGCACGCCAAATACCGCCATCACCGCATCGCCAATAAACTTATCGACAATGCCGCCGTGTGCCAGAACGGTTTCTGCCACCGCTTCCATACACTCGTTTAGCCACTGCATCAGGGTTCTCGGATCGGTTTGCTCCGTGATGGCAGTGAAGCCTCTTAAGTCAGCAAACAGCACCGTTGCGCTCATTTGCTGTCCGGGGAGGCGTCCCGCTTCCAGCAGTTGGTGCCGTTCCTGCCAGATCACAGCCGCAATTTCGGGAGCGACATGCCGTCCAAACAGCGTCATCACGGTTTTGCGATCGGACCGCTCCAGTTGGGCGATATACCCAGTCATCACCGTGGCAGACCCCACCAGCACCAGCAGCGGCGGCACAACAGGAATCCACCAGCTCGCTAGAAACAGCGCATAGGCACCGCTCAGCAGCCCGGTCGCCACGACTAGCAATCCTAGTATTGATCGCAAATAAGTCGTAGATTGGGCTTTGTCCGATCGCACCGCCCAGATCACACTGGCTCCCACAGCAGACCACAGCACAATCCAAATGATTTCCAGCGGGTCGGACACCGTTTGCAGCAGCGGTCGCTGGTCCAAAACGGAACTCAGAATTGAGGAAGCCAGATGTGCCTGAACTTCGACGCCTGCGGTTTGCTCTGGATAGCCGACCAGCGTGCTGCTGAACGGGGTGTAAAAGAAATCGTTGAGGCTGCGGGCGACGGCACCAATCAGAACCACACGATCGCGCACCCGCTCCGACGGCACTCGGTTTTCTAGCACATCGGTTAGGGAGACCCGATCGAACGGGGCAGAACGGTAATTGAGCAAAATCTGGTAGCTGGCGGCGTCCGCTCGGATATAGCCGCCGTCGTTCGCCTCAAACGGACGAAACACGGTGTTGCCCAACTGCATTGCACCATCAGCCGCAGCTGTCGGCACGATACCGTAATCTGCCAAGTAAATCTGCGCTAACGATAGCCCCAAGCTGGGAATGGCGTCCTCGGAATCCGGAGTCAGAAACAGTAAGCCCCGCCGCAGTTTTCCATCTGTATCCAGCACCACATCATTCGAGCTGACCTGTCCAAGCTGACTCAGAACGGGCGGCGGCGCAACTGGGGCACTTCTGCGGTCTGCCACTTTCTTTTCAATTCCGATCAGATTCGGCGTCGAGCGAAACACGTCCTCTAATGCTTTTGTTCCGGGCGGCACGGTCAAATCCCGGTAGAGGTCCAACCCGATCGCTTTGGGCTTACCAGCTTTGATTTTGTTCAGCAGAGCGGCGATCGTCGCATCGGACGCAGACCACTGTTTGACATAGCGAATATCCGCTTCATCCACGCTAACAATCAAGATGCGGTCATCCACTCGCTCTGGTGGACGCCAGCGAAAGAACTGGTCGAGCATTGCCCACTCGCTGGCTTGCAGCACGCCTGTAAACCGCAGCGCCAGCACGGCGCTCGCTACAGCGGTTGCGACGATCGCCACGCCGCCCCATTGCCAAATGGGTCCTCGCTGGTTGATCTGAATCATGTGCCTCTAGTAGTCACCCACTTCTTTGTCTGCGCTGGACGTGACAAACAG
>NZ_JACJPG010000405.1 GCF_014695955.1 Leptolyngbya sp. FACHB-36 | reverse complement strand
GTCAGTGGCACCTCGTAGATGCTGCGGGCATCCTGGGAAGTGACGACGCATTCCACCGGTACATCGCAGAACTCGGACATTTTTTCCTTGAGTCCCGGCGGCAGCGGACGATCGGAGCGGCAAACGAGGATGTCTGGCTGAATGCCGATCGATCGCAGTTCCTTGACGGAATGCTGCGTCGGCTTGGTTTTCATTTCTCCTGCCGCTGGAATCCACGGCACCAGCGTCACGTGCATGTACAGGACATTGCGCCGTCCGACTTCTTTACGAAACTGGCGAATGGCTTCCAGAAACGGCAGCGATTCAATATCGCCGACTGTACCGCCAATCTCAGTAATGACTACATCGGGATTTGTGTTTTTGGCAACGCGCAGAATCCGCTCTTTAATTTCGTTGGTAATGTGCGGAATCACCTGCACGGTGCCGCCCTGGTAGTCTCCTCGCCGCTCTTTGTTCAGGACTGCCTGATAGATTGAACCCGTCGTAACACTGTTCAGCCGCGACATCGAGGTGTCGGTGAAGCGCTCGTAGTGTCCCAAATCCAAATCGGTTTCGGCTCCGTCTTCCGTGACGAAAACCTCTCCGTGCTGGAACGGACTCATCGTGCCCGGATCGACGTTGATGTAAGGATCGAGCTTGAGAATCGACACAGAATAGTCCCGCGACTTAAGCAAGCGACCTAAGCTAGCAGCGACAATGCCTTTGCCAATGCTGGAAACTACACCGCCTGTGACGAACACAAACTTTGTCATAACTGTTGAGAATGGAGAGAAGCCGGAGTATCCAGTTCATTCTGCCACATCAGTGTAAAGTCAGGAGCGGCAGTGGGGACTAGCCAAGGAGATAACTCAAGTAGTTGATCGCCTCCGTCAGCTGTGGCTAGTCCCGCACTGCCTGAGTTTAAACGCGAGCCGCTGAATCGCTCGTTGTCTCCATTCCGTCTGTAACGCGGTGAATCCGAGCACCCAACTGACGCAGTTTTGCCTCCAGGTTTTCGTAGCCGCGATCGAGGTGATGTAATCCTTCGATCGTAGTCATGCCCTTTGCAGCCAGCGCTGCCACTACCAACGCGGCTGAGGCTCGCAAATCGGTTGCAAGGACAGGCGCACCCGAGAGGAATGGCACACCTCGGACGATCGCGTGGTTGCCCTCGACGCGGATGTCGGCACCCATGCGGCTAAGTTCGGCAACATGGCGCATCCGATTCTCAAACACAGTTTCAGTGATAACGCTATCGCCGTCGCTCAACGTTAGCAGCGCCATAAACTGCGCTTGCATATCCGTTGGAAAACCTGGGTAAGGCAGGGTTTTGATATCCGTCGCGCTAAGGCGCTCAGAAGCAACGACGCGAAGACGGTTAGGCGCGTCAGGGATAATCTGCACGCCCATTGCCCGCAGCTTGGCAATTACCGCCGTCAAATGGTCAGGCACAACAGGCGATAAACTAATTTCCGACTGCGTAATTGCTCCAGCAACCAAGAACGTTCCCGCTTCGACACGATCGGGAATAATGCTGTAGTCAGTGGAATGCAGGCTAGGCACCCCGGAAATGACGATCGTCTTGGTCCCAGCTCCGCGAATTTTTGCGCCCATTGCCCGACAGAAGTTTGCTAGGTCAACAACCTCCGGCTCCTGAGCCGCGTTCTCGATCGTCGTCTCGCCGTCGGCTAGCGTTGCCGCCATCATCAGCGTTTCCGTCGCTCCAACGCTAGGGTAGTCGAGGTAAATGCGAGCACCTTGCAGCCGCTTGTTTTGTCCCCGGACGCTGGCGTAGACCATGCCGTGGTCAATCTGCACCTCGGCACCCATCGCCTGCAATCCCCGTACGTGCAGATCGACGGGTCGCGCTCCGATCGCGCAGCCGCCCGGTAGTGGAATTCGTGCGACTCCCAACCGAGCCAGCAGCGGACCAATCACAAAAAAGCTGGCGCGCATCTGGCTAACTAGCTCGTAGGGAGCCTTGGAATGAGCGATATGAGCCGCGTTGATGTCGAGACAGTTGCCCTGACGATCGACCTTGATTCCCAGTGCCAGCAGCAGGTTGCCCATTTGATTCACATCCGCCAGCAAGGGCACGTTGCGAATCCGGCAGTCTTGCGAACACAGAATCGCCCCCGCCATGATGACTAATGCAGAATTTTTAGCGCCACTGATGGTGACGTGTCCGCTCAGCGGCTGATTGCCCCAAACTTGCAGAACCGATTTGTCTGGCGTGGGCTGCGAAGAAGGGTTAGGTAGGCTGGGTGAGAGAGTAATGGGTCTGTCCTCCGGGGTTGGTTGCATCAGGTGAGCATTGTCTTCAAATTCGGTTTAGATTCTACCGGAAAGATTCGTATTGTCGAGACGATCTTTGCCGAAACGATCGTCAGCTACCAAGGTACGATCCAACTCAATTTAGCCATTTGTGTACTAAACTAGTTGACAGATGCTTTCACTTGTCCGATTATTATAAATCGCGGCTTCAAAAGCACTGCATGCGGAACTGGCGGAATTGGCAGACGCGCTAGATTCAGGTTCTAGTGGTAGCAATACCTTCCGGGTTCAAGTCCCGGGTTCCGCATCTAGAGAATCCATCTCTCGATGCCTTTATCTGTCTCACGGTAGATGGACTAACGGTTGACCCAACTCTCAGATCTCCTTATACCTCTGCTGTGCCCTTTGGCAAAAGACTAATCAGTCGTAGTTGCCTCTGTAGGGCATTCAGCTTTTACTGTGAGTGGTTCATGCTTACGAGCCTGCAAAATTCATTAGTCAAGCAGATGCGGAAGCTGCATCGGGCAAAGGAGCGACAGCAGCAGCAGCTTTTCTTGCTAGAAGGAACCCACTTACTGGAGGCAGCGTGTGTAGCACAACGGCAACTGGTAACGCTGTGCTACACAGAAGACTGGCAACGACGGCATGCTGGACTTTGGGAATGGGCTGCTCGATCAACTCAGCGCGTCGAATTAGTTAGCCCAGAGGTGCTGCGGGTGATCGCAACGACGGTTGAACCCGATGGGGTGGTTGCCACACTGGAGCGCACATCGACTCCACCGCCCAGCTTTAAGCGGTTGGGTCTAGTCCTGGAAACTGTACAAGACCCTGGCAACTTGGGAACCATGATTCGCACAGCGGCAGCGGTGGGAGCTGACGGACTGCTGGTCAGCGCTGACAGCGTAGATCTCGACCATCCAAAGGTGCTTCGCGCTTCGGCAGGACAATGGTTTCAGCTACCTATGGCGGCTAGTCGTGACTTCAAAGCTGACCTCGCTCGCTACCAACAACAGGGAATGCAGGTGATTGCAACGCTGCCGACGGCAACCCTTTCTTATTGGCAGGTTGATTTGCGGCAGCCAACGTTAATTCTGCTGGGCAACGAAGGAGCAGGGCTTTCTCCAGACCTCGCAGACATGGCCGATCGCCATGTCACGATTCCCCTCAGTTCTGGCGTCGAATCGCTGAATGTGGCGATCGCGGCAGCCCTGATTCTATATGAGGCAAAGCGGCAATGTGAGACAGTGAGGAATACGGAGTAAGGAGTTAATGACTTGGTTTTTCCGGCTGCGATCGGCGTTCGATAAACTGCTCAATATCAGCAACGGCGCGCTCGAAACTGCCGAGATCAAACGATGTTGACCCCGCTGCTTCATGCGCTTCGGTTTGGCGGGACACGGGCTGCTCAGAAGCGTTGGAGGGCTGTAGCGTCTGCTGTAGCTGATCGAGCGATTCGATAAACGCTCTGGCAGCGGTGCGACGCTGTTCTTGCGAATACTGCTCCATACGTGCTCGGCTCCAAAGATGAAGATTAAAAACCAAATTCTGTGCTTAGTGGATTGTGCCATGTCTTGGCAAGCTGGCAAGGCTGGGCTGACCCTCCATAGGTAATGGTTGCATGGCAGACTAGGAAGCAGACTGTAATCTGTGACGATTTAGAGACTAGAACAGGTTCCACCCGCCAGCGACGGGTAAACCCTTCAGGGAATGGGGCAGCGCACTGCCGATTAGAGTACCCCATTCAGGTGAGATACACGCTCATTGCGCAGGAAGTTGTTCGATCGCCTCCAACATTTCACAATAGAAAAGAACGCAGCAGGAGAGATGATGTGAGTCAGGCATTTGATTATGATTTGGTGATCGTTGGGGCTGGCGTTGGAGGGCATGGAGCCGCTCTCCACGCGGTCAGTTGTGGTTTAAAGACAGCGGTGATTGAAGCGGCGGATATGGGTGGCACCTGCGTCAATCGCGGCTGTATTCCGTCGAAGGCGCTGCTGGCGGCATCAGGACGAGTCCGGGAACTGCGGGACACGCATCATCTTAAGACCTTAGGGATTCAGCTCGATCAGGTGACGTTCGATCGTCAAGCGATCGCCAACCACGCTAATGGCATTGTGACCAAGCAGCGAGAAGCGCTGATCGGCAGCCTGAAGCGGGTAGGCGTTGACACGATTCGCGGCTTGGGCAGAGTTGTTGGACCACAAAAGCTGTCTGTGAGCACGCCTGATGGTGAACGAGCGATTACGGCTAAAGATATTATCCTGGCTACTGGATCGGTTCCCTTTGTGCCTCCGGGAGTCGAGCTAGACGGCAAGACCGTATTCACCAGCGACGACGCAGTGCGGCTAGAGTCGCTGCCGCCGTGGATTGCGATCGTGGGTAGCGGCTACATCGGCTTGGAGTTTGCCGACGTTTACTCGGCGCTGGGCTGCGAAATTACGCTGATCGAAGCGATGGATCAACTGATGCCAGGATTTGATCCCGACATTGCCAAGCTGGCGCAGCGTGTGTTGATTACGCCCCGCGATATTGAAACGAAGGTTGGGCTGCTGGCAAAGCGCGTGATCCCCGGTTCTCCAGTGGTGATTGAGCTAGCAGATGCCAAAACCAAGGAGGTTGTAGAGGTGCTAGAGGTCGATGCCTGCTTAGTGGCGACTGGGCGGGTTCCATCAACGAAGGATCTGGGCTTGGACTCCATTGGGGTTGAACTGGAACGCGGCTTCATTCCGATCGACGACCACATGGCAGTGCTGCGCGATGGACAGCCTGTACCGCATCTGTGGGCGATCGGTGACGCAACGGGAAAAATGATGCTGGCTCATGCCGCATCGGCTCAAGGAATTGCAACGATCGAGGCAATCTGTGGACGCCCTCGCTCCGTAGACTATCACAGCATTCCTGCCGCCGCCTTTACGCACCCAGAGATTGGCTTTGTTGGCATGACGGAGCCTGCCGCCAAGGAAAAAGGCAAAGCAGAAGGATTTGACGTGGCTGCCGTGCGCACCTACTTTAAAGGAAACGCTAAAGCACTTGCCGAGGGCGAGACCGAAGGCGTGGCCAAAGTCATCTACCGTCAAGATACTGGCGAGGTGCTGGGTGTGCACATCTTCGGGCTGCACGCCTCGGATTTGATTCACGAAGCGGCTAGCGCGATCGCTCAGCGGCAGTCAATTCAGTCGCTTGCCTTCCTCGTCCACGCCCACCCCACCCTGTCGGAAGTGCTGGACGAAGCCTACAAGCGGGCAGCAACAACCCATTAGCCTCGGTTCACGCCTCCAGTCGTTCACAGCTATTTTTTGCGTATCGCTGTATACGCATGAAGTCTGTGGATTTCCAGAGTTGCGTTACGCTATCAGATAGCACTGAGCATTCCTGGGAGACTCCCTGATTCAGGGACCCCGATCGCCGTGAGACGCTTTCCGATCGCGTCGTCGGTGCTGTACTTCGTTTACTTAACCCCGATCGCTGAATGCACATCCGTCGTCGTCCACCGAATCCTGCCATTGCTGTGCAGGACCTGCGGTACCAAGTGAAAGTACCCAATGCCGCTCCCCGGCACATTTTGGAGGAGATTGTCTGGCAGAAAGAAACGGAAGTCGCTCAACTGCGGGAGCGGACGCCGCTGATTGAGCTTCAGAAGCAGGTGCGAACAATGTCGTCGCCCCGCAATTTCCTTCAGGCTCTAAAGACGGGCAAGACGCAGCCCGCCGTAATTGCCGAGGTCAAAAAAGCCTCTCCCAGCAAAGGTGTGATTCGGGCAGACTTTGATCCAGTGGCGATCGCGCGGTCCTACGAGCAAGGCGGGGCTGCTTGTTTATCAGTGCTCACCGATCGACAGTTTTTTCAAGGCAGCTTCGAGAATCTGGCAAAGATTCGCGCTGTGACCGAGCTACCACTGCTGTGCAAGGATTTTATTCTGTACCCGTATCAGATGTATCTGGCACGAGTGTATGGAGCCGATGCGATTCTGCTGATCGCCGCAATTTTGCCGGATAAAGACTTGAGTTACTTCCTCAAGATTGCAGCGGCACTGGGCATGACGGCGCTGGTAGAAGTTCACACCGTGGAGGAGCTTGATCGTGTGCTGGCGATCGACAACACCGCTTTGGTGGGAGTTAACAACCGCAACCTGGAAAACTTCTCGGTGGATTTGCAGACGACATCCCGCTTAATTGCCGCTCGTAAAGAGGAGTTGAGCTCGCGCGGCGTCACGATCGTGAGTGAGTCCGGGCTTCACACGCCAGAAGATTTGCGCATTGTTGCGGATGCCGGAGCCAATGCGGTGCTAATTGGTGAATCACTAATGAAGCAGCCCGACCCTGGACGGGCACTCTCAGACTTGTTCAACGCCTGAGCGACCTGCGCTCATTCTGTCTTTATTCAACCCACAGGCTAAACTTCATGGAACCGATTCCTCTTCCGTCCCATATTCATTACGAACTGCTGCTTCAGCTGTTGGAACGGCAGACGATGTTTGCGGTCGGACCCAAGTCTGCGATGCAGGAACAGGTTCAACAGCTCATCATTACTCTGCGGAAGGCACTGGCGCAGCAGAAGCAGCTTGAAGAGAACTGCCAGCGCTATCATCGATCGGTCGAGTACCGCTGGTCGCTTAACGCAGCGGCAAGGGGGCAGGACACACCGGAGGATCATCTCAGCGTTCGATCAGAGTAAGCAGCGAATCGCGGAAACTCGTCTCGGATTCCTGCAAATCTGCTATGTTTTTGGGTACTGCAAGCTATCCTGTTTGCAGATCAGGTTGTACTGAGCCTGCATCAACTGACTGTTACTTGCTTTCGGGAGACGTGAGGTGTCTGAACCGAATTTTACGCACAACTCTGAATCGGCAGACCTTGCTCGATCGTCCTTGCAGGACGGTACTCAATTACCGTCAGATGGAGCGCCAGCACAGATGCAGCCCATGAACCTCAACCCACAAGCGTACGAAACACTGCTAGCCGAACTAGCGCAAGCGCGATCGCTGACTCAGGAGCAGGCGGAACGAATTCGCCATCTGGAGCAGGCGCTCGATCAGTCTCTCGCCTCGCTGAAAGAGCTACGGCTAGAGATGGTCGATCAAGCGCTTCTAGAAACGCAGTTGGCATCTACCGAAGAAATTGCCAATATTCAGCAGCAAGCCATCACACGCTTGAAGCAGCAGCTAGCGCAGCAGCAGCAGATGCTTGATGTTCAACTGAGTCAAACTCAGGAGCGTGACCAGACGGTGCAAGGGCTGCTGACTAACTTGGAAGGGCTGACCCAGACGCAGCAGGCGGAAGTTGAACGACTGCGAGGTCAGATAGCGCTCGATCGAGCGGCGGTTCATCAGTACCGCGATCGGCTCGAGAAACAACTCAGCGATTTGCAAGCGACTCATCAAACACAGCAGCAGCGAATTGTGGAGTTGGAGTCTCAGTGCTTATCAGCTCGCGTACTTGCTGCCACGCTAGAGGTGCTGCTGGAGCAGGCGACGATTCACGTTCAAGCCTTATCTCAGCAGGTGCAGACGCCCGCCCTCAGTTCGTTGGATGCGATCGTGCAGCAAGCTCGCGCCGCGTTACAGCATGCGTTCGCGCTGGAATCACCGAACTTGACGACTGCCTCCGACCCAATGGGCGATCGTGCTGCTCACAGCAAGATTAGCAAGTTAGAAGCACAGATCGCAAAACAGCAGACCGCCCAGGCCATGCTGCATCATGCCTGTCAGGAACTTGAAGCGGTGCGCGATTGCCAGCAGATGCGAATTGCGGAACTGGAGAGCCAGACTGCTGACATGCAAGAGCAGATTCTGCGGCAGGCACAGCAGGCCAGCGAGTATGAAACTGCCGTGCAGCACTGGAAAGACTGCTACGTTAACAGCCGCAGTCAGATCCAGCGCTTGAGAGACGTGCTGGAGCGCATCCTGCCAAATCTGCCCGTCGAGATCGTAGACCTTTTAGCCAGCCTCGATGCTGCTCCGTCCGCGATCGA
>NZ_JACJPG010000404.1 GCF_014695955.1 Leptolyngbya sp. FACHB-36 | reverse complement strand
TCGTAGCCGAGTAATCGAGCATTCCGAATTGTTAGGTCATTCATTGTGCGATCGCCCATCGCGTAAAATCAAAACTCCTGACTTACCATTCATTCCCCTATGACTTCTCCGTTAGTTGGCATCATCATGGGCAGCGACTCCGATCTTCCCACGATGCAGGGCGCGATCGCCGTGTGCGAAGAATTTGGCGTCTCATGTGACGTTGGCATCGTTTCTGCCCATCGCACGCCTGATCGCATGGTGGACTATGCCAAACAGGCGCACCAGCGCGGACTCAAGATAATTATTGCTGGAGCAGGCGGAGCGGCTCACCTGCCCGGAATGGTGGCCTCGCTGACGCCGCTACCTGTAATTGGTGTGCCCGTTGCCAGTCGCCACTTACAGGGTGTGGACTCGCTGTACTCGATCGTCCAGATGCCAGCGGGAATTCCGGTAGCAACGGTGGCGATCGGCAATGCCCGCAACGCTGGACTGTTAGCTGTGCAAATTCTGGCGAGTCATGACGCCGCCCTGCTGGAAAAGGTGCAGCAGTACCGCCAGAGTCTTGCCCAGATGGTGCTGGACAAGCAGGCGAAACTGGATGAAGTAGGCTATCAGCGCTATCTGGAGAATCCGCTTTGAGCCGAATTGGCACAACATTCGATTCAGCAACGCCTTCATCTCTGGAGAGGGCTAAGCTGTGCGGCTAGATCTTGCGTTGTATCGACAGAGATCACATAAGGCTGTTCGGCATCGCTGAATGAGTCGAACTGCTGCTGGGCAAGCACATCCACTGTGGCGTCAGAAATGTCTCCGGTGCGATCGCCCACTCGCGCCCGCAACACTTCTGGTGGCGCAGTGCAGTACAGAATGTGCAGCGGCAGACCGTGCGCCTGTGCATCGTCGATCGCCGCCTGTCGCAGCAGTTGGCGATCGTACTTGGCATCCAGAATCACCGTGTAGCCCTGAGCGGCAAGCGTGACGCCCAACTGACGTAGGCGATCGTACGTTTGCTGCGTCATTTCTGGCGTATACAGCTCTGATCCGCCGCGATCGTCCAGCGGCACGCCTGCCAAGTGCTTCCGGACGGCATCCGATCGTAAATGCACCGCCCCCACTCGTTTTGCTAACTCGCGTGCGGTCGTACTCTTGCCAGAACCAGACAAACCCGACATCAAAATCAAGCGACCTGACTGCGATCGCGTGTACTCCCAGGACAAGCGGTAGTACTGGGCAGCCGTTTCTGTCGCTTCCTGCTTTACCGCGTCGGGCACGGTGGGATTGTCCAGCAGAAACGAGGTGACTTTTGCCCGGACGTAGGACTGACGGCTAAGATACAGCGGCAGCACCTGCAACCCTTCCCAATCGCCCATTTGCTCCAGGTAAGCGTTAAGGAAGCGATTGCTCAGGTCGTGGCGATCGCGCACGTCCAGGTCCATGACGATGTAGGCAATGTCAAACATCGTATCGACGAAGCGAAACGGCTCGTTGAACTCGATGCAGTCGAACAGCAAAATCTGGTCGTTCCACAAAGCAATGTTCCGCAGGTGCACATCTCCATGGCACTCGCGAATCCAGTCGTGCTTGACGCGATCGACAAATAGCGCCTCCTGCTCAGCAAACAGCCGATCGGTGTACTGCTTTGTCTCGTCGAACTGCGTCTGCGTCTGAGGTCCGCCGATGTAGTGCTCGGTTTGCTCGTAGTTTTCGTCGATCGCCTCCCGAATCTGCGACACCTGCCCAAAGCCGCGAATGTAGTCGTTTGTGACGGCTTTGCGATGAAACTGAGCGAGGACGTGCGCCAGTCGCTCTAGCAAACTCTCGGTGAGTTCGCCGCGCTCGAATAGCTCCGTGAACAGCGTTCCTGACGGAAACTGCCGCATCTTGACCGCAAATTCTACCGCATCACCGCTGCCGCCTAGGTGAAACTGCTCCCCGGTCTGCGTCAGCGGAACCACGTCCAGATACAGCTCTGCGGCTCCACGCCCGTTCAGCCGCAGTTCTTCCTGGCAAAAGTGCTGTCGCTTCTCTAAGGTGGAGAAGTCCAAAAAGCCGTAGTTGACGGGCTTTTTGACTTTGTAGGCGTAGTTGCCCGTTAGCAGCACGTAGGAGACGTGGGTTTGGAT
>NZ_JACJPG010000403.1 GCF_014695955.1 Leptolyngbya sp. FACHB-36 | reverse complement strand
CAGCGACACTTCAGACGCCTGTGGACGGGTGGACTGTCCACCAATGTCTAACAGGTCTGCGCCTGCCTCGGCTAACGCGATCGCCTGTGCCAGTGCTGCGTCTAACGTCGTGAACTGTCCACCGTCGCTGAAGCTGTCTGGTGTAACATTTATAACCCCCATCAGGTACGTGCGTTGTCCCCACTCAAATGGGTGATTGTTTAACGTCCAGTTCATCAAATTCAGTAAAACAACTGAGCATCTGCCATAATTTTGGGCAGTCTAACCATACCATTGCCTGTTACTTTAGCGAACACGCTCTACTCTAGATTCAGAATGAAGGCAAAATGAAGGCAATTTGTACTTCAGGATTCCAGTACTCAGTCGCCTTCTTTACTCAACCTTTACGGTTGACCTCCGGATTTATTGAGCTGTTGCCTGTTTTCAAGGAAAAAGCAAGCCATCCCCATAGCCGATGCTGTAACGTTCCATTGCTCCTGCAGTTGACATGAGAAAAAAGAACTGGCTCAAGCGTTTATACAGACAGGGCATTCTAATCAGCTTGTTCTTGATCTTTACGGTGCCGTTTGGCGTTGTTGTTCAGCAACTCACCGATGAGATTGGGATCAGCGTTGAATTTGCCCAGAGAGAGCGATCGGGACTGCGCTATAACTACAGGCTGCGAGTTTTTCTAGAGCAACTCATCCAGCAGCATCAGCTTTTCTTCAGCTACTACCAGGGGGAGTCATCGTTTAAACCCGACTTACTGAAAAAGCAGGCAGACATTGCAGCAGCCGTGAAAGCGGTGGATGCGGTCGATCGCGATCTGGGAGCCACCCTGAAAACAACGGCAAAGTGGCAAAAAATTCGGCAATCATCACAGACGCTCTCGAACAATCTACTGACGCTATCGCCTGACAGCAGCCTCTCCCTCCACGCCAGCTTGATCAGTGATGTGCGATCGCTGATCGCGGACGTCGGCGATGCTTCCAACCTAATTCTCGATCCGGACTTAGGCAGCTACTATCTGATGGATGGAGTCGTGACCAAGATTCCCTCGATGATTGAGCAGTCGGTTCAAGTCATGACGTTGGGAACCACGATCGTTAAGCGCAGCCCAACCACTCAAGAAAAAGTACGGCTTCTGAGCGCATCAAACGCCATTCAATCCAACCTGAATGCAATTCAGCGCGGCACTGGAGTTGCCTTTGCCGCAAATCCTGACCTCAAACCTGCAATTGAGCCGTTCATCGCCGATAGCGAAATCAGCGCCAAAGAACTGCTGAAACTCATTCGTATCACTAGTTTTCAAATCCGCGAAGTCGGATCGTTAGAGTTTGCGCAAATTGGAGACTGGGCAATTACTGACCAGTTCAAGCTGTACGACACTTTTTCTCCGGTGCTGGACAGACTGCTGCAAGCTCGCGCCGATCGCTTCACTGAAAAACAGCAGCGAGTCCGGGGATTTGCCGTCCTGATCTTCATCGCGCTGCTTGGCGTTGTTGTGCTGCTGCTGCGAAATCAGATGCAGCGGCGGAACACAGAAATGACTCTGCGAGAGCAGGAAAACCTGCTGCATATGGCGATGAATGCAGCCCACATGGGCGCGTGGGAGTGGAACCTCGCTACAAGCGAAGGAAAGTGGTCAAACGAAGTGGTTGGGCTGTTTGGACTGGACCCCGAAACGTTTTCAGGCGATTCTGAGGCGTTTAACGAGCGAGTTCATCCGGACGATCGTGTCCTGAATGAACAGGCAGTGCAGCAGGTGCTGAAGTCTGGCGGCGAGTACCGCACCGAGTACCGCACCATCTGGGAAGATGGCAGCGTCCACTGGCTTACGAGCGTCGGTAGCTTGGTTCGCAACAAGCCGGGTCAGCCGCTCCTGCTGACGGGTGTCACGATGGATATTACCGATCGCAAATCTGCCGAAGCCGCGATTCAGCAAGCCGAAGAAAAATATCGCAGCATTTTCGAGAATGCGGTCGATGGCATCTTTCAGACAACCCCTGCTGGACACTTTCTCAGCGCCAATCCTGCTCTTGCAAGAATTTACGGCTATGACTCTCCGGGTGAGTTGATCGCCTCTCTTTCCCACCAGATCGACCACGAGCTTTACGTTGATCCCGATCGCCG
>NZ_JACJPG010000402.1 GCF_014695955.1 Leptolyngbya sp. FACHB-36 | reverse complement strand
GATGACCTTCGTACCCTGCACTTAGGCATTCTGCTGCACAACCCCAGCAGCCAGCCCATCACCGTTGATGTGCTGCAAGCCGCTAGCTATCTCAGTCAGCCCGATGCGCCCTTTCGTGACCTGCCGCCCTACGCGGAGAATCCTGTAGGAGCGGTGTATGCCGGACCCGGAAGCCGAGTTACCACCGAGGTGCTGCGGGGGCAGCGACAAACCGAGTTTCCCGCTCAGATCGAGATTCCGCCCAAACAGAGCCGTCTGCTGCTGAATTTGCCGATCCCGGTCAAACCGCTGTCGCCGCCACTGAATGGTCGGTCGACTCTAGTTCGGCTCTGGAGCAGTGGTCCGGTGTATGCGGCGAGTCTGGCGCGCTTTGCGGAGCAACTCTCGGACGGAACGGAACGCGCTCCTAGTTTAGACGAGTGGCAGAGTCTGCTGGACACAGGCGCACTGGCGGGTCCACGCGATCGCGCGCCCACGCCGCCCGACCAAACGAAGGGGCAAATTATCTACGGTCGCGTTGCGGGGGTTGCCCAAGGATCGCGCTGGACTGCTCAACTGGTGGACAGTCCAGGCTTCGAGACGGGTACAGATTGGTCCCTCGGCATTCCACAGCCCGGACAGGCATTTTCCTACGGACTGAGTACGCTAACAAAAGGCACACTGGGCACGGGGCAGGTGCAGACGGCGCGAATGGTAGCGCGCTACCCCGATACGGCGTACGAGGCGCACGGCAACTATGCGATCGAGTACAACCTGACACTGCCACTGGTCAACAAGACCAGCACGCTAGGGCAGGTGGCGATCGCAATTGAAACGCCGCTCAAAGACGACCAGCCAAAGCAGGGATTGCGCTTTCTTGAACCCCCTGCGCGCAACGTATTTTTTCGGGGGACGGTGCGAGTGCGCTATAACGACGATCAAGGGCTACCGCAAACTCGCTACGTACACTTGGTCCAACGTCGCGGGCAGAAAGGACAGCCACTCGTGCTGCTGACCATGAAACCCGGCGATCGCCGCTTGGTTACCGTCGATTTTCTCTACCCACCCGACTCGACGCCGCCGCAAATCCTGACTGTCCGCACCCTGAATTTCTAGAGCCATGCCAGACTGCCCCCGCTGCCATCAATCAGTTGACACCACTGCAATTACCTGTCCCTACTGCCGCACCGCGTTGAAAGCGCACGGTCATCCGGGGATGACCCTCTACCGCGCCACCGGAGCGGAGCCGCTCTGCCTCACCTGTACCTACCACGCCGACGACTCCTGCACGTTTCCAAAACGCCCGGACGCGATGGACTGTACGCTGTACCATGATCGCGCGCAGCCGCAGACTCCAGCGCGATCGAACTATGTCCGCAACGTTACGCTGAAAAGCTGGTTCAGGCGCAACCTGACCTGGTTTGTGCTGCTGGGATTAGTGCTGATAAGCTTGCTGGTGGCAGTGTCTCGATGAATATCGGGTACTGATGCGGAGGTATGGCAGGCGTCCCTTAAGCCATGAGCAACAACAAGCCGATCGCACTAAATCTAAAACGCAAGCCACAGTCGAGCATCGGTTTGGGACTTAGGTGATGCAGATGGAGAAAATGATGCGTTCCATCGGCATTCCGCGAGCGAAGTCACAACTAGACTATATCCCAATAGACCTCTCAATAAGCTGAACCGCCTTGCAGCTAATAGCTGCAAGGCGGGAATTCTAATCCAATCAAAAATCGGTGTGATTTTCGTTGGCGTTCTTCAGTCGATCGAGGATTTCGGACAGCGAAATTGCGCCAAGTTCACCGGAGGCGCGGGTGCGGATGCTGAGCGAGTTCGACTCCACTTCCTTCGCGCCCACCACAGCCATCACTGGAATTTTGTCCTTTTCGGCGTTGCGGATCAGCTTACCCAGCCGATCGCCGCTGAAATCCACCTCTGCCCGAATGCCGATCGCCTGCATCTGGCTAACTGCATCCTTGGCAAAGGTCAGAAACTCGTCGCCCACAGGCAACAGGCGAACCTGGATCGGAGCCAGCCACAGCGGAAAATCTCCGGCATATTCCTCGATCAGAATGCCGATCAGTCGCTCCAGCGACCCAAACGGCGCTCGATGAATCATCACCGGACGCTTACGAGTGCCGTCTTCTGCCACGTATTCCAGATCGAAGCGCTCCGGCAGGTTGTAATCCACCTGCACTGTGCCAAGCTGCCATTCGCGATCGAGCACATCGCGGAAAATGAAGTCCAGCTTCGGACCGTAGAACGCCGCCTCACCAATGCCCTCGAAGTGGTCCATTCCCAGCGTTTCTACCGCACGCCGAATGGCACCCTGCGACTTTTCCCAGGCTTCGTCAGAGCCGATGTATTTGTCTGATGCCGGGTCGCGAAAGCTGAGACGAGCGCGGAAGCTCTTCAGTTGCAGGCTCTTGAACACGCTCAGAATCAAGTCCACTACGTTGAGAAATTCTTGATCGAGCTGCTCTGGCGTCACGAACAGGTGTGAGTCATCCACGGTAAAGCCGCGCACGCGAGTCAAGCCGCCCAGTTCGCCCGATTGCTCATAACGATACACGGTGCCAAATTCCGCCAGTCGCATTGGCAGTTCCCGATACGATCGCAGCTCGCTCTTGTAAATCTGAATGTGAAACGGGCAGTTCATCGGCTTCATGACAAAGCCCTGCTCGTGTTCTCTCGCGTCGTCATCCTCCGCCATCAGCGGAAACATGTCTTCCTTATATTTCTGCCAGTGCCCGGAGGTTTTGAACAAGTCTACGCGAGCGATGTGCGGTGTCACAACTGAAAGATAGCCGCGCTTCAGCTGCTCTTTTTTGAGAAAGTCTTCCAGGGTCGATCGCAGCACAGTTCCTTTCGGAGTCCACATCGGCAAGCCTGGACCTACTTGATCAGAGAAAATGAACAGCCCCAGCTCTTTACCCAGCTTGCGGTGGTCGCGCTTGAGCGCTTCTTCCTTGCGGCGTTTGTACTCTGCCAGTTGTGCTGGAGTTTCCCAAGCGGTGGCATAGATGCGCTGAAGCTGCGCCTTGGTTTCATCACCGCGCCAGTAGGCACCGGCGACACTTTCTAGCTCGATCGCTTCCGGGTTCAACTCGGCAGTACTCTCGACGTGCGGACCCGCACACAAATCCCACCACTGATCGCCTAAGTGATAGATCGTGATTGGCTCCTGTTTAATGTCATTCAGAATTTCGAGTTTGTACGGCTCGTTGATGGCTTGAATTCGCTGTTGCGCGACTTCACG
>NZ_JACJPG010000401.1 GCF_014695955.1 Leptolyngbya sp. FACHB-36 | reverse complement strand
GATTCGGCAGACGAAAAATGGATGGGGCCAGGAGTAGAATTGCCAGAAAAACTGCTGCCGGATCAGTCCTACACCATTCCAGCGAAAAGCATTGTCCTGTACCAAACTTGATCGTCATCTAATAAACTTTGCCATATCGCTAACTTATGCGAATTCCAACAGCAACCTATCGGATTCAGTTCCACGGCGGCTTTCCATTTGCAGCGGCTCAAGCCATTGTTGAGTATTTATCGGAACTGGGAGTTTCCGATGTGTATGCGTCCCCTATTTTTAAAGCGCGATCGGGTAGCTCTCACGGCTATGATGTCGTCGATCCAACGCAGCTAAATCCCGAACTTGGGACTCCAGAGCAATTCGATCAATTAATCGCTGAACTGCAACAGCGCGACATGGGTTGGCTGCAAGATATTGTGCCGAATCACATGGCGTATGATAGCCAGAATGCCTGGTTAATGGACGTTCTAGAAAACGGTCCTGATTCAGAGTCGATCGATTTCTTTGATATTGAATGGAATCATGCCTACGAAAATTTCCGTGGAAAAGTGCTGACCCCAATGCTGGGTAATTTCTACGGCGACTGCTTAGAGAATGGCGAAATTCAACTGAGCTACGACGAGCAAGGCTTACTGATCAATTACTTTGGGCTAACGCTGCCCGTTCGGATTGAGTCCTACGCTAAATTCATTGGGCAGAACTTGGGGCAGTTGACGAGAGCGATCGGCAGAAAGCATCCAGACTTTATCAAGCTCCTCGGTATCTTATATCTAATTAAAAGCGTTCCTGAGGAGACAAAAGGAAAAGAGCGCTACGATCAAATCTCGTTCATTAAATCGCTGCTGTGGGAACTGTATACGCAGAACGATGAGGTCAAGGCATTCTTTGATCAAAATGTGCAGTTTTTTAACGGCGAAAAAGGCAACTCGGAAAGCTTTAACCCGTTAGACAGCTTACTTTCTGAACAATTCTACCGACTAGCATTCTGGAAAGTTGCGGCAGAAGAAATTAACTACCGGCGGTTTTTCACCGTTAACGAGCTAATTTCTGTCAAAGTCGAAGAACTTAAGGTCTTTAACAAGACGCATTCCTTAATTCAGCAGCTAGTTGCTGAAGGAAAATTCACGGGACTAAGAATTGACCACGTTGACGGTCTGTACGACCCCAAGCAGTATTTAGAACGGCTGCGGGAGAAAGTGGGCGATGCCTACATCACCGTTGAAAAGATTCTAGAACTAGAGGAAGAACTACCTTCCGATTGGCAAATTCAGGGCACGAGCGGCTACGAATTTCTCAATTACGTCAACGGTATCTTTTGTCAGAGTGAAAACGAGCAGGCGTTTCACGAGATTTACACTCAATTTATCCGCAACGATGCCGAGTACAATCGCCTCGTCGTTGACAAAAAACGACTGATTATCGAAAAGAATCTTGCCGGAGATGTGGACAATCTGGCGCAGAAGCTGAAGCGGATTTCGGGACAAACCCGCGAGGGGGTAGACTTCACAGCGCACGGATTGGCACGAGCGCTGACCGAGGTGCTGGCGCTGTTTCCGGTGTACCGCACTTACGTCACGGCTGAAAGCATAACTGACGCCGATCGTGCCTATATCAAGCAAGTGATCGCGCAGGCAAAATCTCCAGCTCCGCGGATGCTGAAGGAACTGGATTACATCCAAAAATTGCTGCTGCGAGAAGACGAGGCGCTGTTGACCGAGGAGCAAAAAGCCGATCGCCTGCACTTCGTTGCCAAATTTCAGCAATTAACCGGACCGCTGATGGCAAAAGGTGTGGAAGATACACTGCTATACAGCTACAACCGCCTGCTGTCGCTAAACGAAGTGGGCGGCAACCCAAGCCACTTCGGGATCTCAACTGAGGCATTTCATCGCTTTAATCAGCGCAAAGGAGAGTACTGGCAGCACTCCATGAACGCTACCGCTACCCACGACACCAAGCGCGGCGAAGATGCTCGATCGCGGCTAAACGTGCTGTCGGAGCTACCGCAAGAGTGGGAACAGCACTTGCAGCACTGGCGCGAGTTGAACCGCTCACACAAGCAGAACCTCAACGGCAAATTAGTGCCGGACGTGAATGACGAATATTTCCTATATCAAACGCTGATTGGTGCGTTTCCCTTTGACAACTCAGAGTTTCCGCAGTTTGTCGATCGCGTCAAAGAGTACGTCATCAAAGCCGTGCGCGAAGCAAAAGTGCACACCGCGTGGCTGCGACCAGATAGCGCCTACGAAGACGGCTATCTTGCCTTTGTTGATGCGGTCCTATCGAATCAGGAATTCTTGGCAGCGTTTCGTCCGTTTCAGCAGCGCATCGCGGCGTATGGCGTATTCAATTCCTTATCGCAAGTGCTGCTAAAAAATGCAGCTCCCGGCGTGCCAGATCTCTATCAGGGCTGCGAACTGTGGGATTTGAGCTTGGTCGATCCAGACAATCGCCGTCCCGTTGATTACGACAAGCGACGGCAATTTCTCAAGGAGATTCAGCGTGGAGGCGATCGGTCAGACCTGCTGAAAAATCCGCAGGACGGCAAAATTAAACTTTTCCTGACCACGAGACTGCTGCACGCCCGCCGCCACTATCTGGAGCTTTTCCAGCAGGGAGACTACCAACCGCTCACAGTGACCGGCAAGTTCGCCAACCACGTCATTGCCTTTGCTAGAACGCATCAAGGACAAACGGCGATCGCGATCGCGCCCCGCTTTTTTACTCGGCTCATCCAACCCGGAGAACTGCCACTCGGAGATTGCTGGCACGACACAGCAATCAACGCGCCCCAGTCTCAGTGGAAAAATCTGATTACAGAGCAAACGGTGCAGAGCAATGGTCAAGTGTCTTTGAGCAATGCTCTGACGGAATTTCCAGTTGCGCTGCTTGTGCGTGAGACGTAGAAACGCCAAAGCCATCCAGACTACCGTTTAAGATCGTGCTCTTTGACTCTGGGGCACAGCCACTGATTAAAAGACCAGTAGCAAGAGCCAAAAACTGGCTTCGAGCACTTTAAGGTGCTGAGCAGGAAGCGAACAGGTACGATCGCAAAAACCCAATATTTCTCAAACTGCGATGCTGCCAATTATCTACTCCGACAAATTCCTGCTGCATGAAACAGGCGCATTCCATCCCGAAAAGCCCGGACGATTAACCGCGATCGCCCATGCACTCAAGGCAGCGCCGTGGGCGAATCAGTTGGACTGGCGATCGCCGACTCCAGCCGCGCAGCGACCCAATTTGCTGCCACTGGTGCAGCGGGTGCATGCTCCCCGCTACGTTAATGCGGTGCAGCGACTCGCCGATCGCGGCGGCGGCTACATCGACGCCGATACACCAATTTCGGCGCGGAGCTATGATGTAGCGCTGCTGGCGGTCAGTGCGTGGCTCGATGGCATCGATCAGGTGCGGCAGACCGGAGAACCCGCATTTGTGCTGGCACGTCCTCCCGGACACCATGCCGTGAGCGATTTTGGCATGGGCTTCTGCATTTTCTCAAACGCGGCGATCGCCGCTCACTACGCCCTCGAACAGCCTGATATTCAGCGCATTGCCATCTTGGACTGGGATGTGCATCACGGTAACGGCACCCAAGCGATCGTCGAAGCCAACCCCAACATCGCGTTCTGCTCGTTGCACGAGTCGCCGCAGTATCCGGGAACCGGATTTGCGGAGGAGCGCGGGTTCCACAACAACGTGCTGAATCTGCCACTGCGATCGGGCAGCACGATCGCGGACTATCTACCGCGATTTGAACAGCAGGTCATGCCCTTTCTCAAAGACTTCCAGCCCGATCTGCTAATTGTCAGCGCAGGCTACGACGCCAACTACGCCGATCCACTGGCACAGATCGCCCTCCAGCCCAATGACTACGGTGTGTTCACGCAGCACTGCTTGCAGTTAACTCGCCGCCTTGTCTTTGGGCTAGAAGGAGGGTACGACTTTGATGCACTGGCTCGATCGGTGATGGCAACGATCGAGCCATGCTTATCCATGGGCACAACGGCGTACAGCTAACGCCCAACCTTCTGCAAATAGAAGGCTAGAACGCTTTCGTCGCCCCTACGGCGTACAGTACACGAGGTTGGTCGTGCCAGTACCCTGGAAGCCATTGGATACCCAGCCTGCGGCGGGTTGAGCGAGTTGAACCCAGACGCGCCCGTCAGCGCCGACTCTGGACGTTGCCGGATTGGTCGTTAGATAGACGCGCTGGTTCAAGTCTGCCCCGCCGACCGCTGCCGAGTTGGTGTCGGGATTGCGGCGAATCACCAATCCAAGTGGCTGAGTCACTCGGCGGCAGGTGTTTCCAGGCGGATTCGGATTGCCGTCCGGACAGGGTTTAAGATTGGCAGTTTGAACAAACCCATTAACTGGAGCGCTGATGGCAATAAAGCCAGCGCTGCCATTGCTGGCAAGCGTCACTCGTGCATCCGTTGCCAGCACGCGAACGACTGGACTGGTCGTGGATGCTGCCTGGTAAACCGCTGTGGATTTATTAACCGCTCGGCATTGCCCAATGATCGGTCCCGCCGCTCCTGCTTGAGCGATCGCGGCAGGTTCCGCAATTGGAGCTGCGATCGCCCCTGTGCCTACAGTTGTCAATGCTGCAAGCGTTAAAACAGCCGTTGAGACTTTCCAAAAATGTGTTCCCATAAAACTCCTCACAGAACTGTGAACCGGAACGGTGAATTTTTCACAGAAATCTTACACGGAAGCTTGCGGTTTATGCTGAAACACTGCAATCGTTTAACACTTTTTTGCTGAACCCTCGCTCAAATTGGGATTTAGCCCATTGGACAGACGTAAACGCTGGGTAAGCCTAGAACACTGAGGGTAAACGTTGTTCAACCGCCTAACCATGAGTTCTTCAAAAGACAAAGACCAGATCAATAACCCTCCCTTCCAAACGCCCAATCCTACCGAGTTGAAGAAGGCAGCAAAGATCGATCCGATTCAGGAGCGCGACCCAGATCAGCCGGAAGCGGATGTTTACGAAGACATAGACGACGCCGAGCGTCAACAATTCGGTCGTCAAGGTGCCGCAGAAATGGCAAACAGCCCAATTACCCAGGCTAATCGAGGCGGGCATTAGGTTAAGGTAGCTGGTGGCTGTCCGCATTTAGAAGCGTATAATTTCAGCGATCGACGATGGAGTAGACTCACCGCTCCATCGTCGTTTTAGCGTGAACTGACCCAACCTAAGATAGGAAGGACAAACGATTGCAGGAGTCGTAGGGTCAAAAGAACAAGGGGTTAGGCTAATGCCTTCAGCATCTTTTCGCTCTGTTTAACAAAATGCTGATTTTTGCGATACTGAAACGGTACCGAGCTTTTGATCTTAATGATCATCGTTTCCAGGGTTTCACGAGCGTCAGCCTGTTTCCCTGCTTTTGTTGAATCTTTGCCGTGATGTAGCTCTGCGGATGGCTCCAGGTTTTGAGGTGCTGTTGTAGGTGAGCCTTCGCTGCCTCTAACCCTCCAAGTTCAACCAAGATCTGCCCATAGGCAAGGGAATCATCGCCGCATTCCCTGGCAAGCTGAGTGTTTACCAGACACAGACGCATCGGTCAGCCCTGGACGAGACGATTGCGGTCCTGCCGCTAGCGCGATCGCCACGCTTCAAATGCATCTGGCGTGTTCAGATCTGCCAGAACGATCGCGCTCTCGAAGTGTACGCGGCGAATTCGAGTCGGGTCGGCTTGCACAATCTGACGCAGCCCTTGAGTCTCTTCGCTGATAGCAAGCAGATCGGGCAGCAGCGCAGCGGCAAACAGCAGCGGATGCCCGATGCGTCCATGATGCGTTGGTGCCGTAATTAACGCTGAGTGATGCAGATGCTCTTGCAGCAGGCGTTGGTAGATTGCAGCAGGACGCGGCTGATCTACGGCAGCGATCGCCAGCACTGACCAGTCGGAGAGCGATCGTAGCCCCGTCAGGATCGAACTCGTTTTGCCCGCGCTGGGGTTGGGATTAATCAGGCAGCGACACGTTACCGTCCGTTGCAGGTCTGCGTTGTGCGGTCCCAGCACTACAACAGGCGTTACATCTGCAAGCTGCCACTGCTGCACCTGATAGTTTAATAGCGTCATGCCTTTCCACAGCAACGACGCTTTACAGGTGCCCATTCGGGTTGAAGCACCTGCTGACAAAATTAGAGCAATGTTGACAGTTGAGCTTAATCGGGAGTTCAAAAAATCTCTCCTGACTCATCAAATGGTTTTTTCTCTGGCTCCTATTTCAGCGGATTCGTTCGCGTCGTTCAGCATTCTTACGATCGAACTCGATCCATTCTGTAATCGATCGTTGACGCACCGTTTCGAGCCGCTGGATTGCCCAATGGTTGTATTCTAAATTCTGCTCGCATCCTAACCAGTTTCGTCCTAGCTGCTCAGCGACAACCAGTGTCGTTCCTGCACCTGAAAACGGATCAAGAATTGTTTGCCCAACATCAGAGGCAGCAAGGACAAGTCTGCGCACAAGTTCCTCTGGCTTTTGGGTTGGATGGGGCGTTTTTTCGCCCATGCCATTGCAGGTTGTAGGAATTTCAAATACGTCTTTGGGCTTTGCGCCCAGTGGATTTGGCGTCCAGTGAACGCGAGCTTTGCCATTGCCAAAATTGCTGGTGATCGCTTGAGGATGCGCCGGATATTTTAGCGTATGGCTGCCGTAGGGAATTCGGATTTGATTGAGTCGCAGCCGAAATTGAGTAGATTTGCGAAAGTGCAGAATGCTTTCGTGCGATCGTCCCCAATCCTGCCCCAAATTCGCTTTATTTCGGTAGTGCCAAATCAGCCAGCGACAGGAATGAAAATACTCTAGCGCCGGCTGCTTTAAATCCGCTAGCACTTCAGAAAATCCACAAACATAAAGCGAGCCGGACGCCTTTAAAATTCGTGCTGCTTCTTTGATCCAACGCATCGACCAATCAATATAAGCGGCTTGGCTGTCGAACGTGTCCCACTCTGCTTTTCTTAAGTTATAAGGTGGGTCAGCGACTACAAGATCGATCGACTGATCGTCAAGCTGTTGCAGCCAGTC
>NZ_JACJPG010000400.1 GCF_014695955.1 Leptolyngbya sp. FACHB-36 | reverse complement strand
AATCGGAATTGGCGCAGCATAAATTAGAAGCCATGTGAACGCGAACAAATTAACCCGCAATCCTTTTGTCTACTGAATTGGGGAATCGGGCGGCTGAAGCTGAAACCCTTGAGCTTTTTCGATATGCGCCACTCCAGCAACCTGCGATAGTGCCCCAACCTGCTCTGCCTCACAGGTGCCGATGATGACGCCGATCGCATCCATAATCTGCTGCACCTGCAGTCCCGCAGCCCGCAGCCCTTCTGCGACATCCAAGATGCGATCGAGATGGCTATCTGCAACTGAGACGGTTAAATTGACCTTCGCCATTACCTGCACTCCAGCAAGTTGAGAGTACCCTCATTATCCGAGCCACCAGTAGCCTTGAACCATTAACTTTATGGCGTTGAGGCGTACCGCGATAGGGGCATGCCTCAACGCTAACTAACTTACTGAATCGCTTGCGCTAAGCCGTTGCCGACATCCCGCGATCGTGACGACAACCGCAGCGCGTTCCGCGTCAACTGCGACCAGAGTTCTTGCCCTCTAGCCCCAGTGGCTTCGGCATAGAGCGCCGCAATTCCAGCAACGTGGGGAGTTGCCATACTGGTGCCGCTAATGGTGTTGTAGCGGGTCGGCATAAACCACGAGGAGTAGATGTCTACACCGGGGGCAGCGATATCGATTTGCCCACCGTCCGGTTGCGTGCCGCCGTTCGAGAAGGAGGCAGGGCGGAGTTTATCGGTGACGGCGGCAACTGCCAGGATGGAGGGGCAGTTGGCGGGATGGCTGACCGGAAAAACTAGCCCAAACTGCCGGAAGCTGTCGTTTCCAGCCGCCGCGATGATCAGCGTGCCCTGTGCAAGCGCTCGCTGTGCTACCTGCTCGTAGACGTCGGAATATTTCTGTCCAGGCAGTACGCGGGCACCCAGGGACATAGAGATGATTGGGCAACCGCTGGCGATCGCCCAGTTAATTCCCCCTAAGATGCCACCATCCGCGCCGCTGCCCTCATTGCTCAATACCTTGCCTGCGTAGATCTCAGCGTTATAGGCAACTCCATATCGGGGTAGCACCGCAGGCAACCGAGAGCCACAAGCCGTGCCAATGCAGTGCGTCCCGTGTCCGTTGCCGTCCTGCACCGTTTCGCCTTCGATAAAGGACTTCTCTACGATCGTGCGTCCAACAAAGTCCGGATGGGTCAAATCCATGCCTGTATCCAGCACCGCCACTTTGATGCCCAAGCCGCTGTGGCTAGAGGTATTGACCTTCGTTTGCTGCAAGCCCCAGGTAAATTCGGCATTGCTGGCAAGACTGGAGAATTCTTCCGCGACAGCTCTTTCGCTCTGCAAAATGCTATCGACCAGTTGGTTCACGCCATCCCGGTATCCCTTCAAATAGTCGATGGAAACGCTGACGCTATCGGAGGAAGGCACCTGCGGCACGTCCTCACCGAAGGGCAGCAATCTGGGATTTTGAATCGCATACACTATCCGCTCTGGCTCGATCGTCAGCAACGCGCTGCTGCTGGCAACGGCAATGTTTGCAGCCTGGAGCTGTTCGGGGTCGAGGCTAACCACGGCGACGCCCAGATTGTCGAATACCAGCGGCTCATTGCTGGCAAGCTGTTCGGGGGGTGGCGCATCGGCAAAGTCTCTGGCGTGGGCAAAGTTTTGGATTCCAGTGCGATCGCTCAACACCTGAATGCCAGTATCTACCTGTTCTTCGTTTAGCAACACGAGATACTTCCCGGTGGTTTGGGGCTGCGGGATTGAGGAGGTTGGTAAGGACATGAAGAAGCTTCCAGTTACGTAAAATTCATTCGGTATCGACTTCTTAAGTGTCCTGCTAGCCGGAGGAGCTAGCCGACTTTCTCATGAAGTAAAGTTCCTAGTTGACTGACAGATCGTTTGCTCAAATCGCTGAAAACCTCTCCTTAACCCTCTCCTGCAAAGAGAGGGAACTGGAAATTTGTCTAGCTCCCTTTTCCGCGCCGGCGAGGAGTTGGGGGAGAGGTCTTCCGAAGTTTTGTCAGTCAACGAGGTAAAGTTCACAAACCTGATTTAGTAGGCACTACTTGGTGCAACCCAACAGTTCATAATTTAAGGCTTCAGCTTCTCGACAATCAATTCCTGCAAACTGGTTCCACGTTCTGTTCCGAATCAATTCAACCAGTCAGATTTCTGCCTAGGGCAGACAATTTACCCAGCGTCATCTTACACGTCACACAGGCTGGTTGAATGCAGTTGCCGTCTAGCCAATTTGCAAGCGTGGCTTCAGAATTGATTTGACGTTCGGACAAGCCGCCGCGATCGCGGCGGCTTGGGCGTTTGCTGCCAGCTTCCCGCTGCTCTAGTCGCTTTTTCCAAGCGCTGAGGAGGGGTGAAGGCTGGTTCTGTATCCATGCGAAGGTCTAATGATGCTCAAGCAAACCATTCAGTTAGGTGCATTTGACCTGCCTGTAGCCCCAGATAATTCCGGCTCCGACGACTAGCAGCAGCCACTCGGCAGGCTCCGGAACGGCGCTGATGTCTGAACTGTTGGGCTGGGGTAGCTGTGGGTCTTCGACTTCTCGATCGAAGCGATCGGACTGTTGTTCTGCCTGCTTTAACTCGCGGCGCTGCTGGCTATTCACCAGCACAATCATCGACGAGTAAGGCGTGACAATCCCGTACTGCTTTGCGGCAGCGTGGATGGCATCTAGCTCGTTTAGCCTGTTCGGTTGCAGATAGCGGCTTAAATGAGTTGTCCATTGACGGGCAGCCAAAGCGCCAAAGTCCTCGTTGGTAGACGCTGCGCCATCCTTCGTCAAGAACCAGGCATAGCCATCGACCAGATTCAAAAACGAGGTATCCGCGCCACGCGTCGGCTGAGTGCCAATGCGCTGCATTACCGTCTGGACCTGTGTGGCAGCGCCACCGTCGCTATCCTGAATTGCCTTTA
>NZ_JACJPG010000040.1 GCF_014695955.1 Leptolyngbya sp. FACHB-36 | reverse complement strand
TCGTGCAAGTTGTGCGAGATCACCACAACGGCAAGACCCTGCTCCTTCAAGCGCAGAATTAGGTTCAGCACTTGGCGGGTTTGGACAACGCCGAGGGCAGCGGTGGGTTCGTCCAGCAGTACCACTTTCGGCTGGCGCAAAATCGTTTTAGCAACAGCGATACACTGGCGCTGTCCCCCAGAGAGCGCGGCGACTGGACGCCGCACCGAGGGGATTTTCACATCTAACGTCCGCAGCACCTCAATCGTGCGGCGCTCCATTTCAGTTTCGTCCAGCACCTTCAGCAGTCCAGGAATCACGGTGCGATACGCCTCCCGACCCAGCCACAGGTTGCCGACCACATCCAGGTTGTCGCACAGCGCTAGATCTTGATACACGGTTTCAATGCCCAGTCGAGTAGACTCCTGCGGGCTACCGATCGTGACGGGCTGTCCGTCGATCAGAATTTCGCCGCTGTCGGGCACGTATGCGCCCGACATGGTTTTAATTAGCGTGGATTTGCCTGCGCCGTTGTCGCCGACCAGTCCAACGACTTCACCCGCGTAGACCTCAAAATCCACGTCTTTGAGCGCTTGGACGCCGCCGAAGGACTTGTTGATGTTGCGAAGTTCGAAGCGGGGACGAGACGTTGCTTCGCCCCGCGCGTCACGATCGCCCATTTCAGTAAAGTTCATCAGTTGCACACGCCTCCTGCGCCTGTGGGTAATCCGCTGCAGACTTGATCTTTGGTCAAGAAACCATCCGCAATCACCGTCGAGGCAACGTTAGTTTTGTCTACGGCGATCGGCATCACCAGTGCCGATGGCACCTCGCCACCGCCTTTCAGCGCGGTTTTACCGTTTACCACGGACCCCGGATCGGTGCCGTTGCTGAGTGCAGCAACCAACTGCGCCGTCACTTGGGCTTCTTTGGCGATCGGCTTGTAAATCGTCATGGCTTGGTCGCCAATTAGAATGTTTTGAATCCCGGTTAGCGTTGCGTCCTGTCCGGTAACGAGCACTTTGCCGTTGAGCTTTTGCGATCGCAGCGCTGCAATCACCGTGTTCGCCATGCCGTCATTCGCCACATACGCCACGTCCACATCGTTGCGCTGCTGCGTCAGGATGCCTTCCATCAGCGATTGGGCGCGACCGTTATCCCAGTTGGGCGTGTACTGGTCAAACACCAGGTTAAGGCGTTTGTCGCTGACCGCAGGCTGAAGTGCATTCATTGCTCCTTCGCGGAACTGCAACGCATTGTTGTCAGTTTGGGAGCCGTTGATCATGACCAGTTTTGCCCCTGGCTTCAACTCATAATTGCCTTTCTGAAACTGGTCCAGAATGTACTGCCCCTGTAGCTGCCCAACGCGCACGTTGTCGAACGACACGTAGTACGCTATGTCGGGGTCTTGAATTAGGCGATCGTAGGCAATCACCGGAACATTGCTCGCTTTTGCCTTTTGCACAATCACCGAGGCTTTGTCGCTGTCGTTCGGGTCCACGACCATGATGCACGCCCCTTTAGTCAGTGCTGCATCCGCCTGATTCTGCTGCGTATCGGCGTTGTTGTTGGCGTTGGCGTATTGAATCGTCGCACCCGGTAGCGCCCGCTTAATCTCCTGCTCTAGCAGTGGACGATCGTACGCTTCATACCGTGCCGAAGAATCGGACTCTGGTAGCATCACGGCAATGTTCTTGCAGCCCTTTGCAGCCGTAAACGTGGAGGTTTTTGCCGCTGCGTCTTGAGCTTGGTTGGTCCCAGCCGCATTGTTACCCGAATTCGTTGCCGCGTTGTTGCTGCACGCTGCCAGCAGCAGCAGTCCCGCCAAGGGAACTGCTGAGCGAAGTTGAAATGACGTATTCATAAGTCGATTGAAACTGAAACGTTGAATCTGTAAAAAAGCGATTTGCTAGAAGAAGAACACCGTCCGTACCACTCCCACAAACACATCGTCGTTGCGGGCATCGTGATTCGGAGCCGTGAGCCAAATCACGCCGGGCGTGATGGCAACGTTGTCGCTGATTCGGTAGCGGTAGAAGCCTTCAACGTGTAGGGAGGTGTCCCGATCGATCGCGCCCCCGTTCACCGAAGAATCGATTCCGGTCAGCTTCGGCTCCATGCCGACGATGATGCCGCCCAAGTTGCCCGGTTTTCCCAAATTGGGAAAGGCTAAACCAACTGCCCAGTGCCAAACGTCGCCGTCGCCTCGACCGATGTAGCGCTGCTGGGCATAGCCAACCCAGCCAGACAGCGCCAGATTTCGACTGAAGTTTACAGTGGCAGTTGCGCCAAAGGCGTTGACGCTTACAGGACGACCAAAGTTAGCGTTCGCTAAATTGCTGCCCGTAGAAACGAGCGCAAAGGTGTCGTTCGGTCCCAGGTTTTCTGGGAAGGGACGGTAGGCGTTGATGTACGTCAAGCCGACGCGGATATTGCCGCGAGGATTGAAAATAAGCTGTGCCTCCGCCGCATATTGACCCTCCAACAGCCCCTGTCCGGCTGACGGGTTGTTTGCCGTTGGCGTCAGATAGGCTAGGTTGAGTTCTGCGATGTTGCCGAAGAAGTGCCGAATCCCAATTCCAGCCCCATAGGAGTAGTTGTAGATTGAGTTCCGCAACCCAAACAGGGAAACCGATCCGCCGTCGAAGTAAGGGTTGAGCTGGGAGGAACCGTCCACATCGACGAAGCCGTTTCCAGTTCCAGCAATGTAGACATCGGTATTCTCGGTCAGTGGGAAGCGGTAGCGCAGCAGTCCAATTCCCGCAGAGCCACCGCTGTCGCCGTCAAATTCGATGCGTCCCTCGTTCGTTTGCAGCGGACCTGTGCCGCCACCGTTGAACGTGCTGCCGCCCAAAGGCACCACATTGCTGGCTTGGATACGAGTGGTGAGCAGATCTCGACCTGAAAAACTGGTATCCAAGTTCAAGCGGACGCGGTAGCCCAAGGTGGGAACGCGATCAGCCTCGCTTCCATCTGCCCGATCGCCGCCTAGCACGCTGATCAAGCCCAGCACGATCTCGCCGTTTAGCTTGGTTGTGGTGGAGAACTGATTAGCTTCTAGCTCCGTCGTGCGGGCTTCTAAAGCGTCCACCCGACCGCGCAGCGTGAGCAACTCGGTTCTAAACTCTTCCTGGAGCCGCTGCAAGGTTACCAGATCCTCCTTGCGGACCAGATCTGCGGTTGCAGAAGCGATCAGCTCGTTGATGCGATCGATACACGCATTCAGTCCTGCTGCAAACTCATACCGCGTCAGGGCGCGGTTGCCGCGATAGGTGCGATCAGGGTAGCCCACAATGCAGCCGTAGCGCTCGACTAGCGACTGTAGCGCTTGAAACGCCCAATCGGTCGGTCGGACATCGGACAGTTGCGATACCGAGGTCACCTGATCCATGTCTTCGGCTTGAGCAACTAAGCGGTTAACCTCCGGAGCTGATGGGACGGGTGCAGACAATTTGGCAGGCTCAGATTCGTCCGCTGGCTTAGCGGACGCCCCAGACGGGCTGGGAGCGACTAACGCTGTTTTAATCGGTGTGGGAGTTCGTTGGTCCTCTGCGATCGCGGCTGACGCACTGGCAGCACTCATCGCTAACACAACCGGACTCAGGAGTAAAAACGTTTG
>NZ_JACJPG010000004.1 GCF_014695955.1 Leptolyngbya sp. FACHB-36 | reverse complement strand
TCGTGCAAGTTGTGCGAGATCACCACAACGGCAAGACCCTGCTCCTTCAAGCGCAGAATTAGGTTCAGCACTTGGCGGGTTTGGACAACGCCGAGGGCAGCGGTGGGTTCGTCTAGCAGTACCACTTTCGGCTGGCGCAAAATCGTCTTAGCAACAGCGATACACTGGCGCTGTCCCCCAGAGAGCGCGGCGACTGGACGCCGCACCGAGGGAATTTTCACATCTAACGTCCGCAGCACCTCGATCGTGCGGCGCTCCATTTCAGTTTCGTCCAGCACCTTCAGCAGTCCAGGAATCACGGTGCGATACGCTTCCCGACCCAGCCACAGGTTGCCGACCACATCCAGGTTGTCGCACAGCGCTAGATCTTGATACACGGTTTCAATGCCCAGTCGGGTGGACTCCTGTGGGCTGCCGATCGTGACGGGCTGTCCGTCGATCAGAATTTCGCCGCTGTCGGGCACGTATGCGCCCGACATGGTTTTAATTAGCGTGGATTTGCCTGCGCCGTTGTCGCCGACCAGTCCAACGACTTCACCCGCGTAGACCTCAAAATCCACGTCTTTGAGCGCTTGGACGCCGCCGAAGGACTTGTTGATGTTGCGAAGTTCGAAGCGGGGACGAGACGTTGCTTCGCCCCGCGCGGCACGATCGCCCATTTCAGTAGACATCAGTTGCACACGCCTCCTGCGCCTGTGGGTAATCCGCTGCAGACTTGATCTTTGGTCAAGAAACCATCCGCGATCACCGTCGAGGCGACATTAGTTTTGTCTACAGCGATCGGCGTCACCAGTGCCGATGGCACTTCGCCACCGCCTTTCAGCGCGGTTTTACCGTTTACCACGGACCCCGGATCGGTGCCGTTGCTGAGTGCAGCAACCAACTGCGCCGTCACTTGGGCTTCTTTGACGATCGGCTTGTAAATCGTCATGGCTTGGTCGCCAATCAGAATGTTCTGAATCCCGGTTAGGGTGGCGTCCTGTCCGGTAACGAGCACTTTGCCGTTGAGCTTTTGCGATCGCAGCGCTGCAATCACCGTGTTCGCCATGCCGTCATTCGCCACATACGCCACGTCCACGTCGTTGCGCTGCTGCGTCAGGATGCCCTCCATCAGCGATTGGGCGCGACCGTTATCCCAGTTGGGCGTGTACTGGTCAAACACCAGGTTTAGACGTTTGTCGCTGACCGCAGGCTGAAGGGCGTTCATTGCCCCTTCGCGGAACTGCAACGCATTGTTGTCAGTTTGGGAGCCGTTGATCATCACCAGTTTTGCCCCTGGCTTCAACTCATAATTGCCTTTCTGAAACTGGTCCAAAATGTACTGCCCTTGTAGCTGCCCAACGCGCACGTTGTCGAACGACACGTAGTACGCGATGTCGGGGTCTTGAATTAGGCGATCGTAGGCAATCACCGGAACATTGCTCGCTTTTGCCTTTTGCACAATCACCGAGGCTTTGTCGCTGTCGTTCGGGTCCACAACCATGATGCACGCCCCTTTGGTCAGTGCTGCATCCGCCTGATTCTGCTGCGTATCGGCGTTGTTGTTGGCGTTGGCGTATTGAATCGTCGCACCGGGTAGCGCTCGCTTAATCTCCTGCTCTAACAGTGGACGATCGTACGCTTCATACCGTGCCGAAGAGTCGGACTCTGGTAGCATCACGGCAATGTTCTTGCAGCCCTTTGCAGCCGTAAACGTGGAGGTTTTTGCCGCGGCGTCTTGAGCTTGGTTGGTCCCAGCCGCATTGTTACCCGAATTCGTTGCCGCGTTGTTGCTGCACGCTGCCAGCAGCAGCAGTCCCGCCAAGGGAACTGCTGAGCGAAGTTGAAATGGCGTATTCATAAGTCGATTGATGAAACGTCGAGTCAGTAAAAAAAGCGATTTGCTAGAAGAAGAACACCGTCCGCACCACTCCCACAAACACATCGTCGTTGCGGGCATCGTGATTCGGAGCCGTGAGCCAAATCACGCCGGGCGTGATGGCAACGTTGTCGCTGATTCGGTAGCGGTAGAAGCCTTCAACGTGCAGGGAGGTGTCACGATCGATCGCGCCCCCATTCACCGAAGAATCGATTCCGGTCAGCTTCGGCTCCATGCCGACGATGATGCCGCCCAAGTTGCCCGGTCTTCCCAAATTGGGAAAGGCTAGACCAACGGCCCAGTGCCAAACGTCGCCGTCGCCTCGACCGATGTAGCGCTGCTGGGCATAGCCAACCCAGCCAGACAGCGCCAGATTTGGGCTGAAGTTTACGGTGGCAGTGGCGCCAAAGGCGTTGACGCTGACAGGACGACCAAAGTTAGCGTTCGCCAAATTGCTGCCCGTAGAAACGAGCGCAAAGGTGTCGTTCGGTCCCAGGTTTTCTGGGAAGGGACGGTAGGCGTTGATGTACGTCAAGCCAACGCGGATGTTGCCGCGAGGATTGAAAATAAGCTGTGCCTCCGCCGCATATTGACCTTCCAAGAGTCCCTGTCCGGCTGACGGGTTGTTTGCCGTTGGCGTCAGATAGGCCAGGTTGAGTTCTGCGATGTTGCCGAAGAAGTGCCGAATCCCAATTCCAGCCCCATAGGAGTAGTTGTAGATTGAGTTCCGCAACCCAAACAGGGAAACCGAGCCGCCGTCGAAGTAAGGGTTGAGCTGGGAGGAACCGTCCACATCGACGAAGCCGTTTCCAGTTCCAGCAATGTAGACATCGGTATTCTCGGTCAGTGGGAAGCGGTAGCGCAGCAGTCCAATTCCCGCAGAGCCACCGCTGTCGCCGTCAAATTCGATGCGTCCCTCGTTTGTTTGCAGCGGACCTACACCGCCACCGTTGAACGTGCTGCCGCCCAAAGGCACCACATTACTCGCTTGGATACGAGTGGTGAGCAGATCTCGACCTGAAAAACTGGTATCTAAGTTCAAGCGAACGCGGTAGCCCAAGGTAGGAACGCGATCAGCCTCGGTTCCATCTGCTCGATCGCCGCCCAGCACGCTGATCAAGCCCAGCACGATCTCGCCGTTTAGCTTGGTTGTGGTGGAGAACTGATTAGCTTCTAGCTCCGTCGTGCGGGCTTCTAAAGCATCCACCCGACCGCGTAGCGTAAGCAACTCGGTTCTAAACTCTTCCTGGAGCCGCTGCAAGGTGACTAGATCCTCTTTGCGGACCAGATCTGCGGTTGCAGAAGCGATCAGCTCGTTGATGCGATCGATACAGGCATTCAGTCCTGCTGCAAACTCATACCGCGTCAGGGCGCGGTTGCCTCGATAGGTGCGATCGGGGTAGCCCACGATGCAGCCGTAGCGCTCGACCAGCGACTGTAGCGCTTGAAACGCCCAATCGGTCGGTCGGACATCGGACAGTTGCGACACCGAGGTCACCTGATCCATGTCTTCAGCTTGAGCAACTAAGCGGTTAACCTCCGGAGCTGATTGGACGGGTGCAGACAAGTTGGCAGGCTCAGATTCGTCCGCTGGCTTAGCAGACGCCCCAGACGGACTGGGGGCGACTAACGCTGTTTTAATCGGTGTGGGAGTTCGTTGGTCCTCTGCGATCGCGGCTGACGCACTGGCAGCACTCATCGCTAACACAACCGGACTCAGGAGTAAAAACGTTTG
>NZ_JACJPG010000399.1 GCF_014695955.1 Leptolyngbya sp. FACHB-36 | reverse complement strand
GCTCGCCTGTGCAGATATTCCGCAGTTCCTCCCGCGATAAGCGAAACGAATCGCAAAACTTGGCAAACTCCTCATCGGTCACGTCGAGTTCTTCTTGCCGCTCTTGCAGCAGCCGCGCGATCGCCCGCGTACCGCTTTTGGGGCGCTCCGCTTGGGCAATATACTGCTGCGTTCGCTCCTCGGCACTCAGTCTGGGGTCTGCGGCGGCTAAATCACGGCACGCCAACAGTAGCGCTTTTTGTAGACGATCGTTCTCATTCAGCGCCTCCACAACTTGCGCTGCCACACCTGGCTTGCAAAAGCCAACGACTTCGCCCTGATGGGAAATCGGCACAAAAGGCGTGTTGGGCTGCATGTTCCACGGCAAAGGTTCAGTGATGTTCAGCATTGTGACCTTCAACGACAGAGTTCTGGAGCGAGGTAGGTAATTGGTAGCTGAAATTCAGAATGAATTCAAAATTTTCTCTCGGCTCATGCCTTCATCTCATCAGGCAGCTTGAGCGATCGCCCCCGCCACGTCCAACCCCAACCGGTCTCCGTTTTAATGATCGAGCCAAGGGCGATCGCGGCTACCAGCACTCCACTAACACCAGTTAGCCACCAGTAGCGCGGCGGAATTGCCGCCACCCGTTCTAGGGCAAGTCGCAGGCGGTAGTGAAGCGCGATCGTTGTCAGCACTACGCCCAGTCCAACCGCGTCAAACCAGGTTAACCCTAGGACCGCACCCTTAATCAACAGCGCAATGAGTCCCAGCCAGGGAACGGTGAAGATCAAGAGAACGATCACTGCTCCATACAGCGACGCTCGCCAGTTACGACCCGAACCCAAATGCCAGTTTTTAGTCCATCCTTCCCAGACTGCCGTCCACGATCGATACATTCGCACCGACAGCTTCTCAATCCCCAGAACGTATCGCAGCGTCAATCCCTGCCGTTTAATCCGCCGCGCTAGCTCCACGTCTTCCACTACCTGATCGGCAACAGCGCGATGTCCGCCCACCTGCTCGTAGGCGCTGCGTCGAAACAGCATAAACATTCCAGCCGCAAACGCCGTGTCCGTACTGGGATCACTCACGGCGTCAGGGTCAAACCCTACAACCAGCAAACTCACGACTAGCGGCTGCACCAGCCACTCTGCTAGACAGCCACACACGATCGCCGGACCTAGACTGAGTAGATCAATTTGTTCTGCTTGCGCCGTGTGAAGTGCAGTGACGATCGCCTCAGGTTGCAGTCGCACGTCCGCATCCAGAAACAGAAGGTACTCTCCCGTCGCGTGCTGCACCGCTTGGGTACATGCCCAATTCTTGCCAACCCAGGTTTGCTGCTCTGGACGGGGTTGCCCAACCAAAACGTGCAGGCGCGGATCGGCAAGCTCCAGTTGCAGCGCTTGGACGATCGCTAGCGTCTCATCCTGCGATTGATCATCGACGACCCAGACCTCTAACTGCTCAGCAGACAAGTCAGTGGTTTGCAAAACTGATAACAGACAGGCTCGAATGTTGTCCACCTCGTTGTAGGCAGGAATAATCACCGACAGCTTAGCGATCGCGTGCGTGATCAATTCTCCAGCAGGGCTGATCATGCGCTCCAACTGCAGCGCTGCATCGATCGCCTGTTGCAGTTTTGCCAAATAAACTGTCGTTCCCATCAATGCCAGCAATGCAGCAAACAGTATCAATGGAATGTCTCCTCGCGCTGTGAGAATGGCTGGCGCTACTCAAACTCCCTCGTTCAGTAGCAGGTTGTCCGACCCGATCGTTCTGCAGAACCTGAGAACTTGATTAAAATATGTTGCAGTCAGCAATAATGTTTGTGTTAGGGTCTACCTTACTTCAGAAAGATTAAGATTCCTTGCTTATAATTTGTAACAGGATTCTACATCGCACCTCCTGCATTCTCTACTTTATCGTACCCCCCACTTAATGATGCCTCGGATACTTGTCATCGACGATGACCCCGCAATCTCGGAACTGGTCGCGGTCAACCTAGAAATGGCTGGCTACGACGTCGATCAGGCAAGTGATGGTATCAAGGGTCAAGCAATGGCACTGCAATTGCAGCCGGATCTCATCATGCTGGACCTGATGCTACCCAAGGTTGATGGGTTTACAGTGTGTCAACGCCTGCGGCGAGACGAGCGCACTGCTGATATTCCTGTTCTCATGCTGACTGCACTGGGACAAACTCAAGATAAGGTAGAGGGCTTCAATGCAGGTGCAGATGATTATCTGACCAAGCCGTTTGAAATTGAAGAGATGCTAGCGCGTGTGCGAGCGCTGCTGCGTCGGACCGATCGCATTCCCCAAGCTGCCAAGCACACCGAAATTCTTAACTACGGTCCCTTAACCCTAGTGCCAGAGCGGTTTGAAGCAATTTGGTTCGACCAAACGGTAAAACTGACGCATCTGGAATTTGAACTGCTGCACTGTCTACTTCAGCGGCACGGGCAGACAGTTTCCCCCAGCGAGATTCTTAAGGAAGTGTGGGGCTACGACCCGGATGATGACATTGAAACGATCCGAGTGCATGTTCGCCATCTCCGCACTAAGTTGGAGCCTGATCCTCGCCATCCCCGCTACATCAAAACCGTTTATGGTGCGGGCTACTGCCTAGAGCTGCCTGCCGCGGGTGTGCACGAGAGCGAAGAGTCTCTAGCGGGGTGATTCCCGCACTTCCATCTCAAGGTGATTGTGTTGGCTGCGCGATCGCAACTAAAACAGTAATGCAGTGCATGGGTGCGGAGATTGAGCGCAAAGGAAGTCCCCTATCCATATCGCTTTGGTTGGTTTGACTGGTTCTGTCTCTGGTACCCTCCTGGCTGGCTGATCTTATTTAATCGCCACTGGCAGCACTACAAACCTGACCCAGACGGCTGGAACTGGCTGGAGTATCTGCTGTTTCTGCTGCCAGGAGGATTTTATCTGGCACTGCTGATTCGCTGGCTGCGACTGGGTGGTCGATCGCCTCGCGCGAACCCAACTCCCCCCGATCCGGATTATCAACAGCGCTTTCGAGCTGAGGTTCTGGCGGCGATCGTCCAGCGCCATTTTCGAGCCGAACTGCACGGGCTAGAAAACCTGCCAGAGAAGTCACCCGTAATCATGGCGATGAATCATGCGGGCATGTGCTTTCCCTGGGATTTCGTGAGCGTGGGACTGCTGCTTAGTCAGAAGCGCGACTGGTTCGTGCAACCGCTGGCGCACTCAATTTTCTTCGATCACCCCTGGTTGCGGTGGTGGCTACCGTCAGGGTGGTCGCAGGTGTTGGGTGGTGTGCGGGCGGACGCAGACAGCTTTGAAGCGGCGATCGAAGCAGGCGCAGTGCTACTCTACGCGCCCGAAGGCTGGCGCGGCTTGGCGAAAGGTTGGCGACAGCGCTATCAGCTTGCCACCTTTGACCCCAGCTTTGTCCGCCTCAGCATTCGTCATCGTGTGCCCGTTTTGCCCGTAGTCTGCTTGGGTAGTGAGTTTCTGCATCCGTTTACCGTCAACATCAAGCGACTCGCTCGCTGGCTAGGAATGCCGCTATTTCCCATCTCGCCGCTGGTGCTTGTCTTTGTGCTGTTTCCCTCCATGGGCGTGTGGGCGTCTTGGACTCGGCTCCGCTACTCGCTGCAACCGCTGTGGCACCCGTGGGAAGATGAGTTGGAGCCGAGTCGGTCTGAGACGTATCAATTGGCAGAGAAGCTGCGATCGCGCTTGCAAACCCTGATTGATGACTTGCGATCGAAAACTCGCTGATAAGTCTATGGAAGTATGGCAAGGTGAGGGTGATTCAAGCCGCAGTCTGTCAGATTGATCAGTCAGTCAGTCGTCTTAATTTTGTTTGTCCGACGGCGCGTCTTAGGATACAACAGGGCATGATGAAGGGCGGTAAACATTGCCCGCTCAAACAAAGGGACGCGGTAGATGGGACGAATTTTTATTTCGGCGGGGCACGGCGGCAGAAGTGGGGGCGCATCCGATCCAGGAACGGTCGTACCGGGAACAACTGAGGCGAGAGAGATGATTCTCACCCGCGACTTGATCGTGACCGAGTTGCGACCGCGCAGCTTCGAGGTGCTAGTAGTGCCCGATGATTTGAGCGCTGTGCAAACGATCGACTGGATTAATGCCCGCGCCCGCTTTGGCGATGTCGCATTAGAAATTCATGCAGACGCCGCGTCCAATCCATCGATTCGGGGCAGCAGCGTCTTCTACATCGCCAACAACACCCTGCGACGGCAGCACGCAGATTTGCTGCTGTTGTCCTTGCTGCGACGGGTGCCCCAACTGCCCAATCGCGGCGC
>NZ_JACJPG010000398.1 GCF_014695955.1 Leptolyngbya sp. FACHB-36 | reverse complement strand
GCTACAAATTTATCGCCGCTGCTGGCTCAGGTGTTACTGAATCGCGGGATCGAAACGGCTGAGCAGGTGCAGGCGTTTCTTGATCCAGAGTCGCAAACGCTGCCCTCGCCGCTGCAAGACTTTCTTGATCTGCCCATTAGTTTAGAGCTGCTGATTAACGTAATTAACCAACGGCAGCGCATCGCCATCTGCGGTGACTACGACGCCGACGGCATGACGAGCACGGCACTGCTGATCCGGGCGCTACGATCGCTGGGAGCGCGAGTAGAGTACGCCATCCCCAGCCGCATGAGCGAAGGCTACGGCATTAACAAGCGGATTATTGAAGAGTTCTACGACGAAGGCGTCCAGCTAATTTTGACCGTGGACAACGGGATTGCGGCAGTCGAGCCGATCGCCCGCGCCCGCGAACTGGGTCTATCGGTGATCATCACCGACCACCACGACGTTCCCCCAACGCTGCCACCCGCCAATGCCATTCTGAACCCCAAGCTGATCGATCCAGAGTCGCTCTACCGGGGTTTGGCAGGGGTGGGAGTGGCATACATTCTGGCGGTTTCTCTTGCCCAAAGCATGGGCAAAACGCAGGAACTCGGCAGCGCTCTACTGGAGCTATTCACGCTGGGCACGATCGCCGATCTGGCACCGCTAACGGGTGTAAACCGCCGCTGGGTCAAGCGAGGACTGCAACGGCTGCCACAGTCCAAACTGGCAGGCGTGCAGGCGCTGATTCAGGTTGCTGGACTCAGCGGCGCCAAGAATCTCAAACCAGAGGCGATCGGCTTTCGACTGGGTCCCCGGATCAACGCAGTTGGGCGTTTGGCTGACCCGCAAATTGTGATCGAACTCCTCACCACCGACGACATGGGCGTGGCGCTGGAGCAGGCGATGAAGTGCGAACAAATTAACCAGACGCGCCAGCAGCTCTGCGAACAGATCGAGCGCGAGGCGATCGCTGCCTACGAAGCCAGCAGCGACAGCGCCCAGCGCGATCGCCTGTTGGTGCTGGTGCAGCCGGACTGGCACCACGGCGTGATTGGCATTGTGGCGTCGCGCTTGGTGGAGCGGTATGGGGTTCCGGTATTCATCGGCACGTACGAAAACGCGGATCACATTCGCGGTTCTGCCCGCAGCATCCCAGAGTTCAACGTGTTCGAGGCGCTGGAATTCTGCAAAGACTTATTGGAGAAGCACGGCGGACACCAAGCGGCGGGTGGCTTCTCTCTTAAAGCGGAGAATCTGGACGCGCTGCGATCTCGCCTTTGCAGCTTTGCTCACCAGCAGCTTCAGCCCGCACACCTGAAACCGCTAGTCGAGATCGACGCGCAAGCCTCGCTCGACCAAATCACTCACAGCCTCTACGCCCAAATTGACGCGCTGCATCCCTGCGGCATCGCCAACCCCGACCCAGTTTTCTGGACGCCGAATGTCCGCGTCTGTGAACAGAAGTCGATCGGCAAAGGACACTTAAAGCTTGTGCTGAGCGCAGAGGATGCGTCAGTAGATCGACAAAAAATTACGGCGATCGCGTGGCGCTGGGGTGAATACTACCCGCTACCGCGACAGGTAGATGTTGCCTACCGAGTGCGAACGAATGAGTGGCAGGGGGCGGTTTCAGTCGAGCTAGAACTCGTCGGCGTACGGCTGCCCACTCAGACGACGAACCCGCAAGAAGTAGCGTTTCAGATGGGCGATCGCCAGTATGTGTGCAGCCTTACCGACGCGTTATCTGGCAGAGAGCTGCGAATTCGCAATCCCGAGGGGAAAATTCTGGTGGTACAGCAGGGACAGAAGCTGGGCAAGCTAGGCAGAACGGACCATGATTCCAAGCAGGTTGATGTGTGTCAGCCGCCGTTTTATCACCTGATCAAAGCGGCGCTAAACGCCTTAGAGCAGCAGTAAGAAGAAAAAAAAGCCCGACACTCGTCGGGCTATCGCTACTCTCTCATACTTGTAGGAATTCTTTAATGACTGATAGTACCTGCACCTTAGCTAAGCGTGTGCCAGAGACAATCCGTTACATGTCTCCACCACGGGCTGCTAGCAGGAAGATCACGACGGGACCTGATAGCATGATCGCTGCAAGCATCGTAAGTTGAACAATCGCTTCCCAGTTGACGTTGCCCAGGATATCACTAATTACTTCCATTGCCCCTCCCAATCCAAGCTATTCAATCGGATAACGCAGTCGTAACATTCCTGTAACAAGTGCTTATTGTATCTGCCTCTTGCATTCCATTTTAAGGAAGTTAATAAAACTATATAAAGCTGCGATTAGGGTTCGTCAGGCGTTGTTTGTAACCCAAAATCCGCGATAACTTTCCCCGAACCGCCCACCGATCCAGGCAAACGCTATGCTGAATTTTGTATGGCAGGGCTTCTAAATTTTATGGCAACTTGGCACTGTGTTAAGCACTGTGGGGCGTGCTGTCACCTTGATCCGCGCGATCGCCCCGACTTGGCAGACTACCTCACTCCCGATGAGCTAACGCTGTACCTAAGCTTGGTCGGCGAGGATGGCTGGTGCATTCATTTCGACTCTACCAATCGTGAGTGTCGCATCTACTCAAGTCGTCCGCGCTTTTGCCGCGTGGAGCCTGATGTGTTTCAAGATCTTTACAGCATTGAACCTGATGAGCTGTCTGACTTCGCGATCGACTGCTGTCAGCAGCAAATTGAAGGCGTCTACGGCGATCGCAGTTTGGAACTGCTGCGGTTTCAGCGGGAAATTGGCGACTGGGGAACGAATTAGCATTTCTAGCATTTGGGCTTGCGCGATCGGGCAGAGGCGACCATACTAGATAATGAAAAGAAAATGAAAGTCCAGTAATTCCGTGAGCCGTCACCTATCTGCCGCCAGCCAAACCGTGCAACTCGAAGCTCCGTCAATGGTCGAGCCTCTTAGTCCGATACAGGTATCCAGCGTCATAGTGGAGCAAAACGTTGCTTCTGTCGCGCCGACCGCTGGTCGATCTTTTTGGAAGGTATTCGCCTCAACCTTCGTGACTATCTTTTTGGCGGAGTTAGGTGACAAGACTCAGGTTTCGACGCTGCTAATGAGCGCAGAATTTCATGCGCCTTGGGTCGTCTTTGCTGGAGCCGCTGCTGCGCTTGTAACCACGAGCTTACTTGGTGTCTGCGTCGGCTGCTGGCTGGCTCGCCGCCTCTCACCTCAGACGCTTGATCGATCGGCTGGCGTTATGCTGGCGTTCATTTCCCTCTGGCTGCTGTGGGACGTTTTGCAGTAGCAACCGAATTCCAAAACTAACCGCATCAACTCATGAACTGGCACCTCCTTGGACTTACCTTTGTAACCGTCTTTCTATCGGAATTAGGCGACAAAAGCCAGCTTGCCGCGATCGCGCTGAGTGGTAACGGTCAGTCGCCTCGTGCAGTATTTTTTGGGACGGCTGCCGCGCTGCTGCTGGCAAGTTTATTGGGTGTGCTGCTGGGTGAAGGAACGTCGCATCTGCTGCCCGAGAAACTGGTGAAAATTGTCGCGGCGGTAGGCTTTGCGGTGATGGCGGTGCGGTTGCTGCTGTCGCGATCGTCAGCTGATACAGAAGAGATTTGCTGACCAATCCCTACGCTGAGAGCCTTAGAATAAAGGCGGACTCTGGAGCAAAACACTATGTCTGCCAACGTCGAGATTTATACCTGGAGCACCTGCCCATTCTGCGTTCGGGCAAAAGCCCTCCTGGATAAGAAAGGAGTGCAGTACACTGAGTACTGCATTGATGGAGACGAAGCTGCTCGCGCCAAAATGGCGCAGCGATCGCATGGACGTCGATCGCTGCCGCAAATCTTCATTAACGATCAGCACGTTGGCGGCTGCGACGATATTCACGCGCTGAATGCTCAAGGTAAGCTTGACCCGCTACTGCAAGGGTAGGTATCAGTTGGCAGCTAATCGCTGCTAGCGATTAGCGATTAGCTTCAAAGAGGATTCATCGTGAAGTTGGCATTTATTATTGATCCGATCCAGCGTCTTGACCCTGGACACGATACCAGTGTGGCGCTGATGGAAGCCGCGCAGGAGCTTGGGCACGAAGTTTGGATCACGCAGGCGAATCAACTGGGCGTCGTCGATGGAAAAGCGATCGCCCTTCTGGAATCTGTGCGGTTGACTCCGGTGCAGCTTCAAGATGGCCTCTGGAAGGCAGCTGATCCCTGGTTTGAGCTAGGCGATCGCGCCCTGCGCCCCCTCGAAGAGATGGACGCTGTGTTTATGCGGACCGATCCGCCCGTCACGGTTCCCTACCTCTACGCGACGTACATTCTCGACTACATTGACCCCACCAAGACGCGGGTCGTCAATTCTCCTAGCGGCATTCGGGCTGCCAACGAGAAGATGTACGCTCTCCAGTTTACGCAGGCGATCCCAGAAACGATCGTCAGCCAGAACAAGCAGGTAATTCGGCAGTTTCTAGACCAAAAGGGGGCGGCGGTGCTGAAGCCGCTGGGTGGCAAAGCGGGCGAAGGAATTTTGTTTTTGCAGCCAACCGATCGCAATATCAACTCGCTGATCGAAATTAGCACGCAGCAGGGACAGGTGCCTGTGATGGTGCAGGCTTACTTACCTGAGGCGAAAGACGGCGACAAGCGGATTGTGTTGCTGAATGGAGCGCCGATCGGTGCCGTCAATCGAATTCCCACAGGCAATGAGTTTCGCGGCAACATGGCGGTTGGAGGGCGCGTTGCGGAAACCGTCATCACCGATCGCGAACGCGACATCTGCGCCCAGCTTGCTCCAACTCTGCAGCGCGACGGGCTGGTATTTGTCGGAATTGACATCATCGGTGGCTACTTAACCGAGGTCAACGTCACCAGTCCAACGGGCGTGCGAGAAATCGATCGCCTCAGCGGAACCCGATTAGGACAACAGGTTATTGAGTGGATCGAGCGTAGCAAAGCGCAGTGAGATCAGCAGATCAGGCGGCGCACGGCTCCACCATTCATCCAAGGATCACGCGGCATTCGCAATAAACTGTTACAGGCTTGCCGCGAAGTTAGCCTCCTTACGGCTGAGGTACTGCTTAAGCCCCCAGCCTCAGGCAGACAGCATTCAAGCCCCCCTGCTGTCTGCCTGATTCTTTGATCGATCGCGCCAATCCCCAACAGTTCAGCGGCGCTCCGGTGGCGTTGGCGGCGGAATCCAATAGATGCTGAGCGCCTGCACAATATTGACTAAGTCAGCGGCTTCAGTCGGCTTCACTAAGCAGAAATTGATCCCCAGCTCGTAGGCTTGCTCAATATCGCCCTCTTCGGCGGATCCCGTTAGCATCACGGTCGGAATTGACTGAAAATCGGGCTGCTGCTTAAGCCATCTTAGAAGCGCCATTCCGCCCTTTCCGGGCATGCGCAAATCGGTAATGATCAGCACGGGTAGCGGATGCTGTTGGCGATCGTCGTAGGGCGAGTTGCCGCTCAAATAATCGATCGCAGTTTCAGCAGTGTTAACAACGTGAACCTCTGGAATATTTTCTAACCGAGACTGCTGCAACGCTCGTCGAAATAACAACACGTAGGCAGAGTCATCTTCGACGTAGAGTACAACTTTACGCGAGAAATGAGTCATGTCTGTAAGAAGTTACCAGACCCATCCTACCGCCGCTAGTTGGGGGGGACTACTCTATCCAGGGTCAGAGAAAATTAGTGAGAATCACTCTTCCTTTTCCTCGATGACAAGATTTGGCAGTCCGTTTAGCTTTTCGGTGGGCACCTCCTCCTCGATGAGGGGCGCAAACACAGTCAGCCCGTTGGGAATGCACTCGACCTCGATCGGAGTTGTGCCAGCGAGTTCTCCATCCAGCACCACTTTTTGCTCCGGAGTGGTCGTAATTTTGACGCGCCGAGTCCGCAGGTAGCCAATGTCATCCCGCTCCGCCGGATTACCAGTTAGGGCTGTTTGCAGCAGATGATAGGTGGCTGCGATCGCCCCTGCCCGATTTGCGGGTGCGACGATTGTCACATCCAGCAGCCCGTCATCCACAACGACCCCTGCCGGACCCTGAGCCAGTACCGAGGTCGCTGGAGCTGCATTCGCCACTGTAATTGCCGCTGCCGAGAGGGAGATGACTCTGTCATCGGTTTCAATCTCTACATCAAAGCTTTCTAGCTCCCGCAGTTGTTTAAATCCTGCCAAGACATACGCCAGCATTCCAAATCGGTTCTTAGCGTCTCGATTTGCCTGCTCTACCGCTTCTGCCTCAAAGCCAATTCCCGCCAGCAGCACCATCGGTTGCCCATTGCAGATAGCAGCATCCACCGTGCGCGTTGCTCCTGCGAGGATGTTGCGACAGGCAGCGTCGATCGTATCTGGCAGATCCAGCGCATTGGCAAACGCGTTCGCCGTTCCGCGTGAGATCACCCCTAGCGGAATCGATGTGCCCACCAGAGCCGCCGCCGCCGCAGATAAGGTGCCGTCTCCCCCACAGGCGATGATTGCATCCACACCGCGCTCTACCGCCTGCTGAGCCAGTTGATCAGCTCCTACCTCCTCTGTGGTGAGCTGGATATCAAGGTCAATTTCAGGTTCTAGAAGGATGCGGATATTTGCCAAGTCTTGGTTTGGGTCGCCCTGACCCGCAACCGGATTAAAAATGAGGCAAGCAGAACGGTTCATAAAAACAGACTATAAGAAATAATCAGTACTCAACATCGTCCGCATCCTTAATTAAGGAATCTGGAATCAAATAACGTACAAATTCTGTAGGGTAGGTAGGCTACCTGTCCCGGACAGTTGGAATTGTTATTCCACTTTAGTTAATTCACGACCCCAAAACGGATTGCAGGCATTACTGATATCACCTAGCTAACACGCTTCTAGCAGAGGACAGTTCCTGCTAAAGAGAGATTTGTGACTTGTGAAATGGATTTGCTTTGGCGTTTTTCAGACGGCAGAATGAAGACACCTTCAATGTGGAACGAGCAATGCCTGATCCCCGCATGTACGAGAGCGACACCTTTGTATTACTAGAGCCGAATCAGCCAGAGAAGTTTCTGAGCACTGCTGAATTGCTAGAAAAGCTAAAAGCAATTCTTGTCGATCGACAGCAGGATTTACCGAGAGATTTGCAGCGGTTTGCGTCGATCGACGAACAGGCACACTATCTGCTTGAAACATCGTGTGAATTCGATGTGGGTCCGGGACAGTACCTACAATGGTATGCGGTGCGATTAGAGAAGTAGGCATAGCCGCTATTCCAGAAATGCATCGCGTATAAGCAACAGCCAGCACGCAGTCAATCCTTGAATCTTTAAGCGTTTCTAAGAATCGCTGTCTGCACCTGGACTCTATCCGGCAGTTTCTACTGGTGTCGAAATTAAGGCTACGTCTACGCGATCGTTCTCTAACGGACTCAGATTTACAGTAACGCCCGGTCCAAAAAACTGCGTCATCTTTTCTTGCTTCCGCTGCCAAACCTCGAAGGGCATTAACGGTGACTTAAATTCTAGAACCAGTGTGTAAGCTCCATTGGTGTCTTGTTCGCGTAAGCCGACTAGGACTGGACGTTCTTCATCGGTTGGACTCAGCCCAAGATGGCTCAGGGAGCTATCCAAATGTGCATCCTGCCCATAGCGGTAGCGGGTAACGTCCTTGCGAATTTGAGTTTGGGTGGGCGTGGCTTGCTGGTCTCGTAGCGCCACGATGGGGTCAGGCGTTGGCTGAGTGAAAGGAACGGGTCTAAGTTCCGACGCCTTGAGCGCCAGTCCTCCTAGCAGTACCGGAATTCCGTAGAAAAATCCCGCCAAATTCAGCGTGGCGTTTCCAGTGAAATACGCCCAAAATCCAACTACGGTAAGGACACCTCCCACACTCAGACCCAACGTTCCCAAGGAAGTTTGACGTAACATAGAGTTAACCGTTTGACAGAAGAGAATAATTGCTTCAGATTTATTATCACTGCTGTTTGTCTGCATCTGGACGAACTAGAAAAACCAGCTGAAGCGATCGCACGCGCAAACAGATGTGACCCGTCGTGAGGCAGTAGCCTCCTAGACAATGCGCTAGGCTCCAAAGTGGTTTGATACCGTCAAGCGTTTCGGAAGAGAGAGGCTCCTGCACAGCTAAAGCCGCACAATTTCGATAGGTGAGTGCTGGTTACACGTTCGTAGATTGGTTTCTTTGGAACTTTTTATGCTCAAACCTGAGAGTCATCACGCGGCTCCAAACCGATCGCTCGTTGAGCAGATCGATTCTTTGAAGCGCGAAGACGAAATGCTCTACAACATTTTGGCGGTGGATGTCTGGGCATTGGCCAAGACGATGGATGAATTTCAGCCTGGATTTTGGGCGGCGTTTATGAAAAACCGTGAACGGGCGCTGAAGCGATTCATCGACGAGATGATGAAAGCTAAGTCTGCCAATCCCAAGCGTCCACCGTTTTTGCGTTAGTGTAGTGTCGTCTCTGAACTAAAAACTGTAGCAATCGTTGTGGGAGAAAGTACGCGATGGACCCTCAAACCATTCGAGAGCGAATTAACTTGATTGCCAGTAAGCGGGAATCGTTAATGCGGCTATTAGAGCAACCCGACTTAGGAGCACTTCGGGTAGACGTAAATCAGGCGATCGAGGAGATCGACGATTTGTTGGATGAGTTCAGACGAACCTTTCCCGAAGCGGTCTAAAAATCAACCGTCGGATAGTAAGGTTCCAGCACAATCTTGAATTGTCTGGAACTTTACCTTAGCTTGTGTTATTCCTTGACGATATCAATTGCTATTGACGTGTTGCCCTAGCTCCTTGATTAAATCAACGAGTTCGTTCGTGCTAGTGTCTTTTTTACGGAAGGCGTCAATTTTTGCTGTTTGAACCATCACCTCTGTCTGAGGATCTTCGAGCGAAGAATAGGCAAGAATTTTTGTATCAGGATAGATTGTTTTGATGTGAGTGGACGCACTCAGACCATCCATAATTGGCATCTGTAAATCTAAAACAATGACATCGGGGCGATGCTGCTTGACCAGTTCGATCGCCTCATGTCCGTTACTTGCTAATCCAATTAGCTCCACGCCCGCCTGATGCCGTAACGCAAGACTTAGACTAAATCTAGTTAGTTCATGATCATCTACGACCAGAACTCGTATGTTTCGTTGGTTAGCAGTCAACATGCCATGCCAGATAACGTGTTAGACGGTTTATGAAACCAGTTACAGTATAGTATTCCGCAATACCAAACGCCTCTACCGTCCGAGCTACCTGTTAAGAAAGAATTTTCGTTAGCTGAGGCACAGCAAGCATACTGCTGATGAGCGTGAGCAATCAACCCTAGGGTTGATTGCTCATGTTTTTGTCCTAATGCCGAGACTCAACGAATCCAGTCCTTAAGTAGCGCTTGCCGGCGGGGATGACGCAGCTTTCGCATGGCTTTCGCTTGAATTTGACGCACACGCTCTCTAGACAACTGGTACCGCTCACCAATTTCGGTCAGTGTGTAGTGCTGTCCATCTGTTAAACCAAATCGCAGTTTAATGATTTCCCGTTCACGATCGCTGAGGTGGTCCAACACCGAATTAAGGCGATCGCACAGGAGTTTGTGGTCCAAACAGTCGTTTGGAGCCACATTATCTGAGTCCTCAATTAGCTGCATTAGCTCTGTGTCTTCTTCGCGCCCGACCCAGGCATGCAGAGAAAGCGTTCCTTGGCTAACATCAAGTACCTGCTCGAGTTTATCCTCATCGATTTCTAGCGCGGCTGCCAGTTCTTGTTTCGTCGGTTTTCGCCCTAGCTCTTGCGACAGAGTTTGCCGCGCTTTGCGAATTTGATTTAGCTTTTCTACCATGTGAACGGGAAGGCGAACGGTGCGCGATTGAGAGGCGATCGCGCGCGTAATTCCCTGGCGAATCCACCAGTAGGCATAGGTAGAAAACTTGTAGCCGCGTTCGTAGTCGAACTTTTCTGCTGCTCGCATTAGTCCCATTGCGCCTTCCTGAATCAGATCGAGGAAGGGAACACCGCGGTTCAGGTATTTTTTGGCGATCGAAACTACTAGGCGTAAATTAGACCGAACCAGCTTGCGCTTTGCTTGCTCTGCCTTGGGTCCACCTTTGGCGATTTCGCGCGCCAGTTCAACTTCTTGCGCTTGGGTTAGCAGCGGATAACGCGCCATTTCTCGTAGAAACAGTCCTACAGAGTCATCAGAAAGATCGAACCGCTCTGCGGGTTTTTTAGAGGGCACTTTTGCAGGGGTGGTTTCTACTTCAAACTCTTCCATCTCGGTGAGATCGATCGCGAAATCAAGCTCAGCAGCTTCCGACTCTAGAGGGTCGGCTTCAAGTGAATTAGAACGGAGATTGGCACTCATACACACTCAACATATGGGTTGTCAGCAATGGCGTAAAATTGCCTCCAACTCTAGCAGAGTTTCTGAAAAGCGCTCATCTTTTTTTGAGAAATATCCTTAACTTTTGTATGAGCGTGCGAATCGAAAACCAGAATGTAACAATTTGTTTAAGTTTTGCAGCATTCCATAAAAACTGGAATATCAAATTAGGTTGCGTTGGAGGATGAATGCCAGAAAACTGAAGACTAGAAGCGAGCGACAACTGCGGTTCAGTTGTCGTGCTAACTCGATCGTCGCGAGCTAAAAAGGGATTTTTGAACACAGTTAAGTCGCGTCATCCTCAAGTAGAGATGGCGCATTTCGGTAACATGTTTGAAGGGCGTCTAACGCCTTACGATCGGGCTGCTTCTATACGGTGAATTCGGCAAACTCACCATTTTCGTCTCCCGTTGGATTGAGACGCGATCGTGTGGATTGAAGCGAAGTTCCTTGCAGAAGCTGAGAAAGCGTGAGCCCTGGATTTTGCTGAAGCACATTCAAAACTGTGATGAAATCCCGCACAATTTCTCCCGGAGTTAGCAACGTTTCAGCACCCAAGCGATGAGCGATCGCGTGTAGAAACTCCTGAAGATCTGACGGTGTGAGTTGCCGCTTGCTGCCATGATGTGCGACGTGAATTTCCGCTAAAGCCTGTAACAGCCGCAGAACTTCCGGCTGCGTTAGTGGTTCTAGGCGCACAACAGGACCCGACGAGTCTACCACCTCACTGCTCACCAAACGACTTTTAGCAGTGCGACGCTGCCACGCTGGGTCGCTGAAAAGCCCTCGACGGGGATCTTCGAGAAACTGAGGGGTACCGCCAATCAGCAACCCAAGATGGCTGACTCGACCTTGCAGCACATCATTGAACATTGCTAATAGCTTGTCGTAGTTGTTCTGCCGCGATACGGCAGTAGAAAGCTTGTAAAGATGCACCGCTTCGTCCAAGACCACGAGCAGCCCCTTGTAGCCGATGTCCGTGACGAAGCGAGCCATCAGCTTCAGATAGTCGTACCAGGTGTCGTCGTCAATAATCACCCGCACGCCCAACGCGGCTTTTGCTTCGGTCCGGGTGGCAAACTCACCGCGCAGCCAGCGCAGAACCGCTTCTTTTTTGGCGTCGTTGTCGGTGCGGTAGCCGTTCCAATACGCAATGATCACGTTGGCAAACTCAAAGCCATTGACTAAATCCGCTACGTCCTTGATGACCGCGCGGATTTTCTCCTCCACGCGATCGTCAAAGCCCGCATCGATCGGTTTTAGTCCTGTGTCCTGGGCTACCTGCGTCTGCACCGCCGCGATCCAGCGCTCTAAGACGATCGCCAGCGCTCCTCCATCTGGGCGGCTTTTGGTAGCCAGGTGGTGCATCAATTCGCGGTAGGTAGCGAGACTCGCGCCGCCACCGCCTGCTAAGCGCCGCTCTGGCGTTAGATCTGCATCGGCAACGACAAACCCCTGCTCCATCGCCTGATTACGGATCAGTTGCAGCATAAAGCTTTTGCCTGCTCCATAGCGCCCGACGACAAAGCGGAATGCCGCACCACCTGCTGCTACAGTGTCTAAATCGTGCAGCAGCACAGCGGCTTCTTGCTCTCGCCCTACGGCGATGTGCTCTAGCCCCACTCGTGGAACGACGCCCGCGCTTAGTGCGTTGAGCAACGCTGTTGAAACTCGCTTCGACAGTTTAGGAGTTGCCATAGGTTCATCAGCTAACAGCGATTAGCCATTAGCTATTAGCTATCTATAATGGGTGTTCCCAATTCTAGATGGTTCTAGACGTTTCGGGTTCTTCTGCCCATCCTCATCTAGAGTGAAACAGATGGAAATGTTGCCGCTTATCTCTCTTGACTGAGTAGCACATGACGCGCTGGCAGGTGAGCTATGCAGAACCACCGACAACACGTTCCAAATTTAGTTTCATGCGAAGAGAGTTCATTGAAAGAGTTTTTAGAACTCTTGTGGTACTGGGACTTAATTTAATTATTTGCTTAACTGCAATCTTCACTTACGCGCCTTACCATACTCCTGGAGATCCCATACGTTCTAACCGACTTGATGTAGACCTAATCGGATTGATAGGAATTTGTGTAGGGAGCTGTCCAGGTTACAAAGTTGGGTTACATTCAGGCGTGACTCGATCGCATAACGGTTCCTCTAGAGACTCGTGTTCGTAACTGAGACTTTACTCTTCAA
>NZ_JACJPG010000397.1 GCF_014695955.1 Leptolyngbya sp. FACHB-36 | reverse complement strand
AGGACAATTAGACGGGCATCGGGAAACTCGGCGCGAATGGCAGTAATCGCTTCCACACCGCTTAACTCTGGCATCCGCAAATCCAGCAAGGCAACATCGGGCTGATATTGCCGAAACAGCGCTACCGCTTCACGTCCGTTGCCTGCTTCTGCCACGATCGTCATGTCGTCTTCGCTGTTCAAAATCAGCGCCAACCCCTTGCGAAGCGGCGGGTGGTCATCAGCGAGAAGAATGCGAATGGGTTGAGTTTGAGTCATACCAGGTCACCCTGCGAGTTAGTCATACTCTTACTGGTTTAATTTTCCTTCTGAATAATCGGTACTGTCACCTTCACTTCAGTTCCTTTTCCTAATTGACTGGTAATGGCAAATGCGCCACCGAGACGATCGCTGCGTTGCTGCATCCCCATCAAGCCAAAGCCGCCGCTGTTGCGCTGCAGCTGAGGGTCAAACCCCTGTCCGTCATCCTGAATCTGGAGTTGAATCTGGTCAGAGTCGTAGGTGAGCGTGAGCAGGATAATTTGAGCATTGGCGTGACGAATGGCGTTGTTGAGCGCTTCTTGCCCAATCCGCAGCAGGTTCATCCCCACATCTGCTGGCAATGTGTACACCGTGCCGACAACCGCTACCTCGACTTGAACAGAGTTTTCCGTGGATCGCTGAGCCGCCAGACGCTGCAGCGTACTCACGAGGTGTCGGTAGTCTTCGGCTTCAGACTGTAATGCCCACACCGATCGTCGGGCTTCTGCAAGACCGGAACGCGCCAGTTCCTGGGCAAAGGAGAGGCAGGATTGCGCTTGCTCTGGTTTGCGAGTGAGGAAACGGGTAGCGGCTTCGAGCTGCATGCTAATGCTAGTGAAGGATTGGGCAAGGGTATCGTGAATTTCGCGAGCCATGCGGTTGCGCTCTTCGAGCAAGGCGGTTTGCTTGGTTTGCTGGACCAAATCAGCCATTTGCAGCGCGAGGGCAGCATGGTGGGCAAAGGTGCGGCACTGCTCAAAGCGCGATTGGTTGGGTGGTTGGTCGGTGGTAAAGGCAAGTCCCATAAAGCCTAAGAGTTGCTCACCGAGCGTGAGCGGAATCATGGGAATGGTCTTGTGCCCCTGTGCTTGATGCCAGGGAATGGCGAACTGCCACGCTTCGGGTGAGGGCTGGTTCAGATCAAGCCAAACAATTTGCCGTTGTTGAATCATATGCCAGGCGGAAGTGAGGTCTGCGGGCACGGGGGAACGCCAGATTGCGGCACGAGGATCGGTGGCAATATCTACAGGTTCACCATCCAGCACGAGGACAGTCATCTGCAAGGTATCAGTGGCAGCTTGATAGACAAACACAGCGCCACAATCGGCACGGCTTGCCTGAATTGCCTCTTTTAATGCGCTTACTAGGAACGACTGCAAATGATCGGCGCTAGTGAGGTGGGCGATCGATCGTCGAAGCGCCTCGTTTGCCTTCACGAGTTCCGCCGCCTGTTCTTGAGTGGCTTTTTCCTGTTCACGAGCGATTGCCGCTTGCTGTGCCTCCTCTGCTAATTGGCTAAGGCGAATTGCCAGCGTTACTTGTTGAGCAAGCGCATAGCCGAGTTCTATCTGGTGTTCTGCAAACGGGCGATCAATCGGCTGCCAAAAATTAAGGACTCCAAAACAGGTTTCCCCAACAATTAGCGGTAAATTGAGCTGCCAACTCACCCCAAGCGCTTCATACCAACTAGCTGGGTCGCTCACGAACTCTCCTTCAGCAGGTTGGACTGAGGGATCAAACAAAGCAACAAAATGCTTGCGGCGATCGCTAAACTGCCGTTGCTCAAGCATGTAGGAGGGAACCTGCACGCCTGACTCACTCGCTGGATGATCATGCTGTTGTCCAAATCCATGAATCTGGTTGTGTCCCCACCAGCCAACGATTTTAGCGATATTTGGATTAGTGACTTGCCAATATTCTGCGAGTGGTGCGTCAAACTGTTCAGCAGCAAGCCGTAAAACATGCCCAATGAATTGATTGAGGTCAGTTTCCGTCGCGAGGACATCGACCGATTGCTTCAGCGCCTCATTCGCTCTCGCCAGTTCTGCTGCCCGTTCTTGTGCGGCTTTTTCTTGCTCACGAGCGACAGCCACTTTGCGGACCGTTTCGGATAGACGCTCCATCTCCACTGCCAGCAAAACTTGACTTGTGAGTGCCTGAATCATTTCAATCTGTTGCTGTGTCGGCGGAATCTTTGAAGTAAGAGCGAAACCAATCCAGCCCACGGTCTCTTCCCCACGTCGCAACGGAACGTAGGCAACTGCATGGGCACCTCTCGATTCGTGATAGTGCCTGACTTCGGGGAC
>NZ_JACJPG010000396.1 GCF_014695955.1 Leptolyngbya sp. FACHB-36 | reverse complement strand
GATCGGTCCGGCCTTAGCTCTAGCAGTCGCACCAGCGATCCCTCGACCCGCAAAAGAGTTGGAGTCAGCAGCGTCGAGGCAACGCCTTCACGGCTCAGCGGCTCCCACAGTTGCGCAATTTGCCACAGCCAATTTAGCTGGCGCAGCGCGCTGTGTCCCCAAGCAGCAGCTAGCTCTGGCATCAACGTTGCTTCTGCGCTCGTGTCTGCTTCATAAATGGGGGCGTGCTCTAGCAGCAAAACGTCTGCCTCTGTGTGCGCCACGGACATTGGCACAATGCCATAGACCTGTGGCACGTGCAGCGAGTAGGCAGAAAGCCTCAAATACGGCTGAACACGTCCCGGAATCCGCTCCGGCGGCATCGGGGACAGAGCGGGCTGTGTATCCAGGACGATCGCGTCCTGCTTTACCCAGTAGCGATCATACAGTAGCGTTCCGGGCACAAGCGGCTCCGCAGCCCCCACAGCCCAGAGGTAGCGCTTCTGCAGCGGCGTTCGACACTGCTGGCAGAAGCGTTGGCTCTCCAGGTTCAGCGTTTGACACAGGGGGTTCGGACAGTGAATCGATGCCGAGGTGCTATGCATGGAACGGGTTGCTCGATCTGCAAAGAGTGACCTACGACGAGAAATGGCGTTCGGCTTTGGCTTGCAAGAGCGTTTTCTTAATGGTAGACCCAGAATTCTGCCTGGTGACGTCGATTGTGATGAGTCTCTGAAACAGACTTTCTAGCCTGATGCAGGATCAATACAACTGATAACCCGGAAAGTCCGCAAATCAAGCCTCGTTTTTTCTGAGTTACCCCTAGAATAGTGAATAAGTAGATATACACACTGCATAGCAGGAAACCGTATGGCTGGTGGCGAATCTCAAGCGCAGGCTCCTCTGTCCGATCGAGAACTGCAAGTAATTGAACTGGTAGCCGCTGGCTTAACCAATCAGGAAATTGCTGAGAAGCTAGAAATTAGCAAGCGCACGGTTGATAATCACATCAGCAACATTTTGACTAAGACCGAGACTGAAAATCGCGTGGCGCTAGTACGGTGGGCGTTGCAGTGGGGCAAAGTGTGCCTGGATGACGTAAACTGCTGTCCGCTGCCCCACGTCCGCAATCAGCCGATGTCTTAAGCACGACGGAGGAGCACGGTTGTGGATTACTCAGTTCGGTGTGCAGGGCTGCCGCTTGCGGTGTATCGCGAGGTGGCAGCGCATCTGTGCCAAGTAGACGGGGTTGAGACGGGGCTGGTGTCGCAGTCGTCTCAGGTGTTCGACTACGCCTTGAGCCAAATCGATCGCCTGTGGATTCAGGGTCCCGATACTGCCCGTGAGCAAGTGCAGCGAATTTTGGCGTATTATGGCGATCGCTACGGTGCCTGGGAAACTGTCGAGAGTAACGGCTGATGGGGTCAATTCAAGCGCTACGCGGCACGCGGGATATTTTGCCCGATGAGGTCAGCTATTGGCAGTGGGTGGAGGCGATCGCCCGCCAAATCTTGGGCAGAGCCGCTTACCGGGAAGTTCGCACGCCGATTTTTGAGCAAACAGATTTGTACGAACGCGGCATTGGAGAAGCCACCGATGTTGTGGGCAAAGAGATGTACACGTTCAAGGACCGAGGCGATCGCTCAATTACCCTGCGCCCTGAAGGCACTGCTGGTGTGGTGCGATCGTTCATCGAACACGGTCTGCACGCGCAAGGCGGTGTGCAGCGGCTCTGGTACATTGGACCCATGTTTCGCTATGAGCGTCCCCAGGCTGGACGCCAGCGCCAGTTTCACCAGCTAGGTGTCGAAGTTCTAGGCAGTCCATCACCCCGTGCGGACGTAGAAGCGATCGCGATCGCCACAGATATTCTGCGAACGTTGGGGCTAACGGATCTGCATCTGAATTTGAATTCGATTGGGGACGCGGGTGATCGACAACAGTATCGCGCTGCCCTTGTTGAGTATCTGACGCCCTACAGCGCCGATCTGGATGCCGATTCTCAAAGTCGCCTCGCCCGCAACCCGCTTCGTATTCTCGACAGCAAGGACGAGCGAACACAAGAGATTCTGCGATCGGCTCCGAGCATTTTAGACCACTTGAACCCAGACTCTCAGAAGCGCTTCGATCTGGCACAGCAGCTTTTGAGTGCTCTTGGCATTGCGTACACGATTAATGCACGTTTGGTTCGCGGACTGGACTACTACACTCACAC
>NZ_JACJPG010000395.1 GCF_014695955.1 Leptolyngbya sp. FACHB-36 | reverse complement strand
CGCTATGTTGCCGACCAGCAAGAGCAAGGACTCGATTTGCGCGTCAGCACCATTCCCTGCGTCAGCGGCATTCAGGGCGAACCGGGCGAAAAAGCCGTGCTGCGACTGCTGCGCCAGAAAAATACATTCTCGACGATCGACGATTTGGGCTTTTCCGATCGCGCCCGCGAGATTTACAAAGGCTGGCTAAAAGAGCCGCAGGGTATCATTATTTTGACGGGACCGACCGGATCGGGAAAAACCAGCACGCTCTACACCAGCTTGCAGGCGATTTCTACCGAATCGGTGAACATTGTCACGGTCGAAGATCCGGTCGAGTATGTTCTGCCAGGAATTACGCAAATCCAGGTGAATGAAACGGCAGGCATGACCTTTGCTGCTGGACTGCGGGCGATTCTGCGACAGGACCCAGACATCATTATGCTGGGGGAAATTCGCGACAGCGAAACGGCAGAAACAGCCATCCGCGCCGCGCTGACTGGACACCTAGTGCTAACAACGCTGCATACCAACGATGCGATCGGCGCAATTCCGCGCTTGAAAGACGTCGGACCTGACCCCGGACTAATTAGTGACTCGCTGCTGGGCGTGATGGCACAGCGGCTAGTGCGGCGAATCTGTCCACACTGTGCAGAACCCCACACGCCGAACGCTACTGAGTTGAAGCTGTTAGGGTTGAGGTCCGAAGACGTGGATTCAAGCAAGTGGCGAATTGGGCGCGGCTGCTCTCACTGCTTTAACTCTGGCTACTTGGGGCGCGAAGCCATTATCGAACTGCTGCATGTGGACGATGGCGTGCGGCAGTTGATCTACGAAGGCACGATGACGCAGTTACAGCGCTATCTAAGCGAGACGGCGTTTGAGTCGTTCCGCATGGCGGCGATCGAGAAGGTCCAGCAGGGCATTACGACCGTCGAGGAAGTGCGACGAGTGCTGCCAAACAACGTGTTTGTGCGGAAAGCGCCCGCCGAGAACGGACTGGCATCGATTCGTCTGGCAGTTTAGGCAGTCAAACCGTCTAATAGCGATGTAGTGGTGAGTTGCATTTGACTGCGACCTACGACATTGACGGTGCAGCAGAGTACAACAGAGGAGGACGATTGATGTTCTCCTCACGTTTGGCTGCCGCATGATGAACCGTTTTTGTAGCGCGATCGCGCTTTCCCTCGTAGGGCTAATGGCTGCCTCACACCAGCCCACTTTTGCACAGACGCTCGATCCCAATGAATCTATTTGCTACTTGCGAATGCAGAGTGGCAGACTAGTTAACCTGCAACCCCTGTGCGGTAAAGTTCCCGCGTCTACCACTCAAGCCCGTCCAGCGTCGCGGGTTCAGGCTCCGGTGCCCGCGAATTCTCGAGGGCAACTGGGTAACTTCGATGAGTCAGACGACGATCGTCCCCAACCAACGTTTCCCAGTCGATTGCTGACACCGATCCCCGCTACGGGAATTCGCACGCTTCCTGGTGCCACAGCGTCCCCAGTTCAATCCCGACCTGCTCCAGCTAGAACGGCTCCCCTGACTCCGGTTCTGGTCGTTCCGCAGCGCCAACCAGACCCAGACTACGAAGATGGTCGCTTCTGAAACATTGCAGGACGACGGCTCGTCGTGGTGTAATTCGTCATGGTGTATTCATACTGGTGTATTCGTAACTTCGTAACAATGTAAAAAGACAGAGGCAATCAACAGCAAAAATTCTGTAGCATAAACTACGGAATGATTTTTTACGCTTGGGCGTTCCATATTCCCCAAGCACTGCTGCCTGCCATGAAACTAGAATCGGAATTTCGCCTGCGTCTGCAACTGCAACAGTTAGAGGAAACGCTGCGCCAGCCTACTGCTCAGCGATCGCTGACACCCAATACCTGGGTGAAGCTGCGCCATCTGCCCAGTGCGTTCAGCTTTGATGAAGCACTGCTGCTGTGCCAGCAGTCTGAGCACACGTGGCTAGCGTGGGTTCCTGACTATGGCGAGATTCTGCTGGACCTCGAGCAGCTGGACCTCTGATATCAGAATCAAGAAATCGCTCTATCTGTTATCAGTCGGGCGATCGATCTCGAAGTTGGGAAATCGCATTGCCAGAAGATCTGTGTAACCGATCGACCTCACGCCTCGTCGCCGTAAACTTGGTGCCAGTAATGGGGTTGTACGTGGCGCAACTGCAACGACTGAAATGTTGTCGGATTTGTTTTGTCGGGGACTGCAACTTCAACGTCCAATCCCCAATACGCCAGTCTCTCCTGACAAATGCCGCAGGGAGTCAGAATAACATACGGCTCATTGTCTTGCTCTCTAGAAACGCACACCGAAGCACAAATGCGTTCATTCAATCGATGTGCCTCACAGATAGCACCTGTTTCATGGCATAAACAAGCGGCTGCGTTCGGCGCATCCACATAAACGCTGGTAAGAATACGTCCAGTTTCGGTGTACATGGCCGCTGCACCGGACCAGTCCTGTGGAAAGCGTTCCTGAGCCTGTTTAATCGCAGCATTAAGCAACTGATCATCAACTCGGTAGTGCTTCATTTGTGCGCCAAGATACATGTGAAAAATATAATTGCAGCGATGTGAGATATGGCTTAGTCAAAAGAATAACGCGCCGACTCCACGCTTGCCAAACTCAACGCGACTATGGCAAATAGCCCAAACCACTCATCTATGTGAGATGTGTGATACCAAATCAAAAAATGCCTGCGACAGATAGCGCATCTACAATAAAGCCAAAGCCAGTCACAGAAGCAACGGTTTCAGTCGTTAAATCGGCAATCAATTTGTCCACTTTCGT
>NZ_JACJPG010000394.1 GCF_014695955.1 Leptolyngbya sp. FACHB-36 | reverse complement strand
CGATCGACTTCTCACTTTTTGCACCAGTAGGTAAACAATCATCGCAGCTCAATCTCACTAAATGCTACTTGAGCTGTTCATCGACCCTGTGAACGCCTGACTTCCGCTAATGGGCAATTGTTTCCTTGAGGTTTAAGCAAGTAAGGCAGCTTCCTCACGCGAAATTTTTCCAAAGCGACGCTCGCGTCCCTGGTAATGCAATAGTGCCTGGTGCAGTGCTGCCCGATCAAAATCAGGAAATAAAACATCTGTAAAATACAATTCCGTGTACGCCATTTGCCATAGCAAATAGTTACTCAGGCGCATTTCGCCACTGGTCCGAATCAGCAAATCGGGATCAGAACTTCCGGCGGTATAGAGCTGCTGCTCAAATACGGCTGCATTAATTTCTGATGGCATCAGCGTCCCCTGCTGCACGTGTTCCGCAAGCTGACGGCAGGCGTTGACCAACTCGGCACGACCACCATAATTGACAGCCACGTTGAAGCGAACAGCCTGATTGTGCGCAGTTTCTCGCATAGAACGATGCATTTCGCGCTGTAGAGACGGGGAGAGATCTGACAAATCCCCAATAAACGAAATTCTCACCCCTTCCTGTCGCATTTCTGCTAATTCATGTCGGAGCAACTGCTCAAACAAACCCATGAGAAAATGAACTTCCTCTGCTGGTCGCCGCCAGTTTTCGGTAGAAAAGGCGTAGGCAGTTAGCGTGGAGATGCCCCAATCTTTGCAGCAGCGCAGAAGCTCTTTCAGGGACTTGGCTCCTTGACGATGTCCCACGAAGCGGGGTAATCCTTGTCGGGTTGCCCAGCGACCGTTCCCGTCCATAATCACGGCAATGTGGGTAGGTAACTGTTGAGGATTCAGGTTTCTAGGTAGCGTTGAGAGATCTTGGCGAGCCATAACTATTATTGAGAAAATTGAGAAATTGCAGATAGGAGTTGGACGATCGAGCGTTCTGAGGTAATTCAGTTTTTGAGACAAAGAGATGGCTGTCCAAACAAGTCTTGCAGGGTAGCCGGAGTCAGTTCCTGGCTCCACCGCCAAAGAAGCCGGAGAGCATAGAAGCAGGTAAAAGCGAAGGTCAGCTTATTTGCTGCCGACCAAGTGCGCCAGCCCAGTACCGTGGTCATGCGGTGGAGCGTGCCAAACAGACTGCTGCGATCGGGCTGATAGGTCACTCGCCCCTTCATGGCTTGCACGACTGTCCAGCTGATCTGGGTGAGCGATGAATTGGGGTAAGCCCAAACCCCAAAACCCCAAAATTTCGTCATGTGATTGATTTCATCCAGCACCAGTTCTTCCAGCACCGCTTGCAGAGGTCCGGTCGTGTGTGCCATTAACCAGAGATAGAGACAGGCTGCTCCATACTCGGTCGCAACTCGGTGTAACCCGTGACGATACAGATCGCTGATTCGATCGCTAGAAGGCTGATACTGCCGAACCGCATGGGGTTGCGGAATCGCGGTTTCGTGGGTGAGCTGGCTGTAGAGTTTAACGAGAGCTGGAGTGTGCTGTCGCTCCTCTTTTTCCCACAGACCCAGCTCTAGCAGGGTGCCATCTGTCGCAGCAACTCCTCCAACAAAGCGAGCCATGCAGGGATGAAGCGGTTCTAGGTATTGTCGGCTGGTTTGGGTATAGTCTCGAATCGGTGCTTCCGTATCGATCGCCCCTTTCAGAATTGCCAGAAACACGGGGAGCTGTATGCCAACAATCTGATCGGGTGCGATCGCTTGCCAGTGAATCGGCTTCCAGGGACGCGGCTGGGGATGTTGGAACTGGTGCGGTAGATCCTGGAGACGATCGTTCAGGTGAGCCGACGAGAAGTAATGGTCTAACAGCACTTTCAGACGCGGCTGAAGTGGTAAGTGGGAATCAAACGAGTGATATTCTGCAACGTTCAGCGATTGAGTGTCGATCGTCATGGTTGCTACTCCAGCAGGGTTTCTGTACCATCGCCAATAGCCTACGCAATCAATTTGTCTGGCGTCAGTCGGCGTCAGTCGGCAGGTGGCTACGGGTAAAAGTCGGAAAGTCGGCAACGTCGGAGATGGAGACACGGACCGGACTAACCGAGTAAAATAAGTAACAGTCTTCATCGGTCACTCCGCAATGGATGCTGAGACTGCACTGGAGTGGGTTGATCAGTTGCTATTTCGCAAAACTGGGGAACGCCTCAGTGCATTGCAGAGGAATATTCTGCACAAGGTTTTGCGTGGACAAAAATATTTAGAGATTGCGGCTCACTTTGGCTACACCGAAGGACACATCAAAGATGTTGGCTCGCACTTGTGGAAGGTGCTATCTAAACTGCTAGGTGAGCGCATTACCAAAAGTACCTGTCGGGCAGTTCTAGAGCGATATCTACAATCGGTATCTGGAGTTCCAGCAGCGCCTGTCACTCCGCTACCGTTGAAAGACGATCGTGCGATTCCAGAAAATTTCGTCGGACGCGAAGCCGCCATTGCCCACCTCAGTAGCCTGGTTCAGCAGGGCTGCAAGGTGATTGTGATTCAGGGAGAAGGCGGCTTGGGCAAAACGACCCTGGCACAGCTTTACCTTCAGACCCAGGGGTTTGAGAATGTGCTAGAGCTGTTGATGGCAAAGGAACCCCAAAACATTACATCCGTAGAGCGGGTTGTTGAAGAATGGCTGAAACAGGACTTTGAACAAGAGCCGGGATCGGAATTCGGAGTCTCGTTGGGGCGTCTGAAGCGCCAACTGCATCAGCGGCGAGTGGGTATCTTGATTGACAACCTGGAACCTGCCCTCGATTCGGAAGGACGGCTGATCGCATTCCACCGTCAGTATGTGGAGCTGTTGCGGGTGCTGGCAGATGCCAGAGTGCAGTCTGTAACGTTGATTACGAGCCGCGATCGCCTGTGTGAACCTGACCT
>NZ_JACJPG010000393.1 GCF_014695955.1 Leptolyngbya sp. FACHB-36 | reverse complement strand
GATATTGCGTATCAGTGGCAATGGCAGTTAGGACGGTTGCTGGCAGTTCAGGGCGACAGTCGTGCCAGTGTTAAAACCGTAGTGCCCGTGTCTCGCCAGCCCTATGGCAGCGCGATCGCGGCTTACACCGATGCGTTCAACACGCTCCAATCCCTCCGCAGCGACTTGGTTGCGATTAACCCAGACGTGCAGTTCTCCTTTCGAGAGAGCGTGGAGCCGCTGTATCGACAGTTTGTGGAACTCCTGCTGCGCTCCGCTCCGGGCAGCGAGCCAAGCCAAAACAACCTGAAACAGGCGCGGCAGGTGATTGAATCCCTCCAACTCGCAGAACTAGACAACTTCTTTCGAGAAGCTTGTTTGGATGCTCGCCCAGTCCAAGTGGATCAGATCGATACTCAAGCCGCCATTGTTTATCCCATCATCCTGCCCAACCAGTTTGCCGTTATCCTTTCTCTGCCCAACCAGCCCTTAAGCTACTACCAGACGGCGCTATCACAAGCAGAAACCGAGCGGATTTTGGCTCAGATGCAGCAGTCGCTGCGGGAAACGGCTTTCCCAGAGGAGCGGCTCCCGATCGCTCGACAAGTCTATGATTTACTGGTTCGACCTTTAGAAGCCAAGCTTACCGCCAGCGAGGTTAAAACGCTGGTCTTCGTGCTGGATGGATCGCTGCGAAATTTGCCAATGGCAGCCCTTCATGATGGTCAGCGATACCTGGTCGAGACGTATCGCGTAGCGCTGGCTCCGGGTCTCCAGCTACTACAGCCGCAGCCGTTGAAACGTCAGCCGCTAACCGGATTGTTAGGCGGATTAAGTCAGTCCCGGCAAGGATTTCCAGCCTTGCCGAATGTGGAGCTTGAAGTGAGTCAAATCAAATCGACGCTGCCAACTCAAGTCCTGCTGGATCAAACGTTTACTAACACGACATTCCAAAGCAAAATTGATACCACCTCGTTTCCCATTGTTCATTTAGCCACCCATGGTCAATTTAGCTCCAATGTTGATGAAACCTTTGTTTTGACGTGGGACGATCGAATTACCGTCAAGCAATTGGATCAGCTTCTGCAAACAAGAGAAGGGAATCAACGCCCGATCGAACTCTTGGTGCTAAGCGCCTGTGAAACAGCGGCGGGGGATCAACGAGCCGCCTTGGGAATGGCAGGCTTTGCGGTGCGATCGGGGGCACGCAGCACGCTAGCCACGCTGTGGTCAGTCAACGATCGCTCCACGGCGTTACTCATGGTCGAATTTTATCGGGCGATCGAAAAAGCCGGAGTGACTAAAGCAGAAGCCCTGCGTCGTGCCCAACTGGCGCTGCTCAAGCAGCCAGAATACGAGAATCCCTACTACTGGGCACCGTTTGTCCTTTTGGGGAATTGGCTATGATTCGCGTAATTCAGAACACGCTGGCTGCGTAAATCCTAACGACAGAAATTAAGCTGCTAGCTTCAAAACCTGCGATCGGGGTGTTGGCTGCTTAGAATCGAGAGGATTGAAATCAAAGGATATCTTCGCTCATGATCCGGATAAGATTTCTGTTGCTGTCTGCACTCCTGGGGATAATGGCTCTCGCACCCAGTGCCCTTGGCATCCAGGCTCAGAGGCAAGTCTTGCCACGTGAAGGGCGTACCCAGCAAATTAGCGACTTGCCACCTCCGCCCCAAAATCCGAAGCGCACGACAGGGGGTGGTCGGCGCGATGGCGGTTCATGTCCTCAGGATGCCAAAACCGCAACCCAATCCTTGACGGCTCTCAGTCCAGAGATCGAACCGGGCTCAACCCTGTCAGACTATCCCACGTTTTTCGTTTCTGTCCCAACCACCAGTGCCAAAACAGCGGAATTCAGTCTATTTGATCAAACCAGGCGTGGAATTTACCAGACGACCTTTACTCTAACAGGCACCCCCAGCATTGTTCGGTTTACCTTGCCGTCTAACGCACCGCCGCTTGCAGTCGGTCAAACCTATACGTGGGCGTTTGCCCTGATTTGTGAGCCAAACAATCGCCGCCGCGATCGCCTGACAACCGGTTGGATTCGCCGCATCCAACTGGCTCCCGCTCAACTGCGCCAAATCACCCAAGCAGTCGCCAAGGAGCGGGTTTTGCTGTACAGAAAAGTGGGTATTTGGTACGAAACACTCTCCGCAGTCATTGAGCTACAGCGGGCTCAGCCCACCGATCCAACCCTGGAAGTAGCCTGGAAAGATCTCCTGCAATCAGGTGGATTGAACCCGACTGCGATACAGCCATTGCGAAAATAGCGATCGCTCACCATGATCTGGACAACTCTAAAACAGCGAATTTGGCAATGGCGTGGCATTGTGCTTACGGCTGCAAGTGCTTCTGGGATCGTGATTACATTGCGTTTAGCCGGAGTGCTACAGCTATCAGAACTGGTGGCACTGGATCAGTTCTTTCATCTGCGTCCATCGGAGCCTGCTGACCCCCGAATTGTTCTGGTCACGATCGATGAGTCGGACATCAATCAACTCAAGCAGTGGCCCATGTCAGATGCCGTGCTCGCGCAGCTACTGCAATTACTCAAACAGCAACGCCCCAGAGCCATTGGGCTTGATCTTTATCGCAATCTACCCGTGGAGCCAGGACATTCCGCCCTAGTGAAGCTGTTTGCCTCTACACCCAATTTAATTGGGATCAAGAAAGTCGTTAGCAATGTAGACAGTACGGCAGTGGATGCCCCAGCCCTCTTAAATCAGTTGGGTCAAGTGAGCGCCAGCGATTTTGTGCTGGATGTGGATAGCACGCTGCGTCGGAATCTGCTTTACCTGCGCGATCGAGATAATCGAGCGATTCTAAGCCTGGGAGCAAAGCTGGCATTTATCTATCTAGCAGCAGAAAAAATCACACCTAAAACCATTGACCCAGATAAACATCAGTTCCAGTTAGGGCAGGCAGCGTTTACGCCGGTACAAGCAAATGATGGCGGCTATATCCGCATTGATGATGGTGGTTATCAAGTCTTGTCCAACTTTCGCAACCTACAGCAGGGCTTTCGGCGAATCTCTATAACCGATGTGCTAGACGGTCGCATGCCACCGGGTTTAATCCACGATCGCATTGTGCTGATTGGCATCGAAGCCGAAAGTCTCAAAGACAATTTTTACACCTCAGTTACGCCCTCTGGGAGGGCATTAGCGGGCGTCGAAGTTCATGCTCAGCTAGCTAGTCAGGTGATTAGTGCGGCACTGGACGGGCGACCTTTATTACAGGTGTGGTCGGAGCCGTTCGAGTGGCTTTGGATCGTGGCTTGGGCGGGAATTGGAGCCACGCTCGGCTGGACCCTGCGATCGCCCTCACATACGGCGATCGGCGTTTTGCTCTGTAGCATTGCCCTGCTGGGCAGCGCCTACCTGCTGTTTCTAGCGGGGTGGTGGGTGATTGTGATTCCGCCTCTACTCGCTCTGATTGGGTCTACTCTCGTCGGTAACGGCTACCTGCTGTGGGAAAACTTGCAGCTCTCCCACCGTCAATTAAAACTTTCCCACGATCAGCTAGAAGAATATGCCAGAACGCTGGAGCAAAAAGTAGCCGCCCGCACCTCAGAACTAGCGCAGGAAAAAGAACTCCTGCAAACCATCATTGATCACATGCCTGAGATGATCCTGCTCTACGATGCCCAGGGTCAGATCCAGTTTGTTAATAAAAAATTAGAGCAGGTTTTGGGCTGGTCGCAAGCAGAATTAGCAGACCGCGATCTGATTACAGAAAGTTTTCCAGATCTCGCGATACGCCAGCGATTTTTGAACCACATGTTAACGGTGACTGAACAATGGTTGGATCTAAAAACGACCACCAAAACAGGGCATCTGCTAGAAACCTCCTGGGCAAGCATTCAGCTTTCTAATCACTTACGGGTGGGAATTGGACAAGACATTAGCGATCGCAAACGGGCAGAAGCCGCATCCGTTCTCAACGAACGTAATCGAATTGCACGAGAAATTCACGATACCTTAGCTCAAACGTTTGGCGGCATTTTGCTTCACATCGGCGCCGCAACAGATGCGATGGAAAACGATCCGGATAGAGCCCTCGCGTATATTGGAACGATCGATGAGTTAGCTCGAACCGGGCTTGCCGAAGCGCGGCGATCGGTGGCTGCGCTCCGACCTAAGCTGCTAGAGGAGGGCGATCTGTGTAGTGCCTTAAACAGCCTCGCGGCTCAAAGAACCTCTTTAACTACACGAGTAACCTGCCGCATAATTGGCATACTCTATGCTTTACAACCCCATGTTGAAGATAATCTATTACGAATTGGGCAAGAAGCGCTGACCAATGCCCTCAAGCACGCTCATGCCACTGAAATTTCGATCGAGCTAGTGTATGAAAGCACACAGATCATTCTACGAATCAAAGACAATGGGCAGGGATTCGAGATTCAGAGATCGCTGGAAAAGGGCTTTGGCTTGCTGGGAATGAGCGAACGGGCTGAACGCATTGGAGGCAAACTAACCATTCATAGCCAGCCTAGTCAGGGTACGGAAGTTGTTGTAGCGGTGAAGCGGGAGTAGGGAATTATGACCATTCGCATTCTGCTTGCTGATGATCACCCGATCGTGCGACAGGGATTAGCGGGAATCCTGAACAATCAATCTGATATGACCGTCGTTGCCGAGGCGGATGATGGACGAGCGGCGATCGAGCAATTTCGCAACTGTCAGCCCGATATTGCGATTTTAGATTTGCGCATGCCGGATGTCGGCGGCGTGGAGGCGATCGCGGGAATTCGCGCTGAGTTTCCAGATGCCCGCATTATCATGTTCACGATTTATGATACCGATGAAGATATTTATCGAGGGCTACGAGCGGGCGCAAAATCCTATCTGCTAAAAGATACACCCTGTCGAGAGATTTTAGAGGTGATTCGAACCGTCCACGCGGGCAAGCGCTATATTTCCCATGAACTGGGCGCTAAACTCGCGACTCGCATTGACCTACCCGAACTTACGACGCGAGAGCTAGAAGTGCTGCGCCTGCTTTCTAGGGGCAAAAGCAACCCCGATATTAGCGCTCTGCTCTCGATTACTGAAGGAACCGTCAAATTTCACGTCAACAATATCCTGAGTAAGCTCGGTGTGAGCGATCGTACGCAGGCTGTGCTCAAAGCACTGAAACGGGGTCTGGTTCAATTAGATTAGAGCAGAAAAATTGATTGAAGCTATTCCCTTCTTCATCATGTCCTAGACGAAAGTTAGGGGGTTCTTTAATCCTATAGTTAAACCAATTACCGTAACGCTTGTCCAGGTCAAAAACTTGACGACTCATAGGTGGGGATTGCAATCATTTCCCCTAGGATAAAGGCATCAAAGCTGAACTCGTGGCGGCGCGTGACGTAGAGGTTATGACAGAAACCAACGAGTGCCAGCAAACCTTGAAACTGTTCTGTCGAACAGTAGTCACTATCGGCAAGGAGATTGTTGTGTCTGGTGCTTTAAACGGAAAAGTTGCGATCATTACAGGAGTTGCAAACTTGGGCAAGCTGTTTGCTAAGGCTCTGGCAGAGGATGGCGCGAAGATTGTGATTCACTACTCCGGGTTGTGCTAAAAGCACTGAAATGAGATTTGGTTCAACTGGATTAACTGAGAAGTTGCAGCAAGAATCTACCCCTAGAACTCGCAAAGAAAATTGGTTGAGCTGTTGGAGAGTTTATGACTAGAGCAAAACCTGTGACTGTTAACGCGGCTCACGACGAATCGATCTTAAAGGTGCTTCCAGGGCTGCCAGTTCTTTCGAGTCAAGCTACCTCATGGAACGGAATTCAACTCGCGCATCACCATTTTCTCGCTGCCTTTGAAACGCCTGAACATTGTTTTCCTCAACACTTCATCACCATTCACCTGAATCATGCTCCCGTTGAGAAGGAGCGAATGATCAATGGAGAGTTCCAATGCGATCGCTTTAGAGCAGGTGATATTTGCTTGACCCCGGCAACTGCGCCTGTGTCAGTTCGCTTACACGATGCTTGTGAAATTATTCATCTATATCTTGAGTCTGCGTTGATGGTTCGATTGATGGCTGATGTGGCAAACGTGGATGGTTTGGAATTGATGCCGCAGTTTAAGCTAAATGATCCACTCATTTACCAAATTGGCATCACGCTGAAAACGAAGCTGGAGACGACTGGAGTATGGGATCGCCTCTACACCGAGGCAATGGCGATGGCAATCTCGGCGCAATTAATCCAGCATTACTCGACACAACCCCTCAAGGTTCGCCAGTATACCGATGGATTGCCACAAGCGCGACTTCAGCAGGCGATCGAATACATTCAGGCACATGCCGCGCAGAATCCCAGCATCACTGAAATCGCTCAATGGGTCGGGATGAGTCCGTTTTACTTCAGTCGGTTGTTCAAGCAATCAACCGGACTCACGCCGCATCAATATCTGATTCAATGTCGGGTTGTTCAAGCAAAACAGCTACTGAAAACCACCAATCTGTCGATCGCGACTGTTGCCACTCAAGTTGGTTTTGTCGATCAAAGTCACCTGAGTCGCCATTTCAAACGCCAGGTTGGGGTGTCGCCCAGTCAGTTTCGTGCTTAGGGCAAGATTGTCCTGATACACAGCAGGATCATCCAAGACGACCAGGTGGCATTCAGCCTACACTTTACAAGTCTTATGGTTCCGCTTTGTCCAAAGACCAAACAACTATGGAGCAACAATTATGAGCAGCGCCACAACTCCTAGCACAAACATTCATACCCCATACCCCGATCGTCTTAGTGTTGACAATGCAGCCATGCTGTTGATTGACCATCAAGAAGGATTCTTTGGGGGCATAAAGTCGATCGATACAGCTGAGTTGCGAAACAACATTATTGCACTAGGAAAACTGGCGAAGGTTCTCAATATGCCCACCGTGCTAACCAGCAGCTTCGCTCAGGGCATTAACGGCTCAATCATTCCCGAGTTGTTGGAATTGTTTCCCGATTTACCTGTGATCAACCGTCATTTAGTCAATGCTTGGGCTGACCCCGACTACGTTGAAGCAGTCAAAGCTACTGGACGCAAGAAACTGATCATGTCTGCTCTGACAACCGATGTATGCTTGGTCTTTCCAGCCATTGATGCTGCTAAAGAAGGGTTTGAGGTGTATGCGGTTCTTGATGCATCAGGTGCTTGGAGCAAACGGGCAGAGGATGCCTGTGTGTTACGGATGAATAATGCAGGTGTGATCATGACTACCTGGGTTTCAGTTGCAGCAGAACTGTTGCATGATCATCTGGGTTCATACAAGCAAGCTGTTCAAGGTGTGTATGATGAGCACCTATTTGGTTACAGTGCTGAGGGCAAGGAGGATGATGCAGTGTTGCAACCTGCTTAGGGATCTATGGAAGGTATTAATCTCCCTTAGCTCTCCTTAAAAAGGGTTCATGTCAGCTTTTGGTGAAAACAGACACGATCGCTCATTCAGGCAACGAAAATTCTGGTTCCAGGGTAGCTCAAGAATCTCTATTACCAAAAGCCGGCAGGAGCCCAAGTATGGCATTGATTTCCTGAATTAATCACCATTGGTTAATCAGGATGCCAATCTGATCGATCGCCAAAGCGTTCTTGAAGGAAATTAACCAGTAATCGAACCTTGGTAGACAGATGACGACTGACCGGATAAATCACGGCGATCGAGAGTTCGGGTGGATGATAGTTGGGCAACACAATTTGCAGCGTTCCTTGCTGCAACTCCCGCCTCACAATAAACGCGGGTAGTAGGGCAATTCCTAACCCTCGCACCGCGGCATCTCTGAGCACTTCCCCATTGTTGGAACACAACACCCCATCCACAGAAACCGTCTGTTCTCCATCGGGTCCAATGAGCGTCCACTGATGCTCAACCGCAAGTTGACCGTAGTGCAAACACGAATGCTGACGCAGTTCGTTTGGGTGAGTTGGAATTCCATGCGTTTCTAAATAGCTGGGAGCCGCACACAGCAGCCGTTGAGCTGCAGTTATCGGATGCACAATTAAGCTGGCGGACTCTTGAGGTTTGGCAATTCGCACCGTGACATCAAAGCCTTCCTCGATCGGATCAATAAAGCGATCGTTCAAGGTCAACTGCACCTGAAGATCGGGATACTGCACCAAAAAATCAGCTAGGGCTGGAGCCAAGTGCATTGTGCCAAACGACATTGGCGCATTGACTCGCAATCTACCTCTTGGTTGCTCATGAAGCAGAGTGATCGATCGCTCAGCTTCTTCCAGACTTGCCAAAATATCCAGGCAGCGCTCATGAAACGCCAGTCCCGTCTCTGTCGGAGTCACTACCCGCGTACTGCGGTGCAGCAGTTGCACACCCAACTCATTTTCGAGCGCAATCACAAGCTTATTCACAGCCGATCGTGATAATCCCATGTCCCGCGCGGCAGCCGCAAATCCACCAGAAATTACAACTTGGGTAAAGGCACGAATGCTTTCAAATTTGTCCATTGTTCAACTATTGTAGACGTATTGGAGACAGTCTGCATATAAAACAGTGTATTGTCTTTTCATTTAATCTAATTCATAATAGCAGTGTGGCTAAAAGATATAGCTTCCATCGCTACTCTCACCGCTTAGGAGACTTGAAACATGATTACACTTCGACCTGCTCAAGACCGTGGCACTGCAAACTTTGGTTGGCTCGATAGTCGTCACACCTTCTCCTTTGGCAACTACTACGACCCCAGCCACATGGGCTTTGCTGATTTGCGGGTGATTAATGAAGACAAAGTAACTCCCGGTCAAGGCTTTGGCACTCACGGACACCGCGACATGGAGATTATTTCCTACGTCCTCGAAGGTGCATTAGAGCATAAAGACAGCATTGGCACCGGATCGGTGATTCGTCCAGGAGATGTGCAGCGGATGTCTGCTGGAACGGGCATTCAGCACAGTGAATTTAACGCCTCCAAAACTGAACCCGTTCACTTTCTGCAAATCTGGATTTTGCCAGAGGCGAAAGGCATTGCGCCGAGTTACGAGCAGAAGACATTCACCGAGGAAGAAAAGCGTGGTCAGTTGCGCTTAGTCGGTTCTCGTGATGGACGTGATGGCTCGATCACCATTCATCAAGATGTCAATCTCTACGCCACTGCCTTACAGGAAGGTGACAAAGTGAGCCATGCGTTAGCAGACAACCGAGTCGCGTGGTTACAAGTGGTCCGAGGTGCCGTGCAGCTGAACGATCAAACGCTCACCGCTGGAGATGGCGCTGCGATCGCTCAGGAATTGCAAATCACGCTGCAAGGTGCGTCTAAGGACTCTGAAGTGTTGCTGTTTGATATGGCGGCATAGCGTGTTGTAGGGTGGGCAGTGCCTACCCTACGGGATCTCGTTTAGAGCTTATTAACGTTGATTAAAGCGATCGCTCCAAGGAAGATATGAAACTGTTCTACATGCC
>NZ_JACJPG010000392.1 GCF_014695955.1 Leptolyngbya sp. FACHB-36 | reverse complement strand
CTAGAGACGATCGGCGGCGTAATGAAGCGGCTGATCTCCCGCAACACAACAATTCCGGTTCGCAAATCCGACGTGTTTTCGACGGGAGAAGATAATCAAACGCTGGTCGAGGTCCACGTGCTGCAAGGCGAACGGGAAATGGCAGCCGGCAACAAGTCGTTGGGTCGCTTTAAGCTGACTGGAATTCCGCCCGCGCCCAGAGGCATTCCCCAAATTCAAGTCTCATTCGATATTGATGCAAACGGTATTTTGCAAGTCGCCGCGATGGATCGCACGACCGGACGTGAGCAAAGCATCACGATTCAAGGCGCTTCAACGCTGGGTGAAGAAGAAGTGCGACGAATGATGCGCGACGCCGAAGAGTATGCCGAAACCGATCGTCTCAAGAAAGAAAAAGTCCAAAAGCGCAATGATTCTGAGTCGCTGATTCTAAAAGCAGAACGGCAGATTCGAGAAGCCACGCTAGACTTTGGCATGCAGTTTGTCAGCAGCTATCGATCGCGCATCGAGGCCGCTAGCAACCAACTGCGCGAGGCGCTGACCCAAAACGATGAGCGCGGCATTGATCGCTTCCAGGCAGATTTGCAGGACGCCCTCTACGACTTAAACCGGGAAGTCTTCCAGCGCAACAAAGAAGAAGAGGAAGAAGATAGCCTATTTGGGGCAATCAAGAGCTTCTTCAGCGACGACGATGACGATTACTACGACTACGATCGCCGCAATGAGTACGGCGATAGCGGCTACGGCAGCTATGGCGGTGGCGGACGCGATAATGGCGGTGGTGGGCGCGATAGCTACAGCAACCGTGACTCCTACGACGGACGCAACGATCGTTACAGCAACGATCGCTACGGCACTGGACGCGACTACACCAGCCTTAACGATGCTGGACGCAACGATCGCTACGGCACCGGACGCGACTACACCAGCCTTAACGATGCTGGACGCAACGATCGTTACGGCGATCGTCCCCGCTATGAGGACCCCCCTCGCGATAGCCGCTCCTCCTACCGTGAGGACCGCGAGGACCGCTATGATCGCCCAGCCAGCGATCGTTCAGCCAGTCGTGATCGATTGGATGACCGCTTGGACCGCGACGATCGCCGCTCCCCGCGCCCCCGTCGCGAAACCCGCGAGGGTACCCCGTCGCGGAATCGTCCAAACCTCTACCAAGACAACTGGGATGACGATGATGAATGGCTTTAAGAAGTGATTAGTGATTAATCATTAATTATTGGACAAACTGCCTAGTAACTAATGACCAAGCCACTAACCCGACATCAGTTCTTGGTTGTCAGTCGTTAGCCAAGCCCTCTAACAACTAACAGCTAATAACTCATAACTATTACCCAACCCTCCATGCAAAACTTTCGGAATTACTACGACATTCTAGGAGTCTCAAAAGACGCGACGGCTGATGAGATTAAGAACGCCTTTCGCCGATTAGCGCGGAAGTATCATCCGGATGTCAATCCTGGCGATAAAGATGCCGAGGAGAAGTTTAAAGCGCTCAACGAAGCGAATGAGGTTCTCTCCGACGCAGACAAGCGTGCTCAGTACGACCAGTTTGGTCGGTTCTGGCAGCAGCGAGGGTTCCAAAATGGAGCAGGAGCAGCGGGGCGATCGACTGGGCGCAGTTGGAACGGACGCAGCGATCGTGCGTCCAGCGATACCGTCAATTTTGCAGAGTTTGATAACTTTAACGCTTTCGTAGACCAACTGCTCAATCGTCGTACTGCGCAGTCGGGTAGCTCTACGAGCGGCTCCAGCAGCCGCGAGGCGTTTCGTCCAGGTACGACTAAAACAGCGACGGTATATTCCCGCCCCACGCGTCGTGATGCAGAAGCGCGGTTGACAGTGCCGCTAGAAAAAGCCTACGTGGGTGGGCGCGAACGAATTCGGCTAGAAGACGGACGATCGCTCGAAGTAACCATGCCCAGCGGCATGATCACGGGGCAGCGAATTCGGCTAAAAGGTCAGGGCGTTGCGGGGGGCGATTTGTATTTGAAGATTGAAGTAGACCCGCATCCGTTTTTCAAGCTGGAAGGCACAGATATCCGCTGTCAGTTGCCCATTACCCCTAGCGAGGCTGTTCTGGGCGGGCAGATTGAAGTGCCGACGCTGGATGGACTGGTAAAAATGACCATTCCTCCTGGAGTCGGCACTGGAAAGCGCCTGCGGTTGGCAAACAAAGGCTACCCGAAGGACGGGGACGATCGAGGCGACCAGATTGTTGAGATTCAAATCGTCATTCCCAAAGACCTAACTGACCAAGAGCGGGAACTCTACGAAAAACTGCGGCAGATGGAAACGTTCAATCCTCGCGCCGAACTGCTGGTGTAAGTTCAACTTAATCAGGTTTTGCTGATTGCCAGAACCTGCTGAAGGATAGACGGCTATGGACAATCAGCGGCTCTCGTAATCTCGGCACCCTTGGCAGGGGCCGATCGGATTGACGGCGCAGCAGATCAGTTCCGACTGAGCATTAAAGCGGCAAGTCACATCTCCTAGCACCCAGCGTCCATCCACTAAATTCTTTTCAAGGGGACGCTGTGCTTTCTGGACATAAATTGCAATCCGATGCAGACGGTAGCGTCCTCCTCTGAATTGATACCGATGGTGCCGCTCTAGAACCGTATACGTCTTTCCTTCAAGGTCAAGGTAAGCTCCTGGTTGAGGTGCCCAGTCCAGTTGAACGGTGCCCAGCGATCGCTGTGGATGAGTCAGAATCACCTCTGTCAGCAGAGAAGATGGCTCCATAAATGTATCGTGTAGCTTACGCAGTTATTCGGTGTGGCTTACGCAGTTATTCGATAGTAGCTCACTTCACCCGTTTCCCTGATGGCTTTAGCGTCTATTAACTCTCGACGATCGCTGAAAGCGCTACTCGGCAGGCGATCGCGGACGGTTAAGGCCCCCCAAAGCGCTAACGTTTTTCATCAACTAAAAACTGGTCATGAGTTTTCAACGGCTTTTGGGACGCTGATCTCTGGCATATGATATAAATATCGAAGTTTTATTAAGGGAAACTGCCTCAAGCAGTACGCAAGCAACTCAGTACACAGCTAGTCCAATCAGGCCAGGTAAGCCCTGCTATGGAACTCATCCTCTATCCGTAGCAGGTTTTTGTGTGAGTGGGTTCTGTTTCTACATTTGGAGAGAATTGATCGTTCATGACGCTATCGCCAGTAAGACCCAATGACTTGAGTGGTGCTTCTACAGAAGCCCATCTGCAACTGAAAGACATCCTCAAGACCCTGCCCAAAGAGTGCTTCCAGAAAAATCGACGCAAAGCTTGGTCCGCTGCCCTACTTACAATCCTTATGGTGGGATTAGGATATGCAGGCATCGCGATCGCGCCTTGGTTTCTGCTTCCGATTGCCTGGATCTTTACCGGAACTGCCCTCACAGGAGCATTTGTGGTTGGGCACGACTGTGGGCATCGATCGTTCGCCAAGCGGCGTTGGGTAAACGATTTAGTCGGGCACTTGTTCATGCTGCCGCTGATTTATCCGTTCCACAGCTGGCGGATTCTGCATAACAAGCACCATAGCCACACCAATAAAATGGATGTAGATAATGCGTGGCAGCCCATTAGACCCGATGCCTATGAAGAACTGGGAACGCTAGTCCAACGTGCCCACCAAACGCTACGTGGTCGCTTTTGGTGGCTTGCTTCCGTTATTCATTGGGCAGGACTACACTTCAACTTAGAGGAGTTTGCCTCCAAGGACCGCAACAAGATCAAGCTCTCGATCGCGGTGGTGGTCGGGTTTGCGGCGATCGCCTTTCCGCTCCTGATTGCTACCACCGGGCTAGCAGGCTTTGTCAAATTCTGGCTGATGCCCTGGTTGGTCTACCACTTCTGGATGAGCACGTTTACCCTGGTGCATCACACCGCTCCCGAAATTGGCTTCCAGGAGCCTGCAGAATGGAATCAAGTGAAGGCGCAATTGTCTGGCACGGTGCACTGTGACTACCCTGCGGGGGTAGAGTTGCTCTGCCACCACATTAATGTCCACGTGCCTCACCACCTCTCGACTGCGATTCCCTCCTACAATCTGCGGCTAGCACACAACAGCCTGCGGCAGAACTGGGGCAGCTCTCTGTACGAAACGCGCTTCTCGTGGTCGCTGATGCAGACGATCACCGATCGCTGTCATATCTATCATCCTGAAGAAAACTATCAGTCGTTTCGGGATTTTCACAAGCAGAGCTAATCGCTGATGGACCAATTCGGAATTCGCAATTTGTAATTCGGAATTATCTACGTTTTAGTGCTTTGAGCTGTGGCTGAAATTTAGAGATTGGTATCAGGTATTTGCTGCGCTGAATCAAGCTGAACTTACGCAAACCTCGGAGGTTTTAACCAAAGACTGAACCCTGAACCAAACAGATGCGCTTAAACTTCCGAGGTTTTAGCAAAATAGTAAGTCCTGTCAAAAACTAAACAAAAACTAACTGGGGTGAGGAAGCATTTCCTCACCCCAGTTAGTTTTAGTAGATTTCTGAACGGTTATTGAATCGCCAGCGCCAAGAGGGCTAAGAGTCCACCAATCGTGTAGAAGACAGCCACAATGCGCGTTTCTGCCCAACCAGAAAGCTCTAGGTGGTTGTGGAACGGCGACATTTTGAACAAGCGCTTGCCAATACCATCGGGTCCTTTTGTGGCTTTGTAGTAGCTCACTTGAGCAATAACCGAAAGCGTTTCAACTAAAAACAGACCACTGAGCAGCAGCACAGCAAACAGGGTGTTGGTCAGTAGCCCCACGGCAGCGATCGCTCCACCCAGCGCCAGCGATCCAGTATCGCCCATAAATACCCGCGCCGGATTGCGGTTGTGGGAAAGAAAGCCGAGGCAACTCCCGCTCAGGCAGGCACAAAACAGCATCAAATCTGGATGCGTGGGGGCAATTAAGGCACCTAAGCCCAGCAGCGCGATCGCCGCTGTACCGCCTGCTAAGCCATCCAAGCCATCCGTAAGATTCACCGCATTGCTCTCAGCCACTAGGGCAAATCCTGCCAGCAGCCAGAACAAGGCACCCAGCGGCAGCGACAGACCCAGCGGCAGTGCGATCGTCGTGATGTTAATCGGCTGAGTTGCCATTAGCCATAGACAGAACAGCGCTCCAAAGCCGATTTGTAGCATCAGCTTCAGGCGGGGCGAAATTCCTTTGTTTGATTTGCGCCGGATAATTTGCCAGTCATCCAGCAGTCCGATCGCGCCATACCCCAGCGTTAGAGCAGAAACTGCAACGACCGATGGCGAAAACCCAGACCAAACCAGCGCTACCCCAACGGCAACGGGCAAGAAAAAGACACCGCCCATTGTTGGAGTGCCCGTCTTTTTCAAATGCGTCTGAGGACCATCTTCGCGAATAATCTGTCCAGCTTTTAGCGATCGCAGCAGCGGAACAACCCAAAAACCAAGTCCCGTTGTTGCCAGGGCACAAACCCAGAGGGGCAACGTCAAGGAAAGCTCTTGTCCGAGAGGGCGACCTGCTGCCATATCTGCAACAAATGCCGCAGCGCTTAATCCCAAGGATAGGAGAATTAACAGTAGCGTCCCTGATAGTTGAATTGATCGACTAGAAAATAATTTTGCGTCCACAGGATTCTCGCTTCGCTCCACACACCACACACCAGCAAACGGTCGAAATTCGGAAACGTTAAACAATTCTTATCAATCGCGATTAGCGATTAAGAGGTCGCTAATCGCTCAGATTCCTGAACTCTAGTCCTCTAGATCCAGATCGTCGTCGTCATCATCCAGATCAAAGGAGGCGTCGTCGCTGCCCATGAGGTCAGCAATCTCTTCCTCATTGTCAAGAAAGTCCGATTCTGTCGAGTCCCGTGCCAACAGGCGACCGGAGCTTTCCAACCAGTCCAGAATCGAGGATTCTTGCTTAATTGGAATGACCGCTGCCCGCTGGCTACGAGGTTCTTCGCGAAGAGAGGGATTGTACACCATAAAATGCGTCAGATTGAGTTGTGAGCTAGGTTGGAGACAACCAATATATTCTTTCTATTTAAATCTTATGCAATCTGGAAGCAACATTCATAACCCTACGGAAGAAAACACCCAGAGTGTATCACCATAGAGAAAAATTGCAAGATTTTTTTCATGCGGTCAGGACAGAATTGAACGGAGGGACAAATGATTGGCAAAGCCGCACTGCTAGAAGCGATCGCAGGCACAAATCGAGGGTTACTGGCAACGGACTCGAAAAAACAAGCCATTCTCTCCGCGATCGCTCAGTTGGAAGACCATAACCCCACATCGCGACCTGTAGAAGCCGGGTCGCT
>NZ_JACJPG010000391.1 GCF_014695955.1 Leptolyngbya sp. FACHB-36 | reverse complement strand
TAAGCTTCCTGGCATTTCCAGATAATCTGCCAGTCCCTCCGTCTGCGTCACAATCACCGGACGGTGACACGCCATCGCTTCCAGCAGCGTCGTTACGCCTGCCGTATCCTGGCTGGGAAATAAACTCACGACGACCAGATCGGCATCGCGGTAAAGCTGTACCAGTTCCGTCCATTCGTAGAAACGGCGCGACATATTGTCTGGTAGCGTTTTCGGGAACGATCGCGCCAGCGGACGCACATCCGCCGAAAATCCGCTGATCTTCACATCCACATCCAAATCTGCCGTTGCTGCTGCCAGACTTCGGTAATCCCGCTTCTCCAGTCCTACACTAGCAATCACCGGTCGGGGCTTATACGACAAGGCAGATCCAGGAGTGAAAAATTGCGTGTCCGTCTGCTCTAGCAGCGAAAATACCTGCTCGTCAGGCAGCTTCAGGTAATCGTGCAAAAACTCAATCTGCGGGCGACAATTGCTGACAAACAAGCTGACTCGTTCGGCAGAGCGGAACAGCTTCAAGGCGACACGGCTACGGGGTCGATGTCCTGTATGAATGAACACTGCAACCTTGGGTGGACTCGGCTGCATGCCGCAAAGCGTCGCGATCGGAATGCCCACGTCCTCATCGGTGCAGTAAATCACGTCGTCGCTAGTGAGTTCTGCTGCCAATCTACGCGCTAGCGCCCAGTTTTGCGGCTGCCCCATTAATTTTGAGCGGAGGCGATCGATCCGCAGAATCGGCTCAGTTCCTGGTGTATGAATCGTCGCGTTTAACCGCTGACTGAGCCCCCACATGACATGTCGGGGACGCTTTCCGGCTGCCGCCTGCGCCTGAATATGGTCTAACTCGATCGTGTGACTTAGCGCCAGATGATACATCGTTTTTTCCTCTAGCATCGACCGATAAAGTAAACGCTCCAGGTGTCGCAGCCTGGCTCTCGGTTTGTCATCCACTCACCCGCTGCAACATAGCTAAAGCCAGCCTGAGACAGCAGCAGTTCCACTTCCGGTTGGAACAGATAGCGCATTCGATGGGTTTCGTGCAGCGTCTCGATGCTGAGCGAGTCTTGAATCAGAATTTGGTAGTTAACATCGACCCAGTTCTGGTTCGGATACAGCACTGGCTCTGCAATCCGCGTCACTGACAGAATTTCATCTGCAAGACGCTTCACGCGCACGCTGGGACGATCGCTCAAGACTGCTGGTCCATACCAGCAGTCAAACAGAAACACACCACCAGGCTTTAGATGCTGTTTTGCCGTGGCAAATGCCGCCTGCAAATCCTCGTTGATGGTCTGGTAGCTGATGACGTGAAACAGCGACACAACAACATCAAAGCTGCGATCGAGCCGAACCGATCGCACATCGCCCTGCTGAAACGTTAGCTGCGCGACTTGATGCTCTGGCAGCGTCTGCACGCGCTGGTTGGCTCGCTCCAGCATTTTGCTACTCAGGTCTACTCCGCAAAGACTGTAGCCGCGTTCTGACAGCAGTGCGGCATGCATACCCGTTCCACAGCCGAGTTCCAGAATCGATTTCGCGTCGGGAGCGTGACGTTGAATCAGTTCATGGACAAACTGGGCTTCAGCGCCGTAATTTTTGTCGCGGTACAGCAGGTCGTAATAGTGGGCGTAAGAACCAAACACGCTCATTACTGCAGAATGCCTCTCATGCGAACAACTCCTTGAGTGCGAATACAACTTGTTCCATTTGCTCCTCGGTCAGCGCCATACCGCTAGGAATATAAAATCCTTGTCGCGCTAGCCGCTCTGCTACTGGGTAGGATTCCCCATAAAACAGTCCCATTCTCAGGAGAACGGGTTGCTCATGCATTCCCCAGAAAAATGGACGAGTGCCGATGCCACAAGCTGATAATTGCTTCATTACGTCGGCGGCATCAAAGGGCACACTGTCGCTGAGCACTAGACCGTACACCCAATAAATGTTTTCGGCATATTCGGTGCTGGGCAGCGGCAGTTGCAGATCCGAAATATCCGACAAGCGATCGCGGTAGTACTGCCCCATCTGGCGCTTCCGCTGTACAAACTCATCCAAGCGTTCTAGCTGGGCTAAACCCAAGGCGGCTTGCAAATTCGTCATGCGAAAATTCCAGCCCAATTCCTCATGCACAAAGCGCTTCTGCGACTGGAAACACAAGTTTCGAAGTGACTGACACCGCTCTGCTAAGCGATCGTCGTTCGTCACGATCATTCCACCTTCGCCTGTTGTAATGTGCTTGTTGGGGTAGAAGCTAAAGGTGCTGATGTCGCCGAAACTGCCGCAGGGTTCACCCTTGTAGGTTTGCCCGTGCATCTCAGCAGCGTCCTCGATCACCCACAGTCCGTACTGGTGGGCAAGCTTCAGAATTGGATCGACTTCCACAGGCAAGCCGTAGATATGAACAATCATGATCGCCTTGGTGCGGGGTGTGATCTTGGCAGCAACCTGCTCGACGTTCATGTTCCAGGTGTTTGGATCCGCATCAACAAGAACAGGCTTAGCACCCGCCCGCACGATCGCGGCTGCGCAGGAAATGATCGTAAACGTCGGCAAAATTACTTCATCACCAGGTTGGATGCCCAAAGCTGCGATCGCCGCATCTAGCGCTACAGAGCCGTTACTGACCGCAATCCCATGTTTGCGCTGCACACGTGCAGCAAACTCTGTCTCAAACTGCTTCACAAACGGTCCTTCAGAGGAAATCCAACCAGAGTCGACGCATTCCATGAGGTACTGCTTTTCCCGACCGTCTAGCAGCGGTTGGTTAACTGGGACGAAGTTCACACCAAGCTCCTGTAGATTTCAAAGTAAAAAAGCGCGTTCTCGCGTTCGTAATAGAAACGACTTGCGAGAACGCTAAAGCAAGCGTTTAAGTTACGCGATCGCAGAATACAAAGGATTGAACGAATCTTGACTTCTAGAAATCGCAGGGCGTGAAACGGGTTTTATCGTGTTCACCAACATAAGGACCCTGCTTAACCTCTATCATTTCGACTTCTTCTAAAACCTCGAAGCCGTGCCCACCTTGAACCAGCAGAATTACATCGCCCGATTCAAGAATGTGGCTTTCAAGATATTCTTGCTGATCGGTGTAAAAGTCCACTCGCAGCTTTCCCTGTTTTACAAGAAGCACTTCTTGAGTGTAGTCAACCTGTCTAGGAACTACGTTGTGAACGTGGGGCTGAATCATCTTTCCAGCTGGATGCCGCATGTAGGCAAGCTGCTGAGAAAGAGTATTAGGTGTAAAGAAATGAATACCAGATTCTTTGAAATCAGCAGAAATAATAATTCCAAGAAGTTGGCTATTGTGAGTAATTTCATGTACCAACTTTTGCTTACATTCAACCAATGCAGGACCTCCTTCAAACGAGCAGAGCAAATTTAGGTCTGTGATGCGCTTGAAGTAGACAAACTAAAGCAGGGCAAACAATTACTTTGCACCATCCTGGGTATTTAAGTACCCTTTTTATAGAAGCAAAGCATCAGCGCCATGCAGAGATCGATCGTCTTCTCCAGCCCAGCTAGGACTCTAGAACTCACTCCAAATGAACGACTTTACTTCACTACTTTGGATTGCAACTGTTGGACTTTCCCTCAGGGATAATACTGTAAAATCCTTGGACAGCCTAACGAGCTGTGGCAGATGCAAGTTAAGAACTAGTAGGAAATAGCTGGGGTTGTAAAGTTCAGCTCCATGATCCTTCTCCGTATTTTCCGAGAGGCATGGCTATGTTCAATTCGGATTAATCAGACGCAATTGGGTTTATTTCAGAATCTAGAAGGACTTCAGTGACCACTCGATTACTTCGCAATTGAGAGAAAATCCGATATTCGTCTGGGTCAAAGAGATGAGTTGGCTGAGACTGTTCAGCGTCCATCTTAATCAAGTTATACTGAACGTTTTCAGCATAAATGGCAAATGTAACATTAAAAATTTCTAGGAAATTAACAATCCAATTGCACTCATCTTCAGGGTAGTTCTGGTAGTACGTAACAAGCTCAGCAATTCGAGCTTCAAGGTGAGTGCGGGCATGCTTGCAGACGAGAATAATTTTTAGCAGTGCAATAACCAGCGTTAGGGCATTGCCTTTCGACAGCAAGAGAACGAACAATTGAGATGGGTCTTTCTGATTCTCAGTTGTTAAATACTCAATGACGCGATTGCACGTTCGTAAAATAAGAGCGTGAGTGACCGTTTCATGATCGTGCTCTACATAAAGTGCGTCTAGCTTCTCAGCAAGTTTAGCTTGAAGCGTTTCAACAAACTCTGGATTCTCAACTGAGAAAATCAAGTATTTCTTTAAGCTGTGCTTGAAGTTTTTATACGATAAGTGCTTCGTTTGATTAACAAATATGTTTGCTAAGTTTGCGTAGCTGAATGGGCCACGCCGTGCCACGATCGTTTTGATAAGCCGCAGCGCTTCATCTCCCAAGGCAGTTGGATTTTTAGGCTTGCGCTCGCTAGTTGCAGTTGACTGTGATCGAGCGATATACATGGCGAGATCAAACTTGAAGCGGTCTTTTAGCTGCCTTGATAGCGCCCTTGCTGCTTCTCGTTGCTCGATCGGATTTTTAAGGTTGACGTACTGCGGAACCAACAAGTAGGAGGTATATCGTGAACTCCAAGGACCTCGCCCCTGTTCTTCATACCGAGAGGCAAACAGCCGAAGCTCTTGGTAGCCTTGGCTACTAACAAAATTATTTAGCCAAAGCCGCAAGCGCTTTAGCGTTGGAGACGCTGTATACCGATGTGTAGAAGGATCAGTAAAGACGTGAACTAGATCTTGAATAGGCTTGTAATGTCTTGCGGCATCCCAGTTATTTACCAGGATGTAGCAGCAGCGCTTTAGAGTATTTCTAAATTCCTCCTCATTGTTGCTAAAAACAATCTCGTAAAGAGACTGCATTGCCTCCGCGCTAATTGAGTCAACATGATAAATAAAAAGACGCTTAAACTCCAACAGCGTCTCCTCAGGAGGCCACTTCTTAACAATCTCTAGAAGAAAGCTATAAATTGTTTCCTGAGCTTGTTGGATGCTCCGTCCCGATTTCGATAGCCGAATTGACGGTTCATCTGTGAGAGTGTCTGGCAAACTATCCCCGATCATCATAGGTACTCAGGACGCGTAACGTTTCTGCAGGCGTGGTAGCGGACAAATACTACTGAAGTAAATTATTCAATGGCGCTGAGCCAATTCCAGAATTTCGCACGATCGTCCATTGGTTGCTCTGACCCAACTAGCTGGTGATGTAAAGGCTGGCGATGCGAAGGGGAAAACTCTTAGAGTAAAGGCTCATCCCCTGCGGCTGATTCATAAGTCCAGTGTTAATTGGGAAAGGCGATCTCCTCATTGGGTGATCGCCCTTAAAGCTTGAAAAACATAACATTGCACTCGCCCAAAACGCTCGATAGGTTCTTATGATCAGGGATAGAACTGTCGAAGCGAGTGATTAATGTTCGTGGTAGATAGTGATGATTGCGTGGGAAGCCAGTGATCTCGCTCACGCAGGGGCAACTTCGCATAGGCGGTATTCTCGCATGACTCAGTAGATGTACCTGATATCGGAACTTAGCTAGATGCATAACCTGAGGCAATGACAGGCTTACGCAATGACAAAACCCTAGCAGCAACGGCATTGCCCAAGCGGATTCGGACGTCAGAAAGGCTATGGCGCCATCATAAGCGGGTTGACCAAACATTATCTCACTCCTTTAGAGTAAAGATAATGAGGCTAATTTGTCTGATTCGTAGCCGTATTCACGAAATCTTTAGAGTAGCTTAATAGACACCTTAGACGGTCAAACACACGGATGGATCAGGGTATCCCTGGGGAGCTAGAAGCTTCTACCAACGGCATCGCTCTACACTCGGTACAGAGCATTCTACGGCAATTCGAGGCAGTCGATGTTTGAAGCCGCAAAGGATTTCCCAGGAAATCGTATTCAGCAGTGAGGCCCAGTCGTCTGCGGTAACAGCGTGATTTCCATCCTGCCCTAATACCGTGACCACCTCCCCTTCTTGAAGGTCCGGTACTGTACTCACCAGCATCAATTGATCCATCGTTACACTGCCAATCTGAGGCACCTGCTGACCTCTTACCAGCAGCGTCATTTGGTTCGATAGATTACGAGGAACGCCATCCGCATAGCCAATACCGACAACGGCTATTTGGAGTTCGCGATCGGCAATAAACCGATGCCCGTAGCTGACTCCAGTTCCTGGCTGAATCGTCTTTACCTGCGTCACTCTGGCTTTGACCTGAAGCGCTGGCTTGAGGTTCACAACCGATCTTAGGTGAGGCGCTGGATAGAGACCGTAGATGGCAAGACCAACCCGCACAAGATCGTAGTGAACAGCAGAGTCGGTAAGCGCAGCGGCTGAGTTTGCGAGGTGCAAGGCAGGACACTCAACGCCTGCCGCTTTGATGCGAGCGATCGCCGCATCAAAGCGCTGCTGCTGCTGCCTCAGAACGGTTTGATCCACACTCTCGGCGGTGGCTAGATGCGAGTAAACGCTGGCAATTTGCAGGTTCGATAACCGCTGGACGAGTTGGGCAAACTCAGCAGCGTCCTGCCAAGCGATGCCTAAGCGAGACATGCCCGTGTCCAGCTTTAAGTGGACCGGAAGCGGTGCTCGATCACCGCGTTCCCCAACCGTTTCAGAAAAGATTAGCGCCTGTTTTGGGGTACACAGCGTTGGCTGCAAATTCCAGCGAACGATCTCTCGAATCTGCTCTGGCGTATTCGTGGCTCCCAAAATCAGCACTGGAGCGGCAATTCCGGCTTCTCGGAGTTCGATCCCTTCGGGTATCGTTGCAACGCCTAGCCAAGTCGCACCTGCCTGTAGCACCGTCTGAGCTACCGTAACGGCACCGTGCCCGTAGGCATCTGCCTTTACCACTGCCATGAGCGCGGTTTGCGGCGAAAGCAGGCTGCGAAGCTGTTTCACGTTGTGGGCGATCGCGCTTACATCCACTTCAACCCAAGCGCGTTCCCGCTTCATCAAGGCAAGGCTTGGACTCTGATTCCAGCTCAACATAATAAGCTCTATTCCTCCTTCAAACCACCACGTCACGGGGTAAGCATTCACCAACTCGCCATTGAGACTGGTTACTACCGACGGTGCGATCGCATCGCCTTCCACAACCCCTTCTAATTGATGGACAAAACCTTACCAGGTTTTTACGGGAAGCAAAATACTCGTTTGCCAGACTGGAGGCGAAGCGCTCGCACCGCAATCATCAGACCCATTCAGCCGTTAAGTTACCAAAGGCTTGGTTCCTCCACGTCCACTACTATTTGCGAGGAGGCTTCGACGGCGAAGGTTTTACTGTGGGCGGCACAAATTCTAGCTGCCCGTCTTTAAGGTTTATTCGCCCGCCTAGCGCTAAGATTTCTCGTTTGGCGCGTTCCTGGGTTTGTCGATCGCCCACAGCTACTGCCTGAGCGTACACGGATGTCCAAGCCTGAAAACGAACGGGAACGCTATTCGGATCTCTGCGCAGAAATGCCGCTGTTGCCTCAAACAGCGGTAAAAAAGCGTGATCGGGGGTGTCCTTAACCCACTGAGCGGCCAGTTCATGAGAGCGAATCGAGCCGGGAACATCTCCTAGCAGCAGCAACTGGTCTAGGCCCTTAAGCCGCGGGATTTGAAATGCCTTGGGATGAATCTGTGGAGATAGCGCTGCCGTACCACGATCCATCATTTGAATAGCCAAATCTGGTCTACCAAGCTGGTAAGACACTGTTCCTGAAAGGAATAGATAGCTGTCCACAAAGCGCGGATCTCGACGGGTGATGATGTCGAAATAGTCGGGACTGAGGGAGTAGCCAGTTTGTAAGCGGGCAGGCGTATCGCCGTAATATTGAAGGAAGTTGAGCAGGCTCCAGTCCGCGATTACATTGTCAAAGCCGAAGGTGGGAAGCTGCTTCAGAAGGTTCAGTCGCAGACGCTCCTGCTGCTCCGCCTGGGCAGCGTTCGTGACCCACAGAGAGGGTTGATTCAACTGCGATCGCTGCATTAACACTACACCCGTCAACGCAAGCGCCGCGATCGCCAGTCTCGCCAACGCGCTTCGTCCTTGTCGTTTTATGACTCCAGCGTTTGTTGTCATTGATTAACCAGCGTCAACTACCATCCCTGCTGATTCCAATTTAGCCGCTCAAAGCAGCTAAAGCACAAGGCTTCTCCCCGCTCCTACGGATACCCCAATAAAAATTTAATAAAGTTAACAGCCTTTCCTCTATCCCAATTCCTCAAGATTCGGTTAGATTGGCGGAAAGGTTCGTACCAAAATTCATCTGTCGTCTGAGGAATTCGTAACTTCCTTCCAAGACACTTCGCAAACTGTCACCAATCAAACCAATTCTTTGCTTACGCTCTAGGTATGTTGAGAGTGTGGTGCAGGGTTTGGATTGTGCTCAGTAGTTTTTGCGATGTTTTACTTGGAAGCGGCGGTGCGATTGCAGCTGTGTGAATAGCCTCGACGCCACCTCCGCTGACTCTTAACTGTGTGCTCCTCGTTTGGCAACCCCTCTAGATCTCATAACTCGATGAACTTTTACAAGCACTTCCCCCTCTCCAAAGTTGCTCTGTTTGGTGGGGCAGTTGCTGCTACAGCAGCGCTGTCTCTGTTTGGTCCGGATCGCGTTCGGGCGGCTCTGCAAGATAGCCCAAAAACTGTTTTGGACGAAGCTTGGCAGATTGTCAATCGCGAATATGTCGATGGCACGTTCAACAAGGTGAATTGGCAAGCAACGCGGCAAGAACTTCTCAGCAAAAACTACACCTCGCGAGAACAAGCGTACGCTGCACTAAAAACCGCTCTTGAGAAGCTGAATGACCCGTACACCCGCTTCATGGACCCCAAGCAGTACGAGGCACTGACGAGCCAAACCGCTGGAGAGCTCTCAGGAATTGGAATTCGTTTAGAGGTCAGTGAGCAATCCAAGACTCTGACAGTGGTTGAGCCGATCGAAAACTCCCCCGCGCTCAAAGCAGGCATTCAATCCGGCGATCGTATTCTCGCGATCAATGGCAAATCGACAAAGGGGATGAGTGTAGAGGATGCCTCGACGCTGATTCGAGGCGATGCGGGAACCAAGGTCAACTTGCAGATTGGGCGTGAGAACAAGGAGTTTGCGCTGGCACTGGTGCGGGCGCGGATCGAGCTTCCCACCGTGCGCTACTCGCTTAAACAAGAAGGAAGCCGTCGGGTTGGCTACATTCGGCTGAACGAGTTTAGCGCTCATGCATCAGAGCAGATGCGGAAGGCAATTCGAGATCTTACGACTCAAAAGGCACAGGGCTTCGTGCTAGACTTGCGCGGCAATCCCGGCGGCTTGCTGCAAGCCAGCATTGATATCAGTCGGATGTGGGTCGATAAAGGTGCGATCGTCCGCACGGTAGACCGAAAGGGCGGCGATGAGAAGTTTACTGCCAACCAAACGGCGCTAACCACGTTGCCTCTCGTCGTTTTGGTGGACGGCAATTCAGCAAGTTCGAGTGAGATCCTGACCGGAGCACTGAAGGATAATCGACGGGCAACGGTCGTGGGTAGCCAGACGTTTGGCAAGGCATTAGTGCAGTCGGTTCACTCGCTATCGGATGGATCTGGGCTAGCGGTGACGATCGCCCACTACTACACGCCCAGCGGTACAGACATCAGCCAGAAGGGAATTACGCCGGATGTCAAAGTTGATTTAACCGACTCTGATCGCCAGCGGTTAGCATCAAATCCGAAAATGATCGCAACGAAGGACGATCCCCAGTACGCTAGTGCGCTGTCAGCGCTAGAGAAGCTGGCGATTCAGCGCCCAGCATCAGCACCTCAGGCGAGCACGCTGAAGTAAACGCTACGGTGTACGTAGCTGACTGACGAGATGTCGTAGCTCTGGCAGAATGAGTTTTTCAACTGCCAGAGCTACTGCATTGGTTGAGCCTGGCAGGGAAAAGATAAGTTTCGATCGAAAGACGCCTGCAACTGCGCGTGAGGCGATCGCGCGTGAGCCAATTTCTTGATAGCTGAGGTAGCGAAACAGTTCCCCAAATCCTGGCAGCGTTTTCTCAAGCAGCGCCTCGATCGCGTCGTACGTGGTGTCTCTAGGAGCGATCCCCGTACCGCCGTTAATAATGAGCGCATCCAGATCCGATCTCTGACTCAGGTCTTCTAGGAGCGATCGAATCTGCATAGGTTCGTCTTTTACCAGGTCATACGCGCCGATCTGGTGTCCTGCACTTTGCAGAAGCTGCTGAATCGTTTGACCGCTGCGATCGGTCTCAAGGGTACGCGTATCGCTGACGGTGATAACTGCGCAGTGGACCACCAGCGTTATGGGATCCGGATGAGGAGTTGCCATAGCAGAATTAAATGAAAAAGGAGCCAGCCTTTCGATCGTCTGACTCCGAGTAATCAACTGCGGTCGTGGTAGTGCCTTTAGGACTTCGCCAAGCCGTTCTCTTCAGCGTAGCGCTCCATAAACCGAATAAAGCGGTCCCACGCATCCGCCGATTTCATAATGTAAATCGCTTCCAGGGCAGCAGGCTGACCGTTGATAAACTTGGCTTTGACTTCCCGCGTCGTCAGTTCGCCTTCTTCATCAATGAGATACATCCCGGTAATATCCTCGGTGCTGCTGCTGCTCAGCGCTTTGGGATATTCGAAATAGAAGGTGGCGGTTCCATTGCTGCCATCGCGCGATCGGGTAATACGAACGTCCGGCACCACGTCTTCATCGACGCCTCTCGAAAATTGAATCTTTGCCATAGTCCCAGTCAGTTCCTAGGAATCGATAAGCTACTATTCTCCCATCATCTGGTTCTCTAGGAAACGAGAACCGATGACGAAGTTACCGCTGTGCTTGCAGCGGCTAGATAGACCCACTCAAACCATCAATCTTCACGTGAGCGTCCTCCTCTAGCTCAACGTTAATGGGCTGAATGTGCCACAGATCTGTGCAGTAGTCATGGATCGAGCGATCGGACGAGAACTTGCCCATTCGCGCCACATTCAGGATCGCCATGCGAGTCCAGCGGTCTTGATCCCGATAGGCCTGACTGACGCGGTCTTGGCACTCAATGTAGGATTGGTAGTCTGCCAGCAGCAGGTACTCATCCCGATTCAGTAACGAATCAATCATCGGCTTGAACAGTTCTGTGTCGCCGTGGGAAAAGAAGCCAGAGGCGATGCGATCGATCACCTTTTTCAGCTCCGCATTGTTCTCGTAGTACTGACGTGGATTGTACTTTCCTGATGCTTTCAGCGCGTAAACCTCCTCGGTCGTCAGTCCACACAAGAAGAAATTCTCCTCGCCCACTTCCTCACGGATTTCCACGTTGGCACCGTCGAGCGTGCCGATCGTCAGCGCGCCGTTTAGGGCGAACTTCATGTTGCCCGTTCCCGACGCTTCCTTACCCGCTGTAGAAATTTGCTCAGACAAATCGGCAGCAGGATACACACGCTGGGCGAACTTGACGTTGTAGTCCTTGAGGAACAGCACCTTGATGCGATCGCGCACGTCCGGATCGCGGTTCACCACCTCACTCACCGCCGTGATCAGCTTGATCATCAGCTTCGCCATGTAGTAGCCCGGAGCCGCTTTCCCGCCAAACAAAAACGTCCGGGGCGTGATGTCGATGTCAGGATTCGCCTTGATGCGGTTATAAAGAGTGATGATGTGCAGCGTGTTGAGGTGCTGACGCTTGTACTCGTGGAAGCGTTTTGCCTGAATGTCGAACAGCGAGTTGGGATCGACCGTAATGTCGTACTGCTGTTTGATGTAAGTCGCTAAATCCTGTTTGATCGCGTGCTTAATCTGGCGGAACTCCTGTCGGAATTCTGGGTCATCCACAAACGCTTCTAGCTTCCGCAAATCCTCTAAATTCTTAATCCAGTTGTCGCCGATTTTACTGTTGATTAGCTTCGTCAGACGGGGATTGCTCAGCACGATGAAGCGGCGTGGCGTGACGCCATTCGTTTTGTTGCTGAACTTCTCCGGATACATTTCGTAGAAGTCGCGCAGCACGTCTTGTTTCAGCAGCTCGCTGTGCAGCGCCGCTACGCCATTGATGGCATGGCTTCCCACACAGGCAAGATGCGCCATTCGCACGTAGCGTTCGCCATCTTCATCGATTAGCGACATGCGGCGGATGCGATCGAAGTCGTCAGGATACTTAAGCCGCACATCGTCAAGAAAATACTTGTT
>NZ_JACJPG010000390.1 GCF_014695955.1 Leptolyngbya sp. FACHB-36 | reverse complement strand
CAGGCAGAATGGGACGCACTGGCAATGCCCCTAAAGACGCCGTTCTTTGAGTGGGACTGGCTAAACAACATGGAAGCCTCTGGCAGCGCCACCGCACGCGAAGGCTGGTTACCGAATCATCTGACGGTGTGGCGCGATCGTGCCCTGATTGCGATCGCCCCGCTCTATGTCAAAGGACACAGCTACGGTGAGTTTGTCTTCGATCATCAGTGGGCAGATTTGGCAACGCGACTGGGAATTGACTATTACCCAAAGCTGCTGGGCATGTCGCCGTTTACGCCTGCCGAGGGCTATCGGTTTTTGATTGCGCCTGGAGAAGATGAAGATGAACTGACGGGGCTGATGCTCAACGCCATCGACCACTTCTGCGTGCAAAACAAAATTTCGGGCTGCAATTTTCTCTACGTCGATCCGGAGTGGCGATCGCGCCTAGAGCAGCACGGCTTCTTGACGTGGGTGCACCACAGCTACGTCTGGCAAAATCAAGGATATCAAACCTTCGATGACTACCTCGGCGCATTCAACGCCAACCAGCGACGCAACATTAAGCGGGAGCGCAAATCTGTTGTCCAGGCAGGATTAACCATGCGGGCGTTGACGGGTGAGGAAATTCCTAAACCGCTGTTTTCGCAGATGTATACGTTCTACAGCGACACCTGCGACAAATTTGGCTGGTGGGGCAGTAAGTATCTGACGCGCAAGTTTTTCGAGCAGCTATATCCCCGCTATAGCCATCGCGTGGTGTTTATCGCAGCCTACGATGAGCGTGACCCACAGCATCCCGTAGGCATGTCCTTTTGCCTCACGAAAGGCACTAATCTCTACGGGCGCTACTGGGGATCGCTGGAAGAAATCGACTGTCTGCACTTCGATGCCTGCTACTATACGCCGATCGAGTGGGCAATCTCGAATGGCATTCAGCTATTTGATCCGGGCGCAGGCGGACGGCACAAAAAGCGACGCGGCTTTCCCGCCATGCCAAACCACTCACTGCACCGCTTCTATAATCCGCGGCTAATGCAGATCTTCAGCTCTTATATCGACCAACTGAACGAAGTAGAGCAGCGAGAAATGGACGCGATTAATCAGGAGTTGCCGTTTAAGCAGCAGTGAGATGTGAACGGGAAACCCAAGCTTGTTGTTCTTTAACAGCGCTACAGGTACTTCATAAGAAGAGATTCAAGCTGGACGATTTCGATCGGCTTGCTAAGGTAGGCATTTGCGCCCGCTTGTAGAAACCGCTCTCGATCGCCAGACATCGCCATTGCCGTTACAGCGACAACCGGAATGGTATAGAGATCCGGCTGGCTGCGGAGGTGAGCCACCAAGTCTAATCCTGTTGCCTCGCCAGGAAGTTGTCCGTCGAGGAGAATGAGATTGGGCTTAAAGCTGCGGACTCGCTGAATGAAATCAATGCCGCCAGTCAGATGTTCCACCTGGTACCCGCTCACCTGCAAGTAGTCTTGCAGCAGCATGGCGCTACCTGCGTCGTCTTCTACGATCAGGATACGTCCACTGTTTCGGTGCTGCTGAGCGCCGAGAGACGTTAACCGATCGCCCTCGCCGTTAGCGTCATCCACCGACTCAGACTGACCAGAATCGGGCAGCTCGATCGTGAAGCGACTGCCCTTGCCCAACGTCGATTCCACCGTCACCTTACCACCGTGCAGTTGAGCCAAATTGCGCGTCAGTGCCAGTCCCAATCCAGTGCCAGAGTACTTGCGGTCAAGCTGACTATCTAACTGGCTAAACGGCTTAAACAGCAGTGGCAGTTGGTCTGCCGCAATGCCAATTCCTGTATCTGCAACGGTGAAGACGATGCTCCGCGGCTGTTTCTCCACAATCAGAGACACGCTGCCAGCGGGCGTAAACTTAATCGCGTTAGACAGCAAATTCAGCAGCATTTGTCGCAGACGCCGCTCATCGGCAAGGCAGGTGTGAGCTGCAGGATCAATGTGGCTAGAAATGTGCAAGCCCCGCTCAAACGCTTGCTCCTGAACCAGCATCAGGCAGTAGTGACAGACATCAAAAACCGGGACTGGAGCTAGGGAGAGAACTTCTCGTCCCAATTCCACTTTTGCCAGGTCGAGAATGTCGTTGATCAACTGAAGCAAATGCTGTCCACTGTTGTGGATGTGGTGGATGTAGTCGGCTTGTTTGGCATTGAGCGGACCAAAGAGCTGCTCTTGCAGAACCTCCGAAAGCCCCAGAACCGCGTTTAGGGGCGTACGGAGTTCGTGACTCATCGTTGCCAGAAACTCGCTTTTGGCGCGATTCGCGGCTTCGGAAATGAGCTTTTCCTGCTCTAGCTCCTG
>NZ_JACJPG010000039.1 GCF_014695955.1 Leptolyngbya sp. FACHB-36 | reverse complement strand
CAGAATTTCGGCGTCTGCTAGAGTGCCAGCGGCACCCAGCAGCTCTACGCCTGCCTGGTAAAACTCTTGCTGGCGGCTATGGCTGGTTTCATGGGCGCGGCGGAAGACGTTAGCGTTGTAGTAGAGGCGTAGGGGCAGAGCTGCACCCGCCATGCGGGTAACGGCAGCACGGGCGATCGAGGCGGTGAGTTCCGGGCGCAGTCCCAGCGCTTCGTCGTCTAGATTTTGCAGGTGCAGCACAGTCGATCGCTGAATTGCTCCGCCTGCCATTAGAGTATCCAGTCGCTCTAAAGTTGAGGTGATGATGCGATGGTAGCCCCAGCCGTGAAACACTTGCTGAAGGCAATCTTCGATCCAGCGCTTTTGAGCAACGTCCAGCGGCAGCAGATCGCGTGCCCCGGTAGGAGGTTGGTACACCATTACTTTTTCTTTCCGCCAAATAAGCCAAATAAACCGCCGCCGGATTTGTCGTTTGGATTGTTCGATTTCGGTGTCGATTTGGGATTTGCGGCGGCTCCGGTTTTGCCCGTTGCTTTGGTGTCGCTGCCCTGCGCAGAGCCTAATCGCTGTTTACCCGCGATCGCCATTTCGTTTTCCGGATCAAACTTCAATGCCTGGTTGAAATGAATCTTTGCCATGGTCGTCTGGTTTTGCCGCAGGTAGATCATACCCAAAAGACTGTGACAGCGGCTGTGGTTGGAGTCCACTTGCAGCGCTTCCCGCAGCTCCAGGGTTGCCTGTGCCAGGTTGTTTTTTGCGGCGTACTCTTCAGCTCGACGATAATACTGATCTGCCAGCGACTCGCGCCGCGTCTGCTGGGGTGGCGGAGGGGCAGCGGTTCTGGCGGGGGCTTGGCTGGAATCGGGAATATTGCTGCCCGTGAAGATGGTTCTTCTGGAAGCGACCTCGGTGGGCGCGTTGCTGCCCTCCTTTCGCATTAGATAGACCAAATTCAATTCGCTAATTTGGGCAATCATTTCTAGGGCTTGGTCTAGCTGGTCATACTGACGATCGGCTAGCCCCTTGAGCGACGTGAGGTAAAAATGATCGAGATTGCTAGCGGTCATCAGCTGCTTTGCCAGACTGCCACCGAGTTCTATCGATCCTTGCTGCAGGTGGGCTTGCTGTCCTTTCAGTTTCAGCAGCAGCGTATACTCGGTGCGATCGCGCTCCTGCGACAGTTTTTCCCACGCCGGATTGACCAGCTTGGAAAGAAGTTCATTGGCGCGGTGCTTGTCTTGCTCACCCTCAGTGGCGAAGCTATCGGGATGCAGCCGACGCGCAATTTTGAGGTATCGCTTGCGGATGTCTTTCAGATCGGCTTCTACTGGAACGCCCAAGATGGCATGGTGGTCGGTGAAGTCGAGTCGAAATAACCCACGATCGATCTGAAAAGACATGGTATCGCCCTAGCTGGATGTGTTCTAGTGTAGTCTGCCTGAGCGAAGTGTACGTTAGCCCAGGCTACTAAACTGGTTTAAGTCTGCCCAGATTGTTAGCGGCGGCACTCGTTGCAG
>NZ_JACJPG010000389.1 GCF_014695955.1 Leptolyngbya sp. FACHB-36 | reverse complement strand
TCTCGCGTTGGTTGGAGTTCTGCCTACCTGCACGACTTACAGCCTGGACAAACGATCCGGGTTCGCGGACCTTACGGACTCATGACCCTAACCGAACTGCCGTCTCGTCCCCGCCTCTACATTGCGGAAGGCTCGGGCATTGCTCCGCTCAAGAGTCAAATTGACTGGCTGCACGAATGCGGCTTTTGCCAACCGATTTGGCTGATTCTGTCGAATCCAGAAACTCCTGATCAATTGCCCTACCAAGCCTACTGGCGATCGCTCAGCCAAACTCAGCCCTTGTTTCACTACCGCGAAGCGACCAACCACGCTCCGGAGCACATCCTGGCTGCTCAGTCTTTAGACCTGAGCGAGTTTGATGTCGTTGTCTGCGCGATCGGCGATCGCACAGAGCACCTGCAAACGACGGCTCTTACCCTCGGGGCGCGCCCCGATCGTCTCCGCTCCGAAACCTTTATTGCGTTCTAGCTGCCGCTGCAAACAACTCAATTTGCCTTCTACCCTCGCCATTGCGACAATAATGGCTATGACTTCTGAACCTTCCTCTGAACAACCCATTTCCTCTCCTGCTCCTCCCGCCTGGAGAGCCTGGTGGGAGAACGCTCAAATTCTCGTCGTTGCCCTGATTCTGGCACTGCTGATTCGGGCATTTGTGGCAGAGCCGCGCTACATTCCCTCAGACTCAATGTTTCCAACCTTGCAGGTGGGCGATCGTCTGGTCGTCGAAAAGGTGTCCTACCGACTTCATCCACCCGAGTTCGGCGACATTGTTGTGTTCGACCCACCGCTGCAACTGCAAACCCAAGGCTACGCCAAAGATCAAGCCTTTATTAAGCGCATCATTGGTACGCCAGGGCAGCGCATCCAGGTTCGTGACGGCGCCGTGTACGTCAACGATCGACCCCTAAAGGAACCCTACATTGCCGACGACCCCGCCTATGCGTGGGGACCTGCGGTGGTACCGAACAACGAGTACTTTGTCATGGGCGACAACCGTAACAACAGCAATGACTCTCACGTCTGGGGCTTTTTGCCCCAAGAAAACATTATCGGTCGCGCTTGGTTTCGCTTCTGGACGCTTAAGCGTGTTGGCTGGATACGGTTCAGCGATTAGGCGTCCACGGTTCGTGATGGCGAACTAAGTCAGCTACGACGAGCCATAGTAAATTCCCCGTCCGTTGCTGCCGACAAAGACTAAACCAAACGTCTGCCAGCTTGCTTCCAGCACCCTCGGCTCATTTCCGATCGGACGGTTCGGCGCGTTGAGCCGGGTCCAGGTTTTACCCAGATCCAGCGATCGGAAGATGCCAGCTCCCTGACCTTTAATTTTTCCATAGACGTAGAGCGCAGGCGTCTTGCTGCCGGGTTGCGGCAGCCCAAAATCAAATAAGTACGCTTGCTCTACAGCGGGAATCGCCGTAAAGGTTTTGCCCCCGTCGGTTGATCGGCGCAGTCCTTCCTCGTCCAAGCCGAGCCAAACATCGCCTTTCGCGCCCGGAAGCGCCTGAATCGTACTCCACTCGATCCACGACAGCTTATCCGTCATCATGGAAAAATTGGCACCGCCGTCAGTGCTGCGATAGACGGTTCCGTTATTGCTGTAGTAATAAAAGGTGTTGCCGTCCACGGTGTCTGCTGCCAGTGGCTGCGGCGGCATATTCCAGGGACCCTTGGCACCATCAGGTAAGCCCGACACCGACCCCCAGGTTGCGCCGCCATCGGTCGATCGCACAGGCTGTCCTTTGCTGGTGGTGACGACAAACAGATCCGGGTTCGTGGCAGACATGACAACGCGCGTGGGCACGATGCCGCTGGGAAACGACTTAAACTCCTGCCAGGTCAAGCCGCCGTCGCGCGACGTAGCTCCTCCCTGTCTGCCGTCGTCGCGCCGATCGCCGCTGACTCGAACCAGGCGCTGCGGGTTGGTTCGGCTGTAGTCAATGCTGTAGGTATCTTGATATCCGGGTCCCCGCGCACCAAAAGACTTAGAGGGAAACGCATCCAATCCGTTGTCGTGCACGAAGCCATCCACATCGGCAGCACCAGTGAGCAACAGGGGACCCTTGGGAGGCGACACCAGCGTCAGGATCACAATCTCTTCGTGTCCTTGCTGGTAGTTCGTCCAGCGAACTGGATCTGCTGTCACCTGATCCGTACGCCAGATGCCATACCAGTCGGTCAGCCACACACACCCCGGTACATGCGGATCAAACTCGATCGCCGAGACCCATGCCAAATTTCGCATGTACTCGCTCCACCAGGGCACCGTGCTCGTTGTCTGACGAGACAGCTTTTTCCAGCTTGCACCGCCGTCGGTCGATCGATACATGTCCGGGTTGCTGTTCTCTCCTCGACTAACCAGAATCTCGCTGGGATTCTTGGGGTTAACGCTCAGCGCGCCAAACACTGGATCTTCACCAGGCGGCGTAATGTCCTTCCAGGTGCCATTGGCAAATTTGGCGACGGCGGGACCCTCATAGCTAACCGTGTAGAGGGAGCGATCGCCCGCGATTGCCATGCGCATGACATGTTTTGGGCTACCGTCCAGTCGCGTCCAGGTGGTGCCTGCATCGGTGGAGCGAAACACTCCATCGCCGTCAACGTGGGCATAAACCAGTCCACGCTCTCGCGGATCAAACACGATCGCGTTCACGTTTGGTTCCTTCGCCTCAGTCGGCAACGCAGATATGCGCGTCCAAGCCGTTCCCGCGTTGGTGGATTTCCAAAGACCGTCTTTCCAGGCTCCAAATAGCACGTCCTTTGAGTTAGACGGGTTGACGGCAAGGCGCTCCCCGCCCCAACGGCGGTAGTCTTCGGCGATCGGCAACTCCAGCTTTAACGGAGTCCAGGTTTCTCCTTGATTGGTCGATTTCAGCAGCGTTCCGGGTCCAAACCAGTGGCTCTTACCGACGGCGACGTATACAACGTTAGGGTCGTTGGGATCGAGCGCTAGCGCTTCTCCCCCAAACTGATTTTTCTGCTCCAGCGTCAAGTGTTCCAGCAGCGGAATCCAAGTTTGTGCCTTTGCGTTCCAGCGGTAAAATCCACCCACATCGGTGCGGATGTACACTAAATCCTTCTGGCGCGGATGCAGGTAAACGCCAATGACATAGCCGCCCCCTCCGACTGCCACGTTTTTGGTTCCGAGTTTGACACCGCTTTGGTAAGTGGATGCATTACTTGCCACAGACGGCATAAAACCAACGAGCAGCGGACCGATCGGGTTGAACCAATGCAGCGCTAGAACCGTTGCTAAGCTGACAAGAACCAAACGAGTGGTGCTTCGCCACATCCGAGGAGCAGACGGGGCTTTCTCCGCACGGCGCGCAACAAGCCAGAAAATCAGCGTTGTTGAGAACCACCCTAGAGCAATCAAAGCAAGGCTAGCAACCAGTCGTCCCACAATTACTAAACTGCTGTCCATACTGCCCAAATGCTGTGAGACATCACGAGGAGGTGGGAATACATGCCACCCGTTTCCTCATTCCTAATCATCTGAGGCATCAAGTTCAGGGATCTGCTTGATCACCTAATGAATCAAGCAAATACCGACATCATAATACTGGTACCCACCCTCTGAAGACTCGACGGGGTAATTTTACCCAAGCTTCACCTTTGGGCATTTGACAGAGTGTAAGAACGGCGTAAAGATCGACTAGACAGCTTGCAAGAAAGCAACGGCTTCTGTAGGCTCCAGTAGGCGACGTGGATACAATTTTTAACATTGTCCCTACAGGATTCGTCGCTGTCCAAACCTGGAATTCTTAAGGGTGAGATCTGCGTGATGTGCTTGATCTCCGCAAATATTTGACAGCATGGTAATGAGTGTCCTTGAACAGGGGGGTTCGATCGTGTCACAGAGTAAGCCAACTATTCTCGTTACTGGGGGCGCGGGCTACATTGGTTCCCACGCCGTTCTTGCACTTCAGCAAGCGGGTTACGGCGTTGTCGTGCTCGACAACTTGGTGTACGGGCATCGGGATATTGCTGAGAAAGTGTTGCAGGTAGAACTGGTGGCAGGCGACACGGGCGATCGTGCCTTGCTGGACCAGCTATTTGCGACGCATACGATCGCGGCGGTGATGCATTTTGCCGCCTATGCCTACGTGGGTGAGTCGGTCACGCAACCCGACAAGTACTACCGCAACAACTTTGTTGGAACGTTGACGCTGTT
>NZ_JACJPG010000388.1 GCF_014695955.1 Leptolyngbya sp. FACHB-36 | reverse complement strand
CAAGGGCGGCAGCGCGGCATTGCGGTTCTTCCCTGGTTTGAGTTTGGCTTTATGGCACCGGAAGATTCTGCCCTCGCGATCCGCCATCCGGATTGGCTGACTCGACGGCGCGACGGCACCCAGGTTTGGCAGGAGGGAATTTACCCGCGCGTCTGGCTGAATCCCTTTAAGCCGGAGGTGCGGCAGTTTATTCAGGACTTGGTCCTGGAACTCGTGACAAAGTACGACATCGATGGAGTGCAGTTCGACGATCACTTCGGGCTACCTGTCGAGTTTGGCTACGACGATTTCACCGTGCGGCTGTATCAGCAAGAGCACCAGGGAAAAGCGCCACCTGCTGATCCAAAAGATCCGGAGTGGATGCGCTGGCGCGCCAATAAGATCACGGAGTTTTTGACGCAGATGTTTCGTGCCATCAAAGCGCGCAAAAACGAAGTTGTCATTTCCCTTTCGCCCAACAACTACAACTTCTCCTACAATCAGTCGTTGCAGGACTGGCGCACTTGGGAGCGGCAGGGACTCATTGAAGAGATCGTGCTACAGGTCTACCGAAATAGCTTGGACTCGTTTACAGCAGAGCTAAAAGCACCAGAAATTCAGTCGGCGCGTCGCCATATTCCTACTGGAATTGGAATTCTGACCGGACTAAAGAGTCGTCCTGTTGCCTCAAGGCAGATTCAGGAACAGGTGCAAGCCGTTCGCAATCAGGGATACACAGGCGTTTCATTCTTCTTTTATGAAACGTTATGGAATTTAGTGTCAGAACCGATCGGCGATCGCAAAGCGACCTTTCAACGGCTATTTCCATCTGTGGCTCCGCGCCCGAATGTTTTCCGGGGATGGGTACCGCCGCGTTGAGTTTAATAGGAGCACTAGCAAGATCACCATGACAACAGGCACCCCAGCAAAGACTCGGACCTACGATTTAATTGGCTTTGGCGATGAAGTTCCCGGCGTGCTAGCGATCGTCAGCGCGGTTCGGGAGCATCGCCGCCGGACTGGCAAGACCCTGCGAACGCTGATGCTGTTTAAAGGCAATTCGCAGCAGGGCTTAGGAGGGCATCTCGTGCGCGGGGGGCTAGCCTACCTCGATCGTGCGAACGTGCCTTTAGAGGTGCGGCAATCGCTGGGACTAGCGACCTTTGGAGACCCCTCAGCCATTTACAAAGAGTTTTTGCAGCGCGTTGGGGTCACTCAAGTTGCCCTTGACCCACGGCAGGCAGACAAAGTACTGCGAAAAATGCTGAGCGAGTCTGGTACAGATATTCTCAGCCGGGTTCAAATTCAGTCAATCATTACTCGCGGTCCAGCGATCGCTGGAATTCGGTTGGCAAACGGTGAAACGTTCATGGCAAAGCAGTTCATTGACTCGACGGTGAACGCTGAGCTAGCCCAAAGCGCTGGAGTCAGAAAGCTGCCTGGATTTGGCACCTTTGGTTTGCCTGATTCAGAGCTCCCGGTAACGCTAGTGTTTGAGACCGAAGGACTCAGCATTTCGCGACTGAAAGAGGTAGAGTTTAACTACCTCAAACGCTTTACCAATCCTTCTGATACAGAGGCGCAGCGCTTTCTAGCGATCGCAGCGGGCGGAGATCCAGCCCTGATTGATCAATTCCGCCGCAGCTTCACCAATACGCAGGGAGGGCTGCGGACAATGTTTGTTGGGCTGGATCACATCGATGTCCTCAGCCGCGTTTTGACCATCACCTATCATGCCTTTCGAGGCAAAAAAGCCGCTTTGAAGGAAAGCGGCGTGCTGATGGACTGCCCAAACATTGCGATTCTTCCAGGAGGTAGGCTGTCCTGGAACGCGCTGTTGTTCTATGTCGGTGGCTCACAGGCAGAAGCGCTGGCGCGGGGTGCAGCGAGACCCACAGCGGCAATGCTAGAGGAAATGACCTTCGTGGAGAAGTGGCTGAAGAGTTTTGGGGCGTCTGTTGTTCGCGCTACTCCAGAACTCTACATTCGTCACGCTGGAAACATCTTGGACGTGATGGAGCCACTTAGCGGTGCAGAAATGCTGGCAGGCGGAGTTCCAGCTAGCGAAGCGATCGCTACGTTTGGCTACCATCTAGATGTGCGTGGCGGCATCACTGGACTAGGCGCAAAAGCCTCCGGTATGGGAATCGGCAGCATCTCGTTCCACGCGCCACCGCTATTTAATGTCGGCATTCATCACGCGCAAGTAAGAAGCGTTCCTAACCTTGCGGTCATCAGTCCCGGCTCAGGATTTGAGGGGTACGCTTGCGCTGCTGGACGCATTGTGGAATTTAATGTGGCGGTGGGACAAGGCATAGGCATTGCCGCAAGTTTGGCGATCGAGACTAACCGACCGATCGCGGCGGTCTCAAATGTTGAAGTGAGACAAGTTCTTGCCCAAACGGGTCTGCTTTCTCGCATCTATGGCAGAAGCAACGCAACAGAAGCGTCTCGACTGTTAGCGTTTGAGTCATCAATGATTGCGATCGCCTGAGGATTCCAAACAGAAACCGATGAATCTGTAGATTGTGTGGCTGCTCAGCGACAGGATGACTGCTTGCTCAGCAGCCACAGCAGCGATCGTCATGAAGCTATCACAACGGGCACCGCAAAATCATTTTTAGAGATTGTCTCTGGAATGCTGAGCGTACAGGCGGCGCGATCGTTCTTACAGAGTCCTAGTTTGTTTTCAGTCGATTAGGACGATCGTCTAGTACTCCGAAGCGTGTTCTGTTGTGTAAAGCCGCCTCGAACTTTACTTACAGGTTAATCGCATCGAGCTACTTGAACGGCTTATCGGTAGAAGCACGTTAAGTATAAATGCTGGTCACGCTAATTTTTGACGACTGAGGTAGCCAACTGCTCGTCATTAAACCCGTAGACTACACAGTGTTTTTACTGACGAATTCCAAAGATTTTCGCTGATAGCGATTAATTTTTCATATGCCATTAGAAACAACACGCGTTCTTACGGAAGAGCCAGAACGAGCAATAACACGGTGTTTCTAAAAGCGGATGCAGCTTACCTTAGGCGTAGTTGAGATTGCTAAGTAAATTAACGGTTTACGTCGTTAATGAAAGCTGAGTAAACAACTGCAACGGATGTGCTTGAGCGTTTATTTACAGTCTGGATATTCAAGAATCGCCTACCCGGAGAGAATGACAATGGTTACTTCTTTGCAGAGACCAGAGAAACAATTGCACGGATACCAAAACAGCTTGAATGAATTTGTAGCGGATTGGCTCCGAAGCTACAGTGAAGCCGTGCAAGCCGTGGACTTGTTCAATCCTGAGCTAACCCGATCGCTTTCTGACGAGCAAAAGATGTTTTTTGCGAAAGCCTTCTATCATGTGAGAGGACATTGCAATGACTTCTTCTGGTTTGTTGCAAACCATGGCACCTATGAAATGAAGCAGCTTATTCTTGATAACCACGCAGAAGAGTTTGGTCATCAGGGCAAATCGCATGAGTTGCTTTATTATGAATTCGCTAAGGCACTCGGTGTTGAGCTAACCGATGAAGTGGTCAATGAAACCACTCACCTTCCGTTTGTTCGTGAGTACAACCGCGATCATTTGCGTTGGCTATCCGCACGCGATGCTGACTCCCTTATTGCTGCTTTCTCTGCCTATGAGAAGCTGGACAATCCAGATTACAGCAACCTGTACGAACTTGGGTTGAGTCTGGGACTTGAAGGGTGGGGATTAGTTTTCTTCGATGTTCATCGGCACGTTGAGCACTATGAAGCAACTTCGCACTTCATTGAGCAAATTTGGGAGACGAACCCTGAGAAAGTCGTAGAAGCGTTCTCATTCATCGGCGAGCACCAGCTTGAAATGTGGCAGCATCTTTCTGACGCAGTGTTCTCGCATAAAGCCTAGATGTGAATCGCGATAGATTTAGTTTAGTATCGCGATTTTCTTCGGGCGCTGTAATATTTTGAAAATAGAGAATAGAAGCGGTTCAACAGGCTTGTTTCTATTCTCTATTTCTGCTTTAAGTAGTTGAATACTGGTTCGTAATGCATTCTTAGGAATGCCACACTTGTTGTAGAGAAACGATAGAAGAGAGTTGCAACTATGAGAAACGGATTGACCTCTGAACCAGCAAAGCAAGCGCTGCCTAGTTCTTTATTGCAGTGGCGATCGCACGCATTAGACAGCGAAGCGAGAACGCTTGCTGCTGAAATGTACACCTCGCCAGAGATCTACAGACTTGAGCAGAAATACGTTTTTGGTAAAACTTGGTTCTACGTTGGTCATATTAGCCAGTTGCAAGGTCCTGGCTCGTATTTCACTGTCGATATTGCGGAACAGCCTCTTGTAATTCTGCAAAATAGATCTGGTGAACTCCGTGCTTTTTTTAACGTTTGTAGCCATCGTGCAGGTCCAGTCGCCATTGACAGTGGCAGATGCACACACTTGACGTGCCATTATCACGCTTGGAGTTTTGACTTAGATGGCAACCTTAGAGGAATGCCAGATATGGAAACCGCTGAGGGCTTTGATTGTGCTAGTCATGGGTTAACTGCCGTCAATATTGATACCTGGGGACCATTCATTTTTGTCAATCTTGATCCGACGTGTGCACCTTTATCAGCACAGTTGGGAGAGCTACCTGAGTTATTCGATCGATATAACCTCAGCAATCTGGCAAGAGTTCACAGCGTTGATTATTGGTCAGATGTCAACTGGAAAGTTTACACCGAGAATACGGTTGAAAGCTACCATGAACCGTTCGTTCACAAAGAAACCTGGGGTAAGTATTACGAATGTACTGATACCACAGCAGAAGCAAGACATTATTACTACTTGCAGTATGCACCTTTTGATTCAGCTAGCTGGCTGACATCCACTGAAGCAGGTATTTACATTGATACCCTGAATGAGTATGAACTGAATTGTGCACAAATGGTGTGCCTATTCCCTAACTTCACCTTAGTTGCAAGTCCAACTTACTGTGTTACATTCTTGTTCGATCCACAGGGTTTAAGCAAAACTCGGATGCGAATGGAGTGGCTGGTTCCAAACACAGAAGTTGCTAAATCGCCAGAAAATGTAGAGCCTCTGATTACATTTTTCGATGATCTTATGCAGGAAGATCTTAAACTTCTGCCGACTCTACAAAAGGGAATTCAGTCAATGGGGTTTCGTCCGGGGCGTCTTTCTCCAAAGCGCGAGATGGGAGTTCATTTGTTTCAGGAACTTGTTATGAAGCACATCGTTTCTCACTAGACGATCGTGATTCTATCCGTAAAGCTCTCTGACTTTTGAATAAACCGTTAGTTGAGGGGATAGGTGGGGAACGCTAAGGCTCGTTCAGCCCGCTCATACTAAGACCCGCATGAATCGCCCGATCCCGAAGACGTTTGACGGCTTACAAGACAGTAGTCGCTCCCAATCTAACCTTGCGTCAAACCGCCTTCCCCAAACGATGACAGCCCAGGAGACATGGGGATTTGGTCTTAGTGGTCACATCTCCTGGTTTGCTACAGTTCCTTTGATTGCGGTTGCCCTCGGACCCAACACGCTGTTTGTGATGGTTCCTGCCGTTGTGGTTGGAGTACTGATCAATTTGCAAATAAGGCGGTTGGGCAGCCACTGGTCAGATGTAGCGGGTGGAACACCCAACTATATCAGCAGGCTTTTGAGGAAATTTCCGACTTTGGGCTGCTACGCGGCGATCGGGTACTGGCTGGCTTGGGTGGTTGCCGTTCCGATTAATGCGATCGTTCTTACGGACTTGATTGAAGACAATCTAAATCCAATGGGCGTTCCCTGCCCCTCAATGCTGCTCAAAATCGGCTTCACATTGCTGCCGTATGTCATGGCATTTAGCGGCAGTCGGGCACTGGCAATCCTGCATTTATTCTTCATTCTGCCTGCTGTAGGATTTTCGCTGCTGTTCGTTCTACAGGGAATTGTGTGGCTAGCGCTTTCTCCCGACAGCCCTGGGCTGTTTTCTCCTCTAGCCAAGTTAAACTTTGCGTCTTTAACTTTCACGGACTGGGCAAAGTGGATGTTCTTCGCGCTTTGGTTAACCACTGCTTGTGAAACAGCATCTGCATTTGTGGCGGATAGTCGCCGCCCAGCGGAAACCCTGCGCTTTCTCGGTATCGCTGCTTGGCTAATTCCACCAGTTTCGCTTGGAACTGCCTGGGTGCTGATGTGTTTGGCGACTACTGTTAACGACAACGCCAGCATTTTTGAGATTGTGCTAACCGCGGCAAAACCATTCTGGGGTTCCAGTGCGTCCTTGCTGGTTACCCTGTTGCTCACTTCATCCTCGTTGCTCAATAGCACGACCGCCGTATCTAGCGCATCTCGAATTTTGTATCAACTGTCGATCGATCGTCAGATCTCGCCAGTGTTTTCGGTCATTTCTCGACAGGGAGTTTTGCCGCCGAGTCTGTTGGCGTGTTTGCTAGCGAGTTGCGTTTGCCTAATTTGGGGAGATGTCTCTCGTATTGTGGTGATTGCGGGAGTTGGCTGGTTGGCGGCACTACTGGGTCTTTGCTTGGGACTGTGGCTGCGGCGGAGCAAACCAGAAGTGAAATGGGCGGGGTGGTGGTTAGCCTGGTTCTTCATGAATGCAGCCGTTATGACGATTGGCGGTTGGGGTTGGGGCAATCAGGATTTACTGCTGGGGTTACTGGTGCCTATAGCAATCATGGCAGCAGACGCAGGCGTGCGCCGAAGCCGGTTTGCGCCATTCCACCCAGCTTGGTGGTTTGAGCGCGATCGCGCACAGGCAAAGCATGTGACCAGGGATTTTGTTGCGGTGCAGGTCGTTGTGCTGCTGATTCTGGTCTGTGGCGCGGCGACGGTTGCCTGGGTGGTCAAGGCAAGTTTGGATGGCATAGCGGGAGAACGAAATAATGACTTGTTGGCTGTGCTGCTGGTTATGGTTGCGTTTGTCGCGATCGCAATTGCCTGTTGGACCAGTTTGCCGCAGGTAGCAGCTATCAACGAAGCCCGAGAGCAAGCAGAGACGCGATTCATTACAGCGCTCGATACCGTTTCAGACACTGTTCTGGTGTTAGATGGCGATGGCATCATTCGGCAGGCGAACCCAGCCGCTGCAACGCTGTTTCAAATCCAGGTCAATCACTTAACGGGTCAACCGCTCAGTCGGCTTATTCCAGATTTGGTCAGTGCGCCTGCTGATTGGAATAGCCGAAGCGAACACACGCTGGAGACGCCAGGAAACTCCTCACATCGCACGGTTGAGGCAACAATTTCTCACCGACTGAAGCGCGAACTGCCAGAGTACATTGTGATTCTGCGAGATATTAGCGATCGTAAGCAAGCCGAAGAAACACTGCGCCGATCTGAAGCGATGTTGAAAGAGCGAGCAACCCAGCTTAAAGAGACGCTAGATGAGTTGCAGCAAACGCAAATTCAACTAATTCAAACGGAGAAAATGTCTAGTTTGGGACAGCTTGTGGCAGGTGTCGCACACGAAATTAATAATCCCATTAACTTCATTCACGGCAATATCAGCCACGCTAGAGACTATAGTCTAGAGCTATTACAAATTCTCAACTTGTATCAAAAATACTACCCTGAACCTGCCAAGGAGATTCTGCAGCAGGCTGAGGTGATTGATCTCGATTTCTTGATGGCCGATCTTCCGAAGCTAATAGATTCCATGCATTTAGGAACTCGGCGAATTCGAGAAATTGTTTTGAGTTTGCGCAATTTCTCGCGGCTGGATGAGGCAGAAATGAAGCCCGTGAACATTCACGAGGGGCTGGATAGTACACTGATGATTTTGCAGAGTCGCCTTAAATCTAAAGCGGGACAGCTTGAAATTACAGTTCTGAAGCAGTACGGCAATTTGCCGTTTGTAGAGTGCTACGCCGGACAGCTTAATCAAGTGTTTATGAATATTATTGCGAATGCCATTGATGCGATCGATCAGCAATCCCATGATTGCTCTAGAAGCGAGAGCCAAAGCGATCGGGGTACCATTACTATCTCAACACAACACATAGATCTCGATCATGTTCGGGTGCAAATTGCTGACAGCGGTCCAGGAATGACTGAGGCTGTACGATCGAAGCTGTTTGATCCGTTTTTTACAACTAAACCCATAGGGCAGGGAACGGGATTAGGGCTGTCGATTAGTTACCAAATTGTTGTGAACCAACACCGTGGTCGCTTGAGTTGTGTCTCTGAACTCGGCAAAGGGACTGCGTTCCGCGTTGATATTCCCATTAAACAGTTTGATAGCGAGAAACAGGCGCAAGCATTGCTTCTTGAGAAATCCTTCGTTTGAGCAGTATTGGAGCTGAGTAACTAACAACTCGTAGCTCAGGGAGTTCCTGACTAGATGGACGATCCACAACTGCACTTGAGCTTTTGAAAAGACCTTCAATGGCAGTGAAAAGCTGATCAATTCGTCCACACAAGCCATGAAAATTTCTTGAGTTCTCGATTCTGTAGCTCTGTTAGAGAGGCAAAGTTCAACCTCAACTGACGGCTCCTTGAGCTAGGGTAGTAGGCAGTTCAGCCGCAGACTAGATTGACCAAGAAATTAATGGAACTGCGATCTCTAATCGGGTCCGAAGCACTCAGACGTGACTGCTCAATCTGCGAAGTGTTCTTGAGTTGGTCACTGCTCAACTCGATATTGAGTCGTTTCCTGCCGCTTTAGAAGACAAGAACAGTCAAAGCAATGTTTGCGTGCGCTTTCAGCACGGGTGGAATGGGTATGAGCTACAGCTGACTGTGTTACGTCCGAGGAGCCCGTCAATGCCTGCTTGGACGGGAAATGCGAAATAAGGAGCGGAAAAAGTTTAGTAACCGTTGGAGCAAGTTTGATCGCGTTGCTGTTGGCGTAATATTTTTGCTTGCAGGCTTAGTGGTTTGCGGTTGGGGAGAAGCAGTAGGACGCTTGCCGTTCTGAGTAGTGGCGCTGCTCGGAGCCACGTCTGCTCCTAATTTTTTGGCAAACCGAACTGCGATCGCCTCATTCGGGTTCAGCTTCAACGCCTGACGCAAATACACTCGTGCCATTGCATGCCGATTCAGGTAATAGTAGGCGGCACCCAAAAGCGCATGATAGCCGCTCTGCGCTGGATCAATCTTAATCGCGTCGCGAAGCTCTCGTTCTGCCGCATTAAAGTTTCCCTGCTTCATATAAGTGTGTGCTCGGCGATAGTGCCGCTCCGCATAGCTCTCAGTTGGTATGGCTGGATTGGTGGGAGCAGGTGTAAACTGAGTTGGCTTTGGCTCAGCCGATGGCACCAAACCCGTTCGCTGCTCTCGCACGGGCGCTGCATCACCCATCTTGAGCTGCAAATACACTAGATTGAGTTCGCTAAGCTGCTGTGTGACCAACTCAAACTGAGCTTGACTCAGGGGTTGGTACTGCGACTCCGAGAGTTGGGTAACTCCTTGCTCGTAGAACACATCCACTTCGCTAGCTGGATACTGCAAGAGCTGCCGTGCCAGATCGGTTTTTAGGTCTAGCGGACCTCGATCGGTGAGCCGCCGCACCTTAACCCGCATCAGCGCCAGCGTCTCTTTCCGTCCTTTCTCCTGCCCCAGTTGTTCATACACTGGATTTACTAACCGAGCCAGCAGGCCTTCGGCTAGCTGGCTCGAATCATCCTTTTCAAGGGCAAAACGATCGGGATGCAGCGCCATTGCTACTTTGCGATAGCGGCGCTGGACTCGGCGATCGTCCGCCGTCACTGCAACTCCAAGCACAGCATAGGGATCTGAAAATCGGCTCAGCCAGTCGGACGAAAGCGAACGTTGTGACATCGTTAATGCAGTAGCCGTGGACGTTTCGTTAAAACCCTGTAGGGCAATGAGACAGTCACGAACGTAACGTCTAGTCTAGACATATGCTGCAAGTCAGCATCGTTCAGCCGTAGACCGAGAAGTTACTCTTAATTTGACTTATTGGAAGCATGAGTCGCGATTCGTCCAGTCTCGCGCAGGGTTGACGACTTTAGCCTGATTTAATTAACTGTCAGAACTGCGAACAATCGACCATACCGAGCTAGAAAACACCAAAAAGGAGTTTCCTACTCTACTGTACTGAAAACTTACAGGTAGAACAGGATGATTCTAAAAAACGTTATGGCTCGTGTGACAAATCTTCTGGGACCGTCGATCGCTGTGATGTAATAGGCTAATACCAGGTCACGGTAACCGCGTTAATCAAGGATTTTTAGTGTGGACAGTGTGGACGTGCAAAATCAACTGGAGTCGCTTGTTGAGCAGATTGGAGAAGCAACCCTTGCAACGACGGAAACGGTGGATCGTTTTGCTGAGCGCGTCGATGCCTTAGTAAACCAAGTTCAACAGCAGGGGTACCAAATTTTTGCGCTGAGCGATGCCGTACAAACGCTCACTGAAGCGCAAGCCGAGTCATTGAAGCGGCTCGATCGCCTCACCAACATTTTGGAACGGCTGGTCGCTGCGATCGAGCAAGTGAACACACCGTCTTGAACTCCGCCTACCAGCGCTTAAACGATCGCCAGTAAGGGCGTCCTTTCCAAAACACACCCAAAACAATACCCACTAATTCCAGTTCGCTAATCTGGATTGCACCGTAGAAGAGTGCTGTCTCTAGCAGCCGCGCTATCAGCAGGCACAGCACCAGCCCCCAGAGGCTCCCCGTGCTGATGCTGGAGCGATCGAGGCGCTCTAGTAACAAGACAGCCAGTGCGCCCAATCCTACTGGAATTGCAAAGGTAATGATTATCCCCAGCGGCGAGGTTAGCAGCGTCATTACCAGCTGCGCGGTCGCCGAATCACGAAGTTGAACGACTAGCGACAGCAGCACGTCGATCGGCACTGCCAGCAGCAGCACCGACAAGCCACCTGCCAGGAAAAGCGATCGCCAAGGCAAGTACTTCAAACGCGACAGCGGGTTTCTCATACGTCCACCATATCAGGGTTGCTCCGATTCTATAAGGTTACGTTCGTGGACGTTGCTGCATCCTATGACGAAAATAAAATACGCCGGGAACCTGCACGGAGATTAAAATGTCAGTACATCTGAGCGGCTTTGTTAATACAACTGTTAATACAACTCATTTAGGCTCTCAGATGTTGAGTTAACCGATCAAACTGAACGGTTAGCCGTATTTAAGAGTCCTATATTCATTGGTGTCAGTGGTAAGCTACTTGATGAAAAAAGGACTTTTTCTATTAGTCCACTCCAAGATTTATCTACTAGCAAACTAAGTGAAAATGAGGTTGTAACCATTTGTGACAGTTGACAAACAGACCATCTAAATTGATAGTTACTCTTGCCAGGTACTACAACAGAAATATAGAAGACAGGCATTGATAACGCTTTGCAAACGATTAGTGTTTTGTCCTCTATATGCGAGAAATTCAGCAATGCTCTACCGATTGATAGACCGTAAAGCCCCTTACAACATCGGCATAATTGAGTAGAGAAATTGTTGAAAGTCCTGGAACTTAATTCGATGTTCCTTCGACTTTAAAC
>NZ_JACJPG010000387.1 GCF_014695955.1 Leptolyngbya sp. FACHB-36 | reverse complement strand
GCTCGAATTCAACAGCTACTCGATGCGTTGTTACCTGAACAAGTGGCTTCACTAACCAGTTATGATTTCATTCTTGAAGCCCTATTCTATGCAGCTACTTGAAGAATTGGTATTACCTACTAGGCAAGGCGTCAGAGGGACAAGTCAAGGCACTGACAACGTTTCCGCTGCTGGAACTGGCAAGATTTTACTCCTACCCAATTCAAATTAACGTCGAAGAAGGCATCGACGAGATTGAAATTGCCGACGAAGACAAAATCATCACCGGACGCTTTGACATTGTGGCAGTCGATCGAGCTAGACCGACGGTGAACGACGTGCCGTTCTGGATTTTAGTCATCGAATCCAAGGAGTGCGGCGTGGAGATTCGTCAGGCGCTGCCTCAATTGCTCACCTATGCTTATGACAGCCTGAAATGTCAGCCGTCCGTTTGGGGTTTGGCGACGAATGGCTTACAGCATTTATTTGTGTTAGTTGAACAGGCCGATCCGCCCACCTATCAACTTCTGCCAGAGCTGCATCTTTTGGAGCCTGAGCGCTCAATTCGGCTGCTGCAAGTGCTGAAAGCGATCGGCAAACAGCACTTTGCTGCAACCTAAAGCATCTTGGCGAGAAACTGTTTTGCTCGATCGCACTGCGGGTTGCGAAAGAATTCGGTAGGCGGTGCATCTTCCGCGAGCCGTCCTTGATCAAGAAACAGAATGCGATCGGCAACTTCCCGCGCGAAGCCCATCTCGTGCGTCACCACTGCCATCGTGATGCCCGTTTTTGCTAGTGCCTTCATCACTTCCAGCACTTCTTTTACAGTTTCTGGGTCCAGCGCTGAGGTCGGTTCATCAAACAGAATCACTTCGGGTTCCATTGCCAGCGCGCGCGCGATCGCCACCCGCTGCTTTTGTCCACCCGACAACCGAGAGGGATAAACATCTGCTTTTTCTGCCAGCCCGACTTTTCCCAATAATTCTCTGCCCTTGTGCTCTGCTTCTTCCTTACTCATCCCTTTGATTTTGATCGGCGCGTAAGTGACGTTTTTTAGCGTCGTCATGTGAGGAAACAGATTGAAGTGCTGAAACACCATCCCAAGGCGCTGCCGCACTTTAGAAATATTGGTCTTTGGGGCTGTTATTTCTTCTCCATTAAAATAAATGCGTCCGCGCGTAGGCTGCTCTAACAAGTTTAAGCAGCGCAGAAATGTAGATTTTCCAGAACCAGATGGACCCAAGACGGCTACAACTTGACCTTTACGGACGTCGGTGGAGATATCTTTAAGGACATCCAGCTTGCCAAATGATTTGGTCAAAAATTCGACCCGAACTACAGCGTCACTCACTTTTTCTTAGTCTCCTTTCAAGAATAGAGGCGGCAAAGGTTAGTGCCATAACTAAAATGTAATAAATTAATCCTGCAAACAACAGCGGCTCAAAGTAGATATATTTGTTTGAGCCAACAATTTGAGCACTGCGAAGAATTTCGACGACGCCTACTGTTGAAACGAGGGAAGAGTCTTTTAGAAGCGCGATCGTCTCATTTACCAGCGCAGGCAAAATTGTTTTCAGCGCCTGCGGCATAATCACATCCCACATCATCAGCCAATAGGGGATTCCCAGCGTCATCGCGGCTTCTCGCTGTCCTTTATCGACGGCTTGAATGCCGCCGCGAATCGTTTCAGACATATACGCGCCGGAGTTGAGCGTGAATGTTAGCACTCCGGCTTGCAGCGGTGTAATGTTGTAGCCTGTTAGCTGCGGCGTGGCAAAATACACCAGCGATAGCTGAAGCAGCAGCGGCGTTCCACGAAAAATTGACGTGTAAACTACTGAGAACCAGTACGCTAGCTTGATGCCGGAAATTTTGAACAAGGCGAGAATCGTTGCCCAAATCAGTCCAAAAAAGACCGATAAAAGCGTAAATAAAAGTGTGAGGGGAACGCCATTGAGAATAAACGGAATGTCCTCAAAAATGCGAGCGAAGTCTAGATTCATGTATAAGAGATACTGGGTAATTGGGTTATTGATTTCAATGACTGATGCCTAGGGTGGACACTGATTAATCAGGAGTTACTCTCGCAGTGCCCACCCGACCTAAAGGCTTATGGAGATGGCGATGCTGCTGGAGATGGTGATGCTGCTGGAGATGGTGATGCTGCTGGAGATGGTGATGCTGCTGGAGATGGTGACGCTGGAATACTTTGAGAGAACCATTTCTGCGCTAGTTTTTCCAGTTCGCCATTGTCCTTCATTTTTTGCAGGGCTTTGTTAAAGGCTTCTACGCGAGGAGAGCCTTTGGGAAAAGCGATCGCCGAACCTGAGGGTCCTTCGGGAGGAATCGGAGTAAACTCAAGATCGGGATTTGCCTGTATAAATCCAGCCGCAACGGTATTTTCAACGATCGCGGCGTCAACTCGGTTTGCTTTAACTTCCTGGATAATTTCAGGAATTCGATTCAGCGATTTAATTTCAATGCCTTTGACCTTCTCAGAAATTTTCTTGGCGTTTCCTTGCTGAATTGAGCCGAGTTGAACCCCGACTCGCTTTCCAGCTAGCGACTCTGTAGTCTTCAAGTTGCTAGCTTTTGGCGCGACGATCGTGTCTTGTGCCTGATAGTAGACTGTGGAAAAATCTACGTTTTTCTTGCGCTCTTCAGTGGGTGTCATACCCGCCATAACAAAATCGGCTCGTTTCGCTTGGATTGCTGGAATCAAGCCGTTAAAGTCGGATTCTTGAATCTTTAATTCAAACCCTAATTCGTTAGCGATGTAATTGGCGACATCAACATCAAACCCAACAATTTTGCGCTGTCCACCTGCTGTATCGTAATACTCATAGGGTGGATAGTCCGGCGAAGTCACCATTGTTAGAACTTCTTTACCCGAGGACGAGGTATTCGTCCCACCTTGATTACTACAGCCTGCGATCGTGCTGATTGCTAGCGATCCTGCGAATAATCCTGTAAAAATAAACGTCCGACGTTTCACAAATTGCTCCTGTTTATAGAATAAAAGTGGCTATGTTGAATGGAAGTTTTTGCAGAAACCCGCATTAAGGAATGCCATTATTGTGATGTTGATTCTCTAATTTGTGGCTTCTGCTTAATTAAAGTTCCACGTCTAAGTTCACTCCTGGCTAGAAGGCAAACGTTGTTCTAATTACGCCAATCACCACATCTGAATTGCGATCGTCGTGGTTGGGAGCCGTTAGCCAAATTACACCCGGAGTAATTGCGAGGTAGTCAGTCAGTTGGTAACGATAGAACGCTTCAACATGAAATCCGGTGTCGCGATCGCTGCGCTGTCCAACGGGTAACCCGATCGCCCGCGCGAGTGCGGCGGAACTGGTCCCTGTCAGCTTCGGCTGCATCCCGAACACAAGACCACCCAAATTGCCTTTTTTGCCCAAATCCGGAAACGCTACGTTGACGGCAAAGTTCCACACGTCAGCATCTCCCTTCGTCCCATTCCCAAGGGCACGCGCGGTGGTGTAGCCAACCCAACCGCCCAACTCAAGTCCATTGGTAATGCGGAAGTTTGTTTGCACCCCAAAGGAGCTGCCGTTGACCGGACCTGCGCCGATTACTTTAGAGGCGTTGCTGCCTGCCAACGTATCGACACCATTTACAACGGAGTAGGTGTTGGCGTAGAAGAGGCCGATTTTGAACGAACCGGGGCTAAAGATCAGATGGCTCCACGCGCTGTAGCCGCCGTTAAAGATGCCCGATTTGTTATCAGGAAAGTTAGGGCCACCCGTCGTGGTATCTTCGCCGTAGTAGCCGAAGTCCAGCGAGAGCGACGGCGCGATCGCCACATTGGCTGCCACTCCTGCCCGGTTGCCCACGGGGAAGAAGATTGGGTTGATTTGGGCAAAGTTTGAGGGAGAACCGAGCACCTGATCATTAAACGGTGTAATTGGATCCGTGACGATGCTGGGGTCGATCGTGTTGGCGTCTAGGTAGAGGGTTAGTCGTTCGCCCACCGGAAATCGGTACTGCAAGCGATTTAATCGAAAGTCACCGTCTTGCGAAACGCTAGTTGCAAGAAAGCGGGTTTCGTCCGTTGCACCGCTAAGCGGCCCTTCTGGAAACGCGGAGTTGGCATTCAGGCGGCGTAAGTTGGTGGCTTGAAATCGCGTTCTGAGACGATCTTTGCCCGTAAAGCTGGTGTCAAAATCCAGTCGCAGACGATAGCCCAATGATGCCGTGTTAACCGGATCGGCGCTGTCGCCGAAGGCATCTGCCAAATACGTCACCAGTTCTACACCCAGCTTGGTTGTCGTCGAGAACTGCTGTTTTTCCAGCGTTGTCGTTCGCGCTTCCAGCGCATCAACACGACCGCGCAGCGTTACCAACTCGACTCTAAACTCTTCCTGGAGTCGCTGCAGCGTTGCTAAGTCTTCCTTTTTCACCAAATCCGCGGTCGCAGCCGCGATCAATTCATTCACGCGATCGATACAGGCATTCAATCCCGCGGCAAATTCGTAGCGGGTTAGGGCGCGATTGCCGCGATAAGTGCGATCGGGATATCCCACAATGCAGCCATAGCGCTCGACCAGGGATTGCAGCGCTTGAAATGCCCAGTCAGTCGGTCTCACGTCGGTTAGCTGAGAAACCGATGTGACCTGGTCCATTGTGGCAACATCCTCTGATTCGGCTTCTAGCGGAGCCAAATCCAAGTCTGAGCCGATTGCCCGATCGTTCAAAGAACGGTCCTCAGCTACGGCAGGAATTGTCAGCAAGCCGGACGCTAACACTGTCGTGCCTAAACACTTCCAAAATCGTTTTGTCATACCGGTAATTACTCACACCACAAATATGAAGACTCGTGGAAAACCATAGCTCAAGGCAATCTGAAAAATCGTTCACTGACTGACAAAACGGCATTTTCAGCATTCAAACGGTTCGTTCTGCTTGGTTTAAATGAGTCATGTAAGCTCTAATACCCGAAAAAATGATGTCTGCATCTCTGTCGCGTGATAGATAGATGTCAGGAAATGATGTAGAAATGTGACCGTGATCGTCCGATCGCGCGATCACCTACAGGGCGTAGGTTGTAGACTGAGAGAGCTAAAATTCGGAATCCTGCGTGAATCCCGTCACCGATAGTCACGGCTCTTCATTTGTCCACATTCCCGTTCTCGGTCAGGAGGCGATTGCGGGCTTAGCCGTGCATGCAGACGGACGCTACCTCGATGCCACCGTCGGCGGTGGTGGGCACAGTGCGCTGATTCTGGACGCTGCACCCAACGTGCGGGTCACTGCGATCGATCAGGACGAACAGGCGATCGCAGCGGCACAGGCAAAACTGGCGCAGTTTGGCGATCGCGTGCAGTTTGTCCGCAGCAATTTCGCCAACTACGCTCCGGGTGCAGAAACGTTTGACGGGGTTTTGGCAGATTTGGGCGTGAGTTCCGCACAGTTCGACATTCCAGATCGAGGGTTTAGCTTCCGCCACAAAGCGCCTCTAGATATGCGGATGGATCAGCGTCAGCACCTAACGGCGGCTGACATTATCAACACCTGGAGCGACAAGCAGCTCGCAGACGTGTTCTACACCTACGGTGAGGAGCGACTTTCGCGACAAATTGCGCGACGAATTGTCGAGCGGCGTCCGTTTGAAACGACGACAGACTTAGCAGAGACGATCGCCCACAGCGTACCGCGATCGTATCGCTACGGACGCATTCACCCCGCAACGCGCGTGTTTCAGGCATTACGAATTGCCGTTAATCGAGAATTAGAGGTGCTAGAGACGTTCCTCGCTCAAGCACCCACGTGGCTGAATCCGGGCGGCAGGCTTGCCATCATCAGCTTTCACAGTTTGGAAGATCGGATTGTAAAACATCGCCTGCGCGAGTCGGAGTTCCTAACTGTGCTGACGAAAAAGCCAATCATTCCGCAAGACGACGAAATTGAACTGAATCCACGGGCGCGATCGGCAAAGCTGCGAGTTGCCGAACGGTTGAAACCGGATCAGAATTAACGCTCAAGCTGGTTAAGGCAGACGAGCCAATTCCCACCTCAATTGACTTCGGGCAAACCTGATAAAGCGGGCAAAGAGTTAGTTTGGCGCTGCATAGAAGCCCAAATGATTCGCTACGGGACGCTCCCTCAAAGGAATTTTGGTGTGAATTGGAGCGTTGAGAGCGTACGGTCCGGTTGGGCTGGAGACAACGATCGTCGTTGAACCACCGCCATCAAGATTGACCGCTTTGTCGGCTCCTAGCT
>NZ_JACJPG010000386.1 GCF_014695955.1 Leptolyngbya sp. FACHB-36 | reverse complement strand
CTGATTGACTACCGATTTTTCTGCGCCGATGAGGTGCTGGAATTGGAGGTGCTGGATGCTAAAGGCAACAGCCATCACATCGAGATTGAAAAAGACTACGGCGAAGATTTAGGACTGGAGTTTGAGACAGCGCTGTTCGATGCCTTGATCCAGTGCAACAATCGCTGTCCGTTTTGCTTTATTGACCAGCAGCCGCCTGGAAAGCGTCAGAGCCTTTACTTCAAAGACGACGACTACCGCCTCAGCTTTCTCTACGGCAGCTATTTAACCCTGACAAATTTGACCCAGCGCGAGTGGGACCGGATCGAGCAGATGCGCCTATCACCGCTGTATGTTTCGGTTCATGCGACCGAGCCAGAGGTACGATCGCGCCTGCTGAAAAACCCTCGTGCGGGTCTGCTGCTCGATCAGTTGCGCTGGTTTCAGGAACGCCGCCTCCAAATCCATGCTCAGGTAGTCGTGTGTCCAGGCATTAATGACGCAGAGCACCTGACGCACACGCTGCTAGATCTGGCTCAGTTTCACCAAGACGAGATTCCAGCCGTCTCGTCGGTGGCTGTAGTACCCGTTGGCTTGACGCGGTTTCGTCCGTCTGAGGATGAACTGGTGCCCGTGACCCGTGAGAAGGCGCAGGAGACGATCGCTCAGGTGCAAGCGCTTCAGGCGAAGTTTCGGCAGCAGTTCGGCTCGACGTTCGCGTGGCTAGCGGATGAGTGGTTTCTACTTGCAGGACAAGAGCTACCGCCGGAATCGCACTACGAGGAGTATCCCCAGATTGGAAACGGGGTGGGATCAATTCGGCAGTTTCTCAAGCAGTTTGAGACAGCGGCGAAAAAACTACCGCAGCAGCGTAGCGGAACGCGACGGTTTGTTTGGGTGGTAGGGAATGCCGTAGAACTAGCGTTTCAACCGATCGTGCAGCGACTCAATCGGGTGGCAGGACTGGAGGTAGAGATGGTAGCGCTGTGCAGTGACTACTGGGGGCAAGCCATGACAGTGACAGGGCTACTGACTGGGCAGGATATTCTGCACGCGCTGCAAAATCGGGATCTGGGCGACGGAGTGCTGCTGCCCTCGGTGATGCTAAAGCACGATGAACCAAAGTTTTTGGACGACACGACGGTAGCAGAGTTGGCTGATCAACTGAGTACTCGCATCGTTCCGGTCGATGGAATTGAAGGACTAATTGAAGCGTGTATTCATGAGTGAAGAATGCTTGAAATCAAGCCAATGCAACCTCACCAAGCCGAGGAAGTCAAGCAAGTTTTGATTGCAGCTTGCCAAGAGATCTTTCAGGTGTCAGAGGCATTGATTCGCCAATACGATTCCATGTCAGATATTGATAACGTTCAGGAGTACTATTTCAATAATAAGGGCACGTTTTTAGTTCTTATGGATAGCGATCGTGTCGTGGGTAGCGGCGCAGTTCGACGGTTGAGCAATCAGATCTGTGAGCTGAAGCGAATGTGGTTTCTGCAAGCCTATCGCGGACAGGGGCTAGGACTAAAGATGGCTGAAATGCTTCTAGACTTTGCAAGAGCAGCCAATTATCAAACGATTCGATTGGATACAGCAGATGCGCAAAAACAAGCGGCTGCTATCAGGTTATACAAAAAGCTTGGCTTCTATTCGATCGAGCGCTACAACGAGGGTCCGTGTACGGTCTTTATGGAAAAGCTACTTTGAGATCTGTCAAACTCCACCAACTTTAGATTGAGAACCATGACTGTCTTAACTACGCTCAATTTGGATGCGATTCAACTGGCAGATGAGCAGTTCTACCAATGTCAGAACGATCGGGAATTGCAGTTTGAACAGACAGCGGAAGGAACCTTAATCATCATGGCACCCGTAGGTGGAGACAGCGGTCCTCAAGCTAACGGCTAAACATCTATCTCTACTTCCACTAAG
>NZ_JACJPG010000385.1 GCF_014695955.1 Leptolyngbya sp. FACHB-36 | reverse complement strand
GCAGCGAAACATGAGGCGTTTGTGCGGCATCGAGCATCCTACTATCAGGCGGGTGCGCCCCTACTGGCAGCAGGAACCCGGCTGCAAGCGTCAGAAATCGCGGTACTGGCGGCGGCACAGTGCGATCACGTCACCGTGTACCGCCGCCCACGAGTCGCCATTTTGTCTACCGGAAGCGAACTGGTGACGATCGACCAACCGCTGCAACCGGGTCAGATTGTGGACTCCAACCAGTACGCGCTGGCGGCGTTGATTGCGCAAGCTGGAGCTGAGCCAATCCGGTTGGGCATCGTTCCAGACGAGCCAGAAGCGCTGAAAGCGGCGATCGCGGCAGCAATGCAGTCTGCTGATGTGATCATTTCTTCTGGCGGCGTCTCGGTCGGCGATTACGACTATGTAGAAACCATTCTTGCCGACCTTAACGCTACGATCCACATCCGAGCGGTCGCCATTAAACCAGGAAAACCCTTAACGGTGGCAACGGCTTCATCTACGCTCTATTTTGGGCTTCCGGGCAATCCGGTGTCTGCCCTTGTGACGTTCTGGCGGTTTGTTCAGCCTGCGTTGCGGAAATTGTCGGGGTTGGCGTCACCGTGGGGACCCACGATCGTGTCTGCGAAAACGCGACACCCTCTGAAATCGGATGGCAAGCGAGAAACCTATGTTTGGGGGCGGCTTCACCTGATTGCAGGACAGTACGAGTTTGAGGTGGCAGGCGGCAGTCAGATTTCAGGGAATTTGATTAATTTGACAGGAACGACTGGGTTAGCAATCATTCCCGTGGGGCAAACTGAAATCGCAGCCGAAGCGACTGTGCAAGTGCTACAGGTTGGTTCGGTGTTGGGGAATTGAAGTAGGATGCCAGCACGTGATCGAGAGGAGCGCAATCATGGCGCGATCGTTTTCAGTAATCATTCCACTGCTAAATCAGGAAGACGAAATTATTCGCACGCTGGAGAGCGTTGAAGCCAGCATTGCATTTTTCTATCGGCAGGACGACACCTTTTCTACCGTAGAGTCCGAGATTGTGATCGTCAACGAAGGCTCTACCGATCGCAGCCTTGAACGGGTGACAGAATTTAGCAGAAACAAAGCGAACTATACGATCGTCAGTCATTCCAAAAGTTTGGGTGCTGGAACCGCAAGAAACACCGGAGTTAAGGTGTCTAAGGGCGATGTTCTATTCTTTTGTGATGATGACGACTTATTTTACAAAGAGCACATCTTTCTGTGCTTCAAGATTCTGACGCATCAATCCTCTAAATTCACCGGAAATTCGTTTACGTTAACAACAGAACGCGGCTCATTCACGATCGAATTTCCCAACTCAACCGTTGGCATTGTTCGCACTGGAATGTATATAGAAGACACGGTACATCCGTATTGGAAAGGCGCGATCGAAAATTGCAGTCCGCTGAACTTATGTATTCGGCGCGAGTGCCACGAATTTGTTGAGGGTTTTCCAGAAGCGCAGGTATACAAACAGGTTGGCTGTGAGGATATCGCTTACACAATTTGGACCGCAAAGTTCTTTAAGACCTCGAAGATTCCGATCGATACCGTCGAGTACATTCGCTATCCAGGAAATAATCTCGATCGCCAGCTTCAGAAGTTTCAAACACCCCCGGACCAGTACCAGGACGACACCCCACCTGCCCAAAAAGCGCTGCACGTGATTCGTCAGCAGCTGGAGCAGGAGAAGCTAGTCTACCTGCTTGGTAAACTGAGCGGACAATCGCTTTCCTCAGAGTTTGCGGCGATGTTGAACTGGAAAGCGCTGGCAACTGAGTTTCTAAATCAGCAGAATTATGCAGCGGCGATCGCGCTCTGCGAGCAAGGACTGTTAACCGAACCTAGCGCTGAGGCTAAAGCGTTGTTAGCTGTTGCTTACAATAATCTAGGTTCCAGCTTGCATCAGCAGGGCGAATTAAGCATCGCCGCTGATTATTTCCAGAAAGCGATCGCGCTGGCTCCCGCATTTTCCAGAACTGATCTTGCCCGAGTTCACTATAACTTAAGCAAAGTTTTCAAAGATCGGCGTGAGTATGCTCAAGCGTATGAGTCGCTTAAAACAGCATTAGAGCTAGATGCTGGCTTCCCGCAGGCGATCGCGGAATTACCCAGTGCAAAATATAGCGCTCAAATTGCTACAAGCGGCTATGAGTTTACGCTAGATAATTTCAGCAAGCACGTCAAAGATTGGGAGCAGTATCTTAGCCAAATAGCTCAAGCTTCAACGCTGAAAGTCTTAGAGATTGGCAGTCAGGAAGGACAAACCGCCTGCTGGCTACTAGACAATCTTCTGATCCAAGAAGCTGCTCGAATAACTTGCATTGATGCGTTTGATGAATTGAGTCAAAGTGAGAAGTTCGATTTTAATATTGAGAAATCCGGCAGTGCCCAAAAGGTACGAAAAATGGCGGGTCGATCGCACGATATTTTGCGATCGCTGATTCCAAACTCCTATCAACTGCTGCATTTAAACTCGAAGGATGCGGCTAGCAGCATTCTAGAATCGCTTATGCTTGCGTGGCGACTGATCCAGGTTAGAGGCGTGCTAGTGCTTGCAGCCTACGAGGGAACCACGGATAGTAAAGCATCGAAGGCGGCGATCGAGGCGTTTCGCGGCATCTTTCATCAGAAGGTGAAACTGCTGCATCAAAGCGACTACATGATTCTAGAAAAGATTGCCGAGTAAGTACCTACGGCAAAATTCGCTCTCGCAGGCGCTGGAATTCCGCTGGCGCAAATTGATACAGCGCCGCTGCACTCAACCCTGTACCCAGTAGCACAAGCAGCAGCAATCCTACCAAAATGCGCCAGCGGTTCGATCGACGATCGCCTCCAGCCACAGTTGGCTGAGCCGAATTACTCAGCACAGGCTCCTCTGACACTAACGCTTGCGACGCAGGCGACCAGTCTGCCCCTGTATAAGGTGTACTGGTAGACGGTAGAAACACCTCAGGCACCGTCGAGGACACGGAGCAGTGCAGTAACACAATTGAGGTATTGTCGTAGCCGTTCTTTTGGTTTGCCAAATCGATCCAGGCTTGCACCGCCGATTCTAACGATCGCTTGCCCCGAAAAACGTCATCCGTGTAGCTTGACCAGGTTTGCTCTACCAGCCCATGGTCGCTTAGCCCATCCGAGCACAGCAGCAGAATGCCGTCTTCCTCCAAAATGAAGCGCTGGATTGAAGGGTGCAGGAAGTCGGCGTCACGAGTGCCGATTGCCTGCGTCAGCGCCCCAGCATCCGGACGTTGCAGCGACTCCCAGTACAGCGATCGTCCCAGTCGCACTTCTCGCGCCGCCACGTCGTCATCCACGGTGAGTTGGTGACAGTAGCGCGGCGTAATCCAATAGGCGCGGCTGTCGCCCACATGCACCAAATAAAGTTCGTGCCCGCTGTCTGAGATCGTGCCGTCTTCGGTGCGCACACGCTGAGGAAGCTGTAGCGCCATGACCAGCGTTGTTCCCATACGGCGACGGTCTTCCCGCCCCTGCGTATCGTTGTGGGACGCGATCAGGTTGTTGATGACGCGGACGCTGGCCTCTAGCTGCTGCATCAGCAGGCTTGGCGGTACGGGTTCCGACTGCTGAGCAACTTCTGCCATCAGTGCTTGCACTTGCAGCTTCAACGAGTGCACTGCCAACTGACTGGCGACTTCGCCGCCTTCATGTCCACCAATGCCGTCACACACGATCGCGAGTCGCGGCATCAATCCATCCGCAGGAACGGTTTCACCCAGCGTCACCGGATAGCAGGTGTCTTCGTTGTGCGATCGTTCGGGTCCGGTGTCAGAGCCGCCTGCAATCTGAAGCCGCAGCGGCAATTGAGCAGCTTGCTCCAACAGTAGCTGATTCAGTTGCGCCGCCACGATCGCAGGGTCTGTATCGGTGTGCATCTGGTGCAAAATCGTTTGCAGCGGACGCTGGATCTCTGGTTTCGCCTCGGCTACCCAGCTTGACCACAGATTCGCCAGGTCTGCCAGCGATAGCTCCATCGCCGTCTCGCCTTCTGTCGCAGGAAGCACTTCCGCATCCTCAAAAAGCTGACACAGTCGGACCCGCCACCCCTCCACCCGTAAGTTACTCACAGCGAGCAGGCTAGAGGCAACGCCCTGTTCCCACAGCGGCGTCCAAAGCTGGAGTATCTGCCAGAGCCAGTAGACCTGTCGCACCGCTGACGCTTCTGACCATGCCTGCACGATCGCTGGATAGAGCAGTCCTGACTCATCCAGCGGCACGTTTTCTAGAAGAAAAATCTCCCCCACCGGACGATCATCGCTTGCCGGACAGAAGCCATATATCTCTGGAACGTGCAGCCGCTGTGGGTAAAGGTGTAGATAGGGCAGAACAGTGTCGGACCAGTCCACGGGCACTTCTGGCGGCAGACTCGGCTGCATGTCTAACCAAATCTGCGGTGCTGTGACGTAATACCGCCCTGCAACCTGTGTTTCCACTGGAATTTGCTTCGCGATCGTTCCCACTGCCCAGACGTAGCGGTACATCAGCGGCGTTTGGCAAGCCTCGCAGACAACGCTTCCCAGCGGATTTAAGGGCGCACGGCACTGGGGGTTAGAACAGCAAATCTGCGGCTTGGACGGACTCATAGGAGGAACAAGGGGGTAGAGGCTGGCTAGGTTACTCACGGGTCAGAAGTTCAAGGGAAGTACGTTGTACCACCGTTCATCGCTAACGGTTAACCACTATATAGTCTGGGCACAATTCACGTGGTGCAGATCGTCTAACAACTATAAGGGGGGATTTGAAAGGAAAGTTCAACTGGATTCTTAAGAAGTTTGACGCGGTGGCGGTTTGGGCGATCGTCATCCGGAATCCTGCTGCTATACGATGAGTCCTTGATTGTAGGGCACACTGGATTAAGACAACGGACACACTGACGGGACGGTTGAAATGTCGCTGAGTCCAACGGAAATTTGGTTACTGGTGGGACTTGCGTTGTGCCTAGCAGAATTGCTGGTGCCGACAGCGTTTGTGGCGTTTGTGATGGGTCTGAGCGCATTAGCAGTGGCGGCGATCGCGACAAAAATCCCGCTAGGTCTGCAAGTTGTGCTGTGGATGGGACTGTCATTAGCGCTGGTGTTGGTGTCGCGTCGGTTTGTTCGCTACGGTTCAGCAACAAAAAGTCTGGAATCTACCGAAGCGGAAACCTTAACAGAGATTGAACCGGGAAAACCGGGACGAGTCCTGTTTGAGGGAAATTCGTGGGCGGCACGGTGTGAGGATTCTACAGTGGCGATCGCGCCAAATCAGAGAGTGATTGTTGTAGCGCGGCGCGGCACTACACTAATCGTGATGCCGGAAACAGCGCTGCATTCATAAAGAAACAATAGGAGATGAGCTATGTGGGGTTGGTTAATCGCATTGCTGGTGGGCGGCGGCGCCATTTCTAGCGTCAAAATCGTGCAGCAAGGCAATGAGGCGTTGGTTGAGCGGTTGGGCAGCTACGATCGCAAGCTCACGGCAGGTCCCCGATTTATCATTCCGGTGCTTGATCGTGTGGCGTATCAGGACACAATTCGGGAAAAAGTGCTGGATATTCCGCCGCAGCCCTGCATTACCCGCGACAACGTGTCAATTACGGTAGACGCTGTGGTGTACTGGCGAATTGTGGATATGGAGCGGGCGTACTACAAAGTGCAAAACCTTCAGGCGGCAATGGTTAACATTGTCCTGACCCAGATTCGCGCCGAGATGGGACAGATGGAACTCGACGAGACGTTCACGGCGCGATCGCAGATCAACGAACTGCTCCTGCGCGATCTGGATGTTGCCACAGACCCGTGGGGCGTGAAAGTGACTCGCGTGGAACTGCGCGACATCATTCCCTCCCAAGCGGTGCAGGAATCAATGGAGCTACAGATGTCGGCAGAACGCCGCAAACGCGCTGCTGTTCTTACCTCTGAAGGTGAGCGTGAGTCAGCGGTAAACAGCTCTAGAGGTCGGGCAGAAGCGCAAGTGCTGGAGGCAGAAGCCCGTCAGAAAGCAACGATTCTGCAAGCGGAAGCGGAGCAAAAAGCAATGGTGCTGCGTGCTCAGGCAGAGCGCCAAACGCAGGTGCTAAAAGCGCAGGCAACGGCGGAGGCAATTCAAATCGTTAATCAGGCATTAAAGAACGACCCCAAAGCAGCAGAAGCGGGTAAAGTGCTGCTAGCGCTGAGCTATCTGGATATGGGCACGGCGATCGGCAAGAGTGACAGTAGCAAAGTCATGTTCATGGACCCGCGCAGCATTCCGGCAACGCTTCAGGGAATGCTGTCGATGGTGCAAGAGACAAACGGTAAATCCTAACTGTGCGGCTAGCTAGCACCTGCTTGGTTGCTCTCACCCCTAACTTCTACTTAAACGGAGACTAGGAGTGAGGGCACGGGGACAATTACATTTAGGAAAGTAATTGATCCAACTTTCCAAGCAGATGGGCGCAGCCCAAGTGATTGCGACGGCTAGTCTGCCAGTAAGCTCGAACTGCTCGCAGTTTGGGGGCCGATGCAGCGAGCGTTCGTGGGTGGGGCAATCGCCTCGTCCGATAGCTCAATCAGTAAAGCATCCACATCACGGCTATGTCGAATCTTTTTCATAGCGCGATCGGTGTGGCGATCAGTTGTGGCAGCGGTTTTCCTGCTTGAGCTGCGTCTTCAATCAACAGTTCTAAAACTTCTTGTGCGTTTTTCAGGGCTTCTTCATAGGTTTCTCCATGTGTCACAGGCTGCATGACATCGGTGAACTCGGGCAGCGTAACAACAAAGCACTGATCTTCTTCTAACCATTGAATGACAATGGTGTATTTCATTCCTCAGTTTCCCACGTTTGTAAGATTGCTTCTATCTTGAGTTTTAAGTTTGGCAGGTTTCGCTCCACTGCTTGCCAAACGATGTCGAGATCAATTTCAAAATAATTGTGGGTCAAAATATTTCGCATTCCGATGATTTCTGACCAAGGTACGTCTGAATAGCGGCTTCGGATTGAGGATGATAAGAAACGGGATGCCTCACCGATAATTTGAAGATTTTGAATGAACCAGACTTGAATCAGTTCATTCTGCTCAAATGCCTGTCGCCCTTGAGTAGCGTAGCGATCGAGCGGATCGATCGCCTCCAAAATGTCTTGCAGTTTCTCACGATCGTTTCTCACAGCGGAATTGCCTCTCGTAATACACGATCGCGGATTCGCGATCGCAGTCCTTTTTCGGTCACGACATCTACGGGACAATCGAGCAATTCCTGTAGCTCCATCAGCAGTCCACCGAGGTCGAACAAGCTACGTTCGGGTTCTAGTTCAATCAAAAAGTCAATGTCGCTGTCTGCATCGGCTTCTCCTCTGGCAACTGAACCAAAAATCCGCACATTGTAAGCACCGTATTTAGCAGCAATTTGCAGAATGCGCGATCGGTTTTCGATCAACTGTTCCCGAAGTTCCATAGAATTCCATTGTTTGATTAATTAGAAAATTAAATCTTTTTCATGCCAAGGTAAGCTCATAATGTAGGGCTAAAATTTCGTCTGCTCTCAAGATAGCCATTGCATATTCACGTCCTTGAACGTCGGCGAATTCAACCAAATACTGAAACTGATCCGCTTCGTAAATTTGAACGATCGTTCCAACTTGTCCGATCGACAAATTTTGAATCGACTGATATTCCGGCTCGACTAACGTGAGTAGATTGATCGAGATGGGTTTGAGAGTAGCAACCGTGTCAAGAAGTTTGTGATTCATCATGTCAGTAATCTGCCCTCTGCCCTCTGCCCTCTGCCTTCACCCCTCCAACATCTCCCCCAACGCATCAATCCCCGCTCCCACAAATTCACTATCTTGATGCTGCTCAATCCACTGCATTAGCATAGGCAAAACCCAATCCGCCTTTTTGCCCAAGTTGCCCAATGCATCAGCCGCCCTCCAGCGCACCAAATTATGATCATCGGTGAGTCGGTTAAGAAGGGCTTGCACTACCACCTCTGAGGCAGTTCCCAACTTGCCCAATGCATTAGCCGCACTCCAACGCACCGAAGCCTCGTCACCGGTGAGTCGGTTAAGAAGGGCTTGCACTACCACCTCTGAGGCAGTTCCCAACTTGCCCAATGCATTAGCCGCACTCCAACGCACCAAATCATCATTATCGGTGAGTCGGTTAAGAAGGGCTTGCACTACCACCTCTGAGGCAGTTCCCAAGTTGCCCAATGCATCAGCCGCCTTCCAACGCACCGAAGCCTCGTCACCGGTGAGTCGGTTAAGAAGGGCTTGCACTACCACCTCTGAGGCAGTTCCCAACTTGCCCAATGCATCAGCCGCACTCCAGCGCACCATATTATCATCATCGGTGAGTCGGTTAAGAAGGGCTTGCACTACCACCTCTGAGGCAGTTCCCAAGTTGCCCAATGCATCAGCCGCCTTCCAGCGCACCAAATTATCATCATCGGTGAGTCGGTTAAGAAGGGCTTGCACTACCACCTCTGAGGCAGTTCCCAACTTGCCCAATGCATCAGCCGCCCTCCAACGCACCGAAGCCTCGTCATCGGTGAGTCGGTTGAGAAGGGCTTGCACTATCACCTCTGAGGCAGTTCTCAAGTTGCCCAATGCATTAGCCGCACTCGAACGCACCAAAGCCTCGTCACCGGTGAGCCGGTTGAGAAGGGCTTGCACTATCACCTCTGAGGCAGTTCCCAACTTGCCCAATGCATCAGCCGCCCTCCAACGCACCGAAGCCTTGTCATCGGTAAGTCGATCGAGAAGTTCAGCAATAACCTCGTCCTGTTCTCCCAACGCCGATCGGTACTTCAGAAGTCGCCAGTAATCGATCGCCTCATCCTGATCTTTCAAACGCTGAAGCACGATCGCCTCACAATCCGACTCATAAAAGCTACAAAGAACGCGGAAAACGAGATCGCGCACCCTTCCCCCAACTCGTTCTTCCTCCTGCGCCTCCAAGTCAACCAGTCGAGTCAAAATCTCCTGAACCAACGCATCATCAGCCGCCCTCAAACCCTTCAATTCCGCCAAACAGCTTCCCGCAAACAGCAAATCTCGGTGGAGCCATTGCTCATGTTCACTGTTATTCTGCAAAATCGTCCGAATCGCCTTTGCTGCAGGTTTCGGTTTCTGTTGCGCCACCAGCAGCAGCAGCACCTCCCGCCAGTGCGAATCGTGCAAATGCTCCCGAATGTGACGCAGCACAATCTCAAACTCGCCTTCATTTTCTGCCTGATACAGAATCTCCTGAGCGCAGAGATACTCCTGAAACGTCTTATGGACAAACGCATAGCAGTCTTGCCCCTGCTCATTCAGCAACCCCGTGCGGCTGCGAATAAACTCCACAAACCGTTTTGACTCCTCCTTCGCCTCATAAAGCTGGAGTTGCTTCAGCGCCTTAATTTCCTGACACAGATTCCTCAGCAGTTCATCGCGATCGATCAGCGTTCCCCCTTCCGCATCGCCCGTACTGCCGTGCGTATGAATCCAATACGCCACCCGCTCCATCACGCGGCGCAAATCATCCAGTTGCAAATACTTCAGCGCCGTCTGATTGCTCAGATCCTTGTTGCTATCCCACGACAGCAGCAGCGTCTCCACCGCCTTGTCATACAGGCGAAACCGCTCCCGAGGCAGCATCGCCTGATAGCGGTGGATGAGGGCAACTATCGTCAGCAGGAGCGGATTTCGCGCCAGCAGCTTGATGCGATCGTTGTCGTCCAGCGCCTTTCTCAGACTGGCTTTGCGCCGTTTCGCTTCCTCGGCATCCGACACGCGGCTATCGTACCAGCGATTGATAAACTCCTCGACTTTGGCATCGTCGAACGGTTGCAGTTCGTAGTGGGGAAACTCCTCGGTGCGAAAAAAGTCGCGCCGATAGCCCGCCGGACGCGACGTGACGATCGCATCGTTCTGCGGATACTGCCCCAAAAAGTTCTCGATTCGCCGCACCACCTCGTAACGCTTTCCCTCGTCCGCCACTTCATCCAAGCCATCCAGCAGCACGATCGCCTGTCCCCGCTCCAGCCAATACTCGAAAAACCCTGTCGGCAAAGGTTTTCCCTGCATCCGCTCTTGAGCAAAATGATAGGCAAACCCCAGCAGCGACGGGTTAGAATGTCGCTCCCAATCACGAACGCGAATCAGAATCGGCAGACGATCGTCCCCCTCTTTCAGCCCCAGCGCCTCAGCCTCTCCCCGCGCTAGTATCACAGCAAAGTAGCTCAGCAGCGTTGTCTTCCCCGATCCGGGCGCACCCAACAGCACCAGTTTTCGCTGCTGCTGATTCAGAAGCCGCTGGGCAGACAGTTTGCGTCCAGTACGATCGAGTTGCGATCGAAATCGCTGTTCCTCCCGCAGATGTAATTGACGAGTTGTTGAATCGCTACGTGATTTTGTTGAGGTAGCTTCGGAAACTGAAGAAATGCTTTGGGCTAACCAATCAGCCACAACTACCGCATCTCCCTCTAATCGGGAAAACGAAGACCGAGCTTCCTCGACCACATCTGGCATGACGAAAATTTGCGCGATCGTCTCGGCTTTCTCGATGTCTTGTCCGGGAACCGCCACGCCTGCAAATTTGACATCATCAAACCAGTTCGCCACCTGTTCCAGATAGTCCTGCTTCGCCACCTGAAACCGCAGAAATTCGCTGGTCTTACGGAAATAGGCGTCGGCAAACTGCGTCAGCCAATCGTTCAGATGGCTCTCCTGGATCGGAATCGTGTGAGCCGCCACCACCTGTTTAGCCACTGTGACCAGCATCGCTACATCCGGCGTTCCTTTGTCCTGAAGCGGCTTTTGCAGTTCCGCCTGAACACCTGAATGCTCCAAAAATCTTGCCAAAAAAGTGTCCGTTTGCTTGTCGCCGCAGCGGTAGAACACCGGATTCTGCACTTTTTGAGCAATGTCAAGCGCAGTCGATTCTTGCAATCCTGCTTCTAGCGCTTTTTGCAGTTCAGTCGGACTCAGCTTATTTTTAGCAGCTTCCGTGATTGTCTTTGCCACGATCGGCAACACCGCTTTCAGCAAGCCACCTGCAACCAGCATGAAATCCATAAGAGTTGGTGGGTCAACTGCCCGTCATTGTAGTGCCGTCAGAACGGGGACAGCCGCGATCGTGTAGCTCAGGGAGATGAAGAGTTTATCTGCCCCCTGACGGTCTACTTCAGCACCCCTTGACTAACCGCAATCAGCAGCGCCACACCCAGCGCGACCCGATACCAGACAAAGATCCAGGTGCTTTGTCGCTGAAGAAAGCGCAGCAGCCAGGCGATCGACAGGTACGAAAAAATGCAGGTCGAAATGATGGCGACCAACAGCGGCACCAGCATATCTCCCCGGTTAAGCACATCTTTCGCCTGCACTAGTGTGGCGATCGTCAGCGTTGGAATTCCTAACAGAAACGAGAAGCGGGCAGCGGTTTCTCGCCGCAACCCCAGAAACAGCGCAGTTGTCAGGGTAGACCCAGAGCGTGACACACCGGGAATCAGCGCCAGCGTTTGACCCAACCCGACTAAGATGCCGTCAGACGTTCGCAAGTCGTCGAATCCGCGCTTGCGCTTCCCGATCGTCTCCGCCAGTCCCAGCAGCAGAGACCCCCCGATCGCCGCGATTGCAATCAGCCACGCCTGATCCAAGTTAACGCCCAGCTTCTTCAGCAGGAAGCCCCCTGCAAGGGCAGGAACCGTGCCGATCGCAATTCCGACTAAAATCTTCCATTCTTCCTGCTGCCAATCGCGCCGCTGGACGGCTGACCACGCACCGCTAAGAATTTGATGAATGTCCTTCTGGAAGTACCACACCACAGCAATAACGCTGCCAAACTGAATGGCATCGATCGCAGCTTTATCCCACAGCGTCTTCCACTGCAAAATGTCGGTAAAAATGATCAAATGCGCTGTACTGCTAATTGGCAAAAATTCTGTGATGCCCTGAACCAGTCCCAGAACGATCGCCTGAATCACCCCTTGCAGCAAATCGGGCGGTGCTTCCGTTGTCGCTGG
>NZ_JACJPG010000384.1 GCF_014695955.1 Leptolyngbya sp. FACHB-36 | reverse complement strand
CTACTCCGCCCGCTCCACCTGCTGCGGAGCCAGAGAAAACAGGTGCCGGATTCGGAGGCATTTTGAACCAGGTTCAAGGCGCGTTTAAAGGGCTGACGCAGAAGCGCGATAAAGAGGCCAAGGCAATCTACGTCCGTAAGCAGTATCGTGTACCGGACGCGGCAACGCCCGTAGCACCAGAAACGCCCGCGATCGCGGATGATCCGTTGACTCCTCCTAGCAGCGCAGAACCAGCGATCGTAGAGGACACCTCGACTCCAGCGGATTCAGTGCTTCAAGAAGAAATTGCCTACGAAGCTGGGAAGCCCGAAGAACCAGACCACACCCTGGAGGCAATTCCGCCTCATCCACCCTCTGCCGAACTGGTAGAAGCCGCGATCGCAGATGCCGAGGAAAAGCATCTTCCTGCTGACCCGCCTCCTGTGAGCGAGGAGCGATCGGAGGGGTAAGAATTGGTTAAACAGGCTGCACTGCGCTTATTTCGTCGCGGAACTGTGTCTTTAGCGGAGTTCGAGCTCTTACCTGTGGCAGAGCGCTTAGTCGTTTCGTGGCAGTAGAGTTCGAATAGCGTAGCGATTGCTACGAAAGCGCTTAACAGTAGCGCTAGGAGTTTGGATAGCAAAACGAACTGTCTAGGAGGTTTACTCCCATGAGTGACACTAAGAAAGTGCATGGTGCTGACTCTAACCCCGATCCCCTCACAGGTGAACCGGGTGCTCATCCGGTTGGGACAGGAGTTGGTGCCGCTGGAGCAGGAGCCGTGGGTGCGGCGATCGGCGGAACGGTTGGTGGTCCTGTTGGAGCCGTAGTCGGTGCAGCCATTGGTTCAGTTGCAGGCGGTTTGGTCGGTAAGAGCGTTGCAGAAAGCATTGACCCAACGGTTGAGAACGAGTATTGGCGGACTAATTACAACACTCGTCCCTATGTGGAGCAAGGCTACGACTACACCGACTACGAACCGGGCTACCGGACGGGCTACGAGGGCTACTCCACTTACTATGGTCAGGGTCTGACTTACGACCAAGCAGAGCCTCACCTGCGTCAGAACTACGAATCAAAGCATGGCACGGGTCGCGTGGGCTGGGACAAAGCGAAGTACGCTGCTCGTGACGCTTGGGATCGCGTAGAGCGAGCAGTTCCAGGTGACGCCGATCTCGATGGTAAATAGTTGATGATCCCCCTGTTGATGTAGGCAGAGAGGGGCGCAGGTGCGCCCCTTTGTTGCGTTTACGCGGCTGCATCTACACGACGCTAGCGTTATTGCTGCGACGGATGGCTACGACAGCAGGCTTCGGTGGGTCGTTAGAGCGTTTACTGGGCCAGTTTGAGCCGATCGGCACTGTGCGGGTCTGCATAAACTCTTTACCATCCGTAGTTCGCATTGCAAACTGGCGCGTTTCGGATGCCATGTTTTGACGAATGCCGTTGATCTCTGCCGGATGCTGAATCGACGCAAACAAGGTCTTTCCATCAGGTGTAAAGCAGGGACCTGTCGTTTCGGCTTCCATCGGTGCAATGCCGAATAGGTAAGCTTTTCCTGCATTTTCCCCAGTGACAGGCAAACACCAAATTGCGTTGTTGCCGAAGATGCCTCGCACGTTCGATGGGCTGACAACCTTTCCGGTTTTCTCAACCCGATTCGCAGGCACCGTCCGATTGAGTTTGTCGGACGACATGTCATTGACCATCCATAGATTGCCCTTGGGGTCAAACATCAGGTTATCGGGGTTGGCAAAGCCCAGCCCGCCTGCTGAAGGTTCGCCTCCGGTTGCTATCATCTTCCAGCGAAAACTCGTTGCGCTGGGTTCGTTGCCGTCTTCGGTCAGGTGCATGATCCAACCGTGTTCGTAAGCGCTGCTGCCGTCGGGTCCTTTGAAAATCCGAATATCGGGACTGCCATCTTCTTTGCTGACGCTGCCAGATGTAAAGGCGATAAACAGTGACCCATCTGGAGCAATTTCGGTATCTTCCGGGCGCGCTGTACAGGTGGCTCCGATCGCGTTGCCAGCGTAGTGCGCGTCAATTAGAATTGCCCCTTGTTTTTCTTCGGCGTTGCCGACGTAGAGATCGCCCAGCGTTTTGTACTTTTTCTTAAAGGCTTCCACTTGGGCATCGTCGTCGAATCCGTAGACGCTGCCTTGGGGACGCTGGGGCAGCGGCAGCATCGCTCCACTGTGCATCGTTGGGGGGATGGGATCGATCGGCGTACTTGCCGTCAGCGGAATCCATCTGCCGGTACCATCGGAATTAAACTGCGCAGCGTACAGCATTCCATCGCTCAGTAGTTTCGAGTTCGCCTTATCTTTGGGGTTACTGACGGCGCCTTTGCTGACAAATTTGTAGATGTGCCCGCCGCGTCGATCGCAGCCGGAATAGAACGCGAGCGGTTTACCCGTCGCTACCCGCACGCCGACGGCTTCGTGGCGATAGCGACCCAGCCACGTGTGTTTGGTGCCGTAGTCGTTGGGGTTAGCGGGGTCAATTTCTACCATCCAGCCGTACTTATTGCCTGCCAAACCGAAGACGTTACCCAATCCGGTAATCTCTTCGTCGGTAATGTTGAAGGGGCGCTGGATTGGATTCAGCGATGTACCATCCGCGTAGACAGGTTCTGGCACATGGTTCTGAATGTTTTCTTCACCGCTAAATACAGTTCCCCAAGGCGTTGTGCCACCCGCGCAGTTCTGGAACGTGCCAATAATTTTGTCGCCAAGCTTGTCTGTGTAGCCTAGCCCTTTGGTTTTCTTGAACACGGCAACGGCTGGACCTGTAGCTTTAAGGTATCGTCCGTCTTCCAGACCCGAAATGCCTGTAATGCGACGATCGGCTTTAGAGTTCGTTCGCTCCCATTTGCCGTCAGCGCTGCGGCGGATGGAAATAACGCCCATGCCTTGATCGATCAGTCCTTCTTGGCAAATGAGCTTGACCTTTTGCTTAATTGGGTTGTTGTCCGCTAGCGCAAAGGCATTCAGTCCAGGTACTTTGTCGTCTTTGATTGCTTTAATTGCTGCCCGTACGGCTTTCTCCACCTCGGCGATCGGGAGCGGCTTGCCAATCACTTTTTGGTAAGTCTGCTGCCAAGGAACTGCGCTAATGTACTCAAAGTTGACAGCAAGCAGACCCTCATTCGGTCCAGTCTCAACCAGCGAAAGAAAATCGTTGTTGTAGCCAAACCGTGAATCACCAACCTTATCGCCCCAAGCCGCCACAACATCATAGGTAAAGCCCTCAGGCAGTACCAAATCATCGACGATCTCGTAATTACTGAAATCAGCAATTTGCTGGGCGGAAGCTAGAGCGTTGCTAGTCAGTGGAATTGGACCTTTGACTGGGTTGAAGCTAACGGGCGTTGCTCCTCCTGCGGTTGGACTACTGGCTGAGGGCACTTGAGGCGCTTTCTGCCCGGATGGTTGCAGCGGACCACAGGCAGCAGCACTGATACTGGAGCCAAGAAACAGAAGAAAGCTTCTACGGTTGAACGTCATGAGATCTGTCGAAAGGTAGATGATGGTTCAGGTCCTCGCCCATCGACTCTAGCTCGACTTTTTTAAGAAAGGGTTAATGAGAAATTACGCAACGGCCTTGGCGACAGCTTGTGCATCTCGCCGTAGCCCGGCGGCGATGCGGAAAAGCTCTTGTCCAGTGTGCAGGTAATAGTCGTCGTAGTTGAGGGTGAAAAATTCCAACTGTTCAATGCCGTCGCTTACCTGGTTTAAGCAGTAATAGAGTCGTTCGGCAACGCCTGCAACATTCGGCGGATTGGGTTGGGATTTGAATGTGGCTTCGGCACGACTAAAGCGGTCCCGGCAGTCGTCCAAATAGTTCTGAAACTCTTCCATTAACTCGTCATCGAACGGGTCAGCGGCAAGGTCATCGATCTGTTCTTTTAGCGGCTTCAGGATCTGCTGAATTAATCGATCGACTGGCGTATAGACCTGCTTCATCCACTGCTCGATCGCGACGTCTTGCTGGTAAGCCACTCGCTGCTGGGAGCGGTAGCGGGCTTGGGCGGCGGTGGTGCGCTGCTGACGATCGCTCTCGCGCTCCACCGAAAATCCCGCTGCTTCCAGTTGAGAGTGGTACTGGCGTTCATGATCGTACGATCGACGATTATCCGGATCGCCTAGCACTTCGTA
>NZ_JACJPG010000383.1 GCF_014695955.1 Leptolyngbya sp. FACHB-36 | reverse complement strand
ATTGCAGGTAGACCGTTAATCGAGGTGCTGCTGATCTATGGCAACCAAACTCGCGGCTTTCCAGACCTGACTAAAATGGCTCCCAACGTTTATCAGTGGTTATCGGATGATTGGTACGACATTGTGGTGCCCATTGGTATCCTGGTCACGCTTACCATCCTGTTCCAGTTTGTGCGGAGTGCTTATAGAAGTCGGGTAGTGCTCGATCGAGAGCAAATGCTTCAACTGGCACTTACGGGTGCGCTGCTGATGCCTTATTTCCTGCCCAAAATGCACGATCGCTACTTCTTCCTGGCAGATATTCTCTCAATTCTCTTTGCGTTTTACTTCCCGCGCTATCTCTGGGTTGCGATCGTCGTCGAGATATGCTCACTCTTGAGCTATGCGCCGATGCTGTTGGGCGATACGGTTGTGTCCTTAAAAGTGCTGTCGATCGTGCTGGGTGCAGCCATTTGGTTTATGGTCCGTCTCCATATCAAAACCTTTTATCCCAAATCAAATAGCGGTCCTTCTCAAGAAACTTTAATTGTTAAATGACAGTTACAGGAATCTCATCTCACGGTTAATCCCTAACCCCGGTATGGCACAATGAACGGAAGGTAATGCTCTTTAACATCCAGGTAAGCCCGTGAGTTCGATCGCTAACCCCACTGCCGTTGAAAACGGTCGGTCTGTCCATGCTGCTCCGCTGCGGCGTCGTCCCGTGTTTCCGTTCACGGCGATCGTGGGTCAAGAAGAAATGAAGCTGGCGCTGCTGCTTAACATTATTGATCCCAAAATTGGCGGCGTCATGATTATGGGGGATCGCGGCACCGGGAAGTCCACAACCATTCGAGCACTGGCGGATCTGCTGCCAGAAATTGCCGTCGTTGCCGATGACCCGTTCAACAGTCATCCTAGCGATCCAGAGCTAATGGGTGATGCGGTGCGGCAGCAGGTTGAGCAGGGGCTAGATGTGCCCGTTGCCAAACAGAAAGTGACAATGGTGGATTTGCCACTGGGTGCAACCGAGGATCGGGTATGCGGCACGATCGACATTGAAAAAGCGTTGTCTGAAGGCGTCAAAGCCTTTGAACCAGGACTGCTGGCAAAAGCGAATCGAGGCATTCTCTACGTTGATGAGGTCAACTTGCTGGATGATCACCTCGTAGACGTGCTGCTGGATTCTGCGGCGTCCGGTTGGAACACGGTTGAACGAGAAGGAATTTCCGTGCGGCACCCCGCCCGCTTCGTGCTGGTCGGCTCCGGCAACCCAGAAGAAGGCGAACTCCGTCCCCAACTGCTGGACCGATTCGGCATGCACGCCGAAATTCGCACCGTCAAAGAACCCGCCCTGCGCGTTCAAATTGTGGAGCAGCGCACTGAGTTTGATCAAGATCCGCAGTCGTTTCTAGACACCTATCAATCTCAGCAAACAGAGCTTCAGCAGCGGCTTGTCAACGCTCAAGAGAGCCTAAAGCAAGTGACGCTCGACTATGATTTACGCGTCAAAATTTCTCAGGTTTGCTCAGAGCTAGATGTAGACGGTCTGCGCGGTGATATTGTCACCAACCGCGCCGCTAAAGCGCTTACTGCCTTTGAGGGACGCGCTGAAGTTACCGTGCAAGACATCCGTCGTGTCGTCACACTCTGTTTGCGCCATCGCCTCCGCAAAGACCCGCTAGAGTCGATCGACTCTGGCTACAAGGTAGACAAAGTGTTCAATCAGGTGTTTGGGTTGCAGGAAGATGGACAGGGGTAATTTTGAATGCTGAGTTTTGAACATTGAGCGCTAGTGTGGATGTTCTAGTCCATCAACGCCTCAACTCAACATTCAGCATGGAAAAACGCATTCTTGGCTTAGACCCCGGACTCGCAACGCTGGGATTTGGCGCGATCGTTTGTGGTGCCTCAGAACGAGCGTCTGTTCTGGATTTTGGTGTGGTTAAAACGCCTGCCAATCTCGAAATTGGACAGCGGCTTGTGATTCTCTACGATGATCTGCACACGATTCTGCAGCAGTATGAGCCAGATTTAGTGGCGATCGAGAAACTGTTCTTTTACCGCATGGGTAATACGATCGCGGTTGCCCAAGCGCGAGGTGTTGTCATGCTGGTGCTGGCGCAGGTTGGCGTCTCGCCTGTGGAGTTCACGCCCGCTCAGATCAAGCAGGCGCTAACGGGCTACGGGAACGCCGACAAGCACGCAGTTCAACAAGCAGTTACCCGCGAACTGCATCTGGACCACATTCCCAAACCAGACGATGCCGCAGATGGCTTAGCCGTTGCCCTAACTGCCTGGTTTCGGCGGTGAGTGCGTGCCCAACTAATTGGACTGTATTAAACATGTATTGAACAGGGAACTCAAGCAACTCCTACGCCTCTGGTTAACCGCCCGACCGCTCCAACCAATTCTGCTGGAGTGACGGGTTTCGCCAGATGCGTTTGGAATCCAGCGAGTAGGGACTGCCGTCGATCGTCTTCTCTGGCATACGCTGTTAGCGCCACAGCCGGAATCGGGTTGTCCGCCGTCGATCGAAGCTGCCGAATCAGCGAGTAGCCGTCAGTGTCCGGCATTCCAATGTCGCTAACGAGAATGTCTGGCTTGAACTCGGTAAACGCTACGAGCGCAGCTTCTGCGGAGGTCACGCCCATTACCTCAGCTCCACAAGCGCTGAGAATTGCCGTCGTGACTTCGCACGAGTCCGCTTCGTCGTCTACCACGAGCACCCGCACACCGTTCAATTCCAGTGGGCAGGTCAGTAGTGATTGGTCTGGAGCATTGGGTTTGTAAGTGTCGCTGGTCGTGCTTGTCGTCCGCAGCGGTAGCTTAACGGTGAAGGTTGCCCCCCGCCCGACGCCTGAACTCGCGGCATCAACGGTGCCCCCGTGCAGTTCCACCAGATGCCGCACGATCGCCAGCCCCAACCCCAGCCCAGAGTGACGTCGTGTGGTTTTGCTGTCTGCTTGCCGAAAGCGCTCGAAGATATGGGGCAGAAAATCTGCGTCAATTCCTTCCCCCGTGTCTGTGATCGTGAGCTGGATAAACTGGGGAGCGTAAGGGAGTGTAAAGCGTTCGGCATGAACGTGCGACGTGCCTCCATTCGCGAATTCCTCGAGGGAGTAGGAGTCAGGAGTGAGAGAGTAAGCCTTCTCACCGCCTACTTCCGACAGCCGCACCTCGATTTGTCCCTCAGCGGGTGTGAACTTCACTGCGTTTGAGAGCAAATTCCAAACCACCTGCTGCAATCGACTCGGATCTCCTAGGAAGCGATCGATTGACGTCTCCAGACTGGTTTTTAGGTGAATCTTTTTCGCGTTGATCGCGGGCTGTAAGGTTTCGATCGCGGCTACCACCACAGTCCTCAAAGACATGGGGTGAAGATCGAGCCGGAGCTGTCCACGAATAATTCGGGAAACATCCAGCAGATCATCAATCAGTTGTGCTTGGGCTTTAGCGTTACGCTCGATCGTCTCCAGCGCGTGCGTCATTGTAGCAGCATCGAAGGTGCGAGTACGCAGCATATGCGCCCATCCCAACATGGCGTTCAGGGGCGTGCGAATTTCGTGAGACAAAATCGACAAAAACTCGTCCTTCAGGCGATTGGCAGTTTGTGCCTCTTGGCGAGCTGCCTGTTCCCGCACCAAAAGCTGAGTCCGCTCTGCCTCGACCCGCTTGCGATCGCGGATTTCTGCCTGCGCTTGCTCGTAGAGCGCCTGAAGCTGCGCGGTGCGGTCTTGCACTTGTTGCTCTAACTCGCTGTTTCGCGTCTGTAGCAACGCGATATTTTCGGCTTCCAATCGATTGACTGTCTGCTGCAACATGTTCACCACATTGAAGAGTTCGACCGGGTCCAGCGCTCGCAGCATATTGAGTTGCGTCACCACGCCCAGCAATTCTCCCTGCTCACCCGTAACGACAAACCGCCGTACATGCCGACACTGCATTTCTTGATGCGCCACCCAAAGCGAATCCGATCGCTGCAAACAAAAGAGCGGCGTGCTCATTGCCACCTCTGCTCGGAGGTCTCCTAGCGGCAGTTCAAGCGCCTGAAGCTGAACAATGTCGCGCTCCGTCAAAATTCCCACAGCTTGCGTCGGCTGGACAGAATTTGTAAGAACTGCACAACTGACTCGTTCTGCTGCCATCCGCTGCGCCACCGTCAGGACCGACTCGGATAATGGTGCCTGCACCACATCTGCCTCCATAACGTCGTCGATCGTGCGCAGTCGGAGAAGATTGGCGGGTTGAAGGACTTGCCGAATGCTTTCGGGAGTGATTAACCCAATCAGGTGCCCGTGCTCATCAACAACAGGCAAATGGCGAATCTGATGCTGGCGAAACAGCGACAGCGCAGTTAAAATATCGTGCGCATTAGATTGAGTCAAGGTAACGACGGGCTGCGCCATGACTGCTGCGATCGCAATACCTCTGAGGTCGCCTCTGTCTGCTGTCAACCGAACGACATCTTGCTCGGTAAACATACCAATGAGCCGCGCCCCTTCGACGACTAACGCGCAGCTAGCAGGCGACTCACCTAGCGAGCAAATATCTAGCGGGTCTGACGCAATTGGTAGGGTGCAACTGCTGCGAACTTGGCTCATGAGCACTAAAACATCTGACAGCAGAGTTTCGGGTGTCACCGTGAGGGGACGACGGTCGATCGTGGTTTCAAGAACGATCGAGTAGAACGACAACGAATGAGGCGACATCGATCACACCAAA
>NZ_JACJPG010000382.1 GCF_014695955.1 Leptolyngbya sp. FACHB-36 | reverse complement strand
ACCGCTGACCGCCTCGATCGCAAAGCAACTGCCCGTGTTACTGCGATAGAGCATTGTGTACCCATAGCCGCCGAACCGGGGATTCTCTCCGGCTTGAGTCCGAACGCTCTCCAGCTTCATTCCGGCGGGCACATATGTAGGGACCGCAATCTTGAACCCAAAGCCGCGCAGAATTCGCGCCTGAATCGAAGTGAGCTGTCCGGAGTCGGCAGCTTGAGCGATCGTGCCAGTTGGCAGGACCAGAACCGCTAGCAGGCTCACGAGCACTCGGTTCAAGGGGCGCTGACCTAGAGCGCGTGTACTACAATAGAAGAATAATCGGCTCATCTGATTTGTCAATCCTGTGCCCTTTCTCAGATGTTGGTTTAGCGTTGGTGAAATAAGCTAAATTGTTGTGCCATATTCCACAGCTAGTGTAGACTTTGGATCTCAAACCCCACACCTACTCCATATGTAGTAATCATGTGCAGTAATGTGGTCGCTCACAGCCACTTCACGAGGTTCCTTATGGTTCGAGAGCTTGAAAACCCCCGTCGGATCGATCGTTCTAGTCCGTCTACCGAGCCAACGAGCGGACAGTTCCCTGAAGCAGCACCCACGGCTAATCCAGTGTTTTTCCGCACGTACAGCCGCCGGATTAACCAACGTCGCGAATCCTTGCAGGACATGATTCAGCGTACCACGCAGGGATTGGTAAAACTGGGACGCTTCACCTCTACCGAAACGACACTGCTGGAACGAATGCAGCGGGAGTTGAAAAGCTTACCCTCTGGTCGCTGGCTCTGGGTGGGCGGTACGCCCTGGATTGAAAAACCCGCAAACTTTTCGGGTGCTTACAACTGCACCAGTACCAATGTGCGCGACTGGCGCGCTTTTGGTCTGATGATGGATTTGGCGATGATGGGCTGCGGCACCGGAGCTGTGTTGGAGCCGAAGTACATCAGCCAGTTGCCGCCAATTCGCAATCGTCTAACTGTGACGATCGACGGCGCGATCGGCACCACGCCGCCTGATGCTCGACATGAAGAGACGCACGTTGATGTCACTGGAAATTGCGTCACTCTCCGCGTTGGCGACAGTCGCCAAGGTTGGGTAACGTCGTATCAAACGCTGCTGGAACTCTCATCGGACGATCGCTTCACCGGAGAGGTTCACGTTACGGTTAACCTGAGCGATGTCCGTCCAGAAGGCGAAACGCTCAAGGGATTCGGAGGTGTGGCAAACCCGATTCGCTTGTCTGGACTATACGATCGCTGCGCCGCAATCCTGAACAAAGCGATCAATCGTCAGCTAACGTCTGTGGAATGCTGCTTGCTGATCGATGAAGCCGCTGCAACTGTGGTTGCTGGCAATATCCGGAGGAGCGCGGGGATGCGTCAAGGCGTCAGCGATGATGACGCTTTTGCTGTTGCAAAGGAAAACCTCTGGCAGCAAGATGCCGATGGTAACTGGCGCATTGACCCAGAACGCGATGTTTTGCGGATGGCAAACCACACGCGCGTGTTTCACCACAAGCCAACCGAGCAAGAATGCATCGATGCAGTTCGCAAGCAGTTCTATTCTGGTGAAGGCGCGATTCAATACGCACCGGAAGCGATCGCCCGCTCTAATGCTGATCTGCTGACAACCGCTGAACTAAGATCTGAGTTTTTGCAGCAGTATGTATTAGGAAACGCTCAAACTTGGCTGCAAGA
>NZ_JACJPG010000381.1 GCF_014695955.1 Leptolyngbya sp. FACHB-36 | reverse complement strand
AACGCGGTGCGTTGTGCTTTTTAGCAGTCCGTTAGTCAACTGCTGTAGCATGTCGCCGCTGTCTACGATAATCTGTCCGGGCACGGCGTGAATGGGACTCCACGTTCCGTCATGCCGCCGCAGCTCTAATCCGTCGTCGCTGGCTTCGCACAGCAGCGTGATTAAATTAATGTCTTCGTGAGGAGCCGATCGCACGCTGTCAGGCTGGGCATCGGCAGGAATCGGTGGATAGTGAATGATGCGAAGAATCGTGTCACCATCCGCTGCCATGTCGCTCAGGAGAGTTTCCGACTCTCCCAAATACAGGGCGCAAGCTTCCAGCAACTCGGTAGCACAGGTGTCTAGCTGCGTGTAGAGCCGAGTCATCACTGGCGCAAAGTCAGGAACTTCAACGGGCGTAGGATTTGCTGGGTAGCGAGAGGCGAGTGGATGCGATCGACCCACCTGCCAAAATTCCTTCAAATCTGGGACAGGATGATCCTTCGCGTGTTCCCGCCCAAAGCGCGTAAAGCCACGCTGTCCGTTCAGCATTGGAACTTCATAGCGGCGCTTCACCGTCTCCGGCAGTTCGAAAAACGCCTGAGCAACCGCGTAAGCCGCGCGGATCAGGTCCGCATCGACTCCATGATTGACTAGCGCAAAGAAGCCGATCGTCTCTAGCGCCTCACCGAGTTCCGCCACAAATCGGGAACGATTGCTCGATCGAAACGCCTGCAAATCCAGAACTGGAATGGTTTGGGTGATCACGCTTCCAATGACAAACACTGGAATCAGCTTATCCTGCTCCGCATTGCCGCGTTACAATCCCCCTCAAACTGCCTGAATCATCGTTTGCAGCTTGCGTTGCTCTGCCCTCTCAAGCGGCGGGACAGCACGGGTACACTCGACTTGAGAGATTCATTTCCTGAGCTAGCAGTTCGGATGCAGCGGTGGGCGATAAGGGTCTGCTAAAAAGATAGCCCTGAGCACCATCACACCCTAACGATCGCAAAAACTCAAGCTGGTCGCAGGTTTCTACACCTTCCGCCATCACCTTCAGATTCAGTCCTTTACCTAGAGCAACGATCGCCCTGGCAATGGCAACATCACTGGAGTCTGTCATCAAGTCCCTGACAAAGGACTGATCGATCTTGAGGGTGTGCAATGGAAAATGCTTGATTGAGTTGAGGGATGAATAGCCAGTGCCGAAGTCGTCCATCGCAATTTGAATTCCCATCTCTCGCAGCTCTTGCAAAACCGCGATCGTAAAATCCACATCCTGCATGACGGTGCTTTCGGTAATCTCTAGCTCTAAATAGTGCGGCTCTGTTTTGGTTTCTTGTAGGATGCTGGCAATGATTTTTACCAAGTCTTGCTGTTGAAACTGGCGCGCCGAAAGGTTAACAGCAATTCGCAGCGGCGGCAATCCCAGCGATCGCCAGGCTTGGTGCTGAATGCAGGCAGCACGAATCACCCATTCCCCCAGTGGGCAAATCAGCCCCGTCTCTTCTGCTAGCGGAATAAATTGGTTTGGTGGCACCAGCCCAAGCTGCGGATGCTGCCAACGGACTAACGCTTCTGCACTGACAATGCTTCCCGTGTGAATATCAACTTGAGGCTGGTAGTACAGTAGAAACTCGTTCCTTGCTAGGGCTTTGCGTAGGTCGGTCTCTAACTCAAGTTGCTCCCGCGCCTTCGTGTTCATTTCCGGTGAGTACAACTGAAAATTATTGCGCCCTTGCTGCTTGGCACGGTACATGGCTGTATCGGCGTTCTTAAGCAGAGTTTCTGCATCCTCACCATCATAGGGAAATAAAGCAATGCCTAGGCTTGCAGAGATGTAGAGTTCCTGTCTTTCTAGATGTATAGGTGCACCCAGTACATCCAAAATTTGTCGAGCGATCTTACTGACCTCATCAATGCTGATATGGGGAAAGAGCAGCGTAAACTCATCACCACCCCAGCGAGCGACCGTATCGCACTGCCGCAGACACCCTTGCAGTCGCTGCGTGACTTGCTTGAGCAACTGGTCACCCACGGCATGACCCAGCGTATCGTTGACGGTTTTGAAGCGATCGAGATCCAGAAACGCCGCCGCCAACATTTCTCCACGCTGCTGTGCTGTTAACAGCGCCAGCGAAAGTTGTTCATCGAACAGCAATCGATTGGGCAAGTTCGTCAGGCGATCGTGGGAGGCTTCGTGTCGCAGCAGCGATTCTACGCGCTTCTGCATGGTTGCCATGTAGAGATGCAGCGCGATCGTCTGCGCTAGCTTGACTTCATCCTGACTCCATTCAGGACTCTGATCGACTTTGACTTCGCGCCACGCCTCAAACGACCGGCGAGGATACTGATTGCGCTCATCGGCATTATGCCGACCTGCCCACAACACCTCGGTATCGTAGCCGTTGCGGAAGATGCTCAACCAGCCCACTCCTTGATGGCGATACTGAAGCGGGATAATTAGAACCGATCGGATCGGTGTGGAGGAAAACGTATCGGCGAGTAGACACCACTGAGACAGTTGCAGATCAGCCAGGATGCACGGCGACGGTAGCCCACTGGGGTTTGCAGTTGGGCTACTGTAATCAGCCAGAGTTGAGGGCAGCAACGATCGTCCTGCCTGCTCCCAGGCTACGATCAGCTCTTGATGAGTCGTATGTGCCACATTAGACGACTCGTGCCAACCTAGGTATTCATGCCAGCCTGCACTCTCTTCAATAAAGGCTTCCGTAGGCTGTACGCCAGTCGTATAAAGCTGAGCGGGTTCATTAGCAGGTTCAGCTCCTAGATACAGCCGTCCCCCAGACCCCTGTAAGGCTTTGACGGTTTCTTCTAGCACCGTCTGCCGAATTTCGGGCAGGGTCAGTGGGCAGTGCAACAAGCTGCTAATGCGATTGATCGTCGCCTCGTGATGTGCCTGCTGTTGCACCTGCTTTAGTAGGTTCGATTGAGCAATGGCGATCGAGACCTGATCAACCAGCAACTGCACCATCTGCAACTCGCGATCGTGAAAGCGACGCGGCTTGGCGTGGTGGATGGCAACCAAGCCCCACAGCCGATTCTGATGCAAAATTGGAATGATCAGTGAAGCAAGTACGCCCATTGCCTGAAGATATTGCACATGGCAGGGGTCAACCGGAGCATAGCGAACATCCTCTAAAGACAGTGAATCCCCGGTTTGAAGATTATCTAACTGACTCAGGATTTTGCGCTGTGCTACGACATCCACGATTACCCGCTGCCGCGCTCTAAGAAAAAGGTCTCGCGACTGGGAAGGAATGTCTCCCGCTGGAAAGTGCAAGCCAAGCAGGGAAGGCAGGCGCTTATCCTTGATTGCCTCTGCAATGACTTCACCACTTCCATCACTCTCAAAGCGATAGATCTTCACGCGATCGATATCAAGAAATACTCGAATTTCCTGAGCTGCCGTCATTAGAATCTCTTGCAGCTCTAATGACTGACGAATCCGATTGGTAATTCGGTGAAGCAAACTCTCTTGATTCAGGCGTGGTTTTGACATGGTGATGATAACGATTGCTCGGCTGACTTTGCTGTAATCTGACAGAGGTTCCTAGCTCCTAGAATGGAAAGCTGTAAGCGATTCCTAACAAAGCGACAAAACTCTTTATCATTTCTGAGGAACTTAGGCGATATTCTGTAAAAACTTTGTTACCTTAGGTAGCATTTTTAACACTCCAACACTCTACACTAGCTGAGATATGACAACGATCGCAACTGGGTTCTTGTTGCTATACGCCATTCTGGTGAGTTTGGGCGGCATTCTCGGTTTTGTTAAAGCTAAAAGCCGCGTATCGCTAATGTCTGGTCTGATTAGTGGGGTAGCGCTAGGGCTTGCCTGGTACATTAGCCTGCAATCGCCGACGACTGGGCTAGCGATCGCCGCTGCAATTGCGCTGGTACTTTTGGGCGTGTTTGCCGTGCGGTTTCACCGTACACGATCGTTCATGCCTGCTGGCTTAATGGCAGCTTTGAGTTTCCTTGCCAGCGTTCTATTTCTAGCAGCATGGCTGAGTCGCTAGGTTAGTGCCCTAAGGATTATCCGTAATAGAGTGTGCTGTTTGACACTGAGTACACAGCCCAAAGAACTCCAGCATGTGGTAGTAAATTTTGAATTGATGCGATCGATTCAGCTGCGCCTCTAGCTCATGAACCGGGCACTCGCTAATTGGAACCGAGTTGCCGCACTGCAAGCAAGTTAAGTGGTGCCGATCCTCTTGCGCCAAGCTGTATAGTGCCTCGCTGCCCACTACCGTGCGAACCTGCACGACCCCTTCTAGTTTCAGCGCCTCCAGAGCCCGGTAGACGGTTGCCAATCCCATAGATTGATCGCGGTTTCGCAGCTCTACGTACAAGTCCTGAGCAGAGATGGGTTGACCGATCGTCTTCAGCAACTCAACAATACGGTCTTGGCTGCGCGTGCGGTGAGATTTCATAGGAATTAAGAACTAACGTGACTCATGACGCGAGATAACAGAGTAAGGGAAAGAACGCGGTACTATCAGGACTGTTGAATAGGAAAAGGCGCTGTGGCTCAAGAATTTCAGGCTCACATCTATGTTACCCTTCGACCTTCAGTGTTGGACCCTGCCGGAACAGCAGTCCAAGCAGGACTCACTCACCTCGGGTTTGACAACGTGGCTCGCGTGCGGATTGGCAAATATATCGAGTTAAGCCTGAGCGCCAACACCGAGGCGGACGCCCGCAAACAAGTCGATCGCATTTGCGACCAGTTGTTGGCAAATCCAGTGATTGAGAATTATCAGTTTGAGCTACAGGCTATGACTGAAGCTAGATAGCTGGAAATTAGCAATGCGGCTAGCCAGCGCTACGATTCACTAGCGTGGCGGTAAGTTCTTCAAGAACACACCTGCTGGCAGAACGTTACCTATTTTGAACTTCACTCATCATTACGATCGACTGGCTTCAATACGATGGCTAGCTGACACTCCTTTAATGGCTCAGGTGAAGCCTGAATCTCGTCATCCTGTTAGCGAGATAGGTTCGGTGGGAAATCTACAGCTAATCTTGTGACGTTTATCAGCCAGCACACCGTACCTAAGGAGACACAGAGGAGCCATGTACAATCCAGACGACATCGTGAAAATTCAGGAGAAAGTCCAGAAAGGCATTTTGAATACCTCTTGGACGTTTGACTATACCGAGGATCGGCTCGCTGAAAATCCCTTCTATTACATCTCTGGCTTTGCTAAGAGCGGAAGCTGGGCGATTGAGCTTGAAACCTTGTGTGGACATAAAGTACACATTGCCGTGAAATCCGGTGAGAAAGTCGTGTACGAAGTTACTTCAAGTGAAGGAAATCGAGCATTTAACCGCCATGCGGGAATTCGCAAGCTCGTAGAGACGTGCTTGAAAGTATGGATTGAGGCACGGAACAAAGTGGCATCGGATCTATTGGCAACAATGCCTGAGTAGAATGTTGCTCCTTAAACGAATTCCGCCCCGTGTCGTTGGCATCGCTTGCTGAAGAGATGGGGCGATCGGGCTAGACTGAGGCGTTGATCCAGTGAATGAATCAGCCAAGATGCCACTCTAGCCCACTGGCAAATCCCAACCCTCAATTTGCGATCGTCCTAAGTCGGCAGTTTCAGCACGTTGAGGCTGAGAGTAATGAGCGACAGGAAAAGGATAAAGCCGATCGTGTCCAATGTCGTCGTCACCAGCGGACCGCTAACCAGGGCTGGGTCAAGTTTTAGCCGCTTCATTGCCATCGGCAGCAAGGTGCCTAACGTTACAGCAACCATTGTATTGGTCATCATTACCAATCCAGCGACAACCGACACCCAACGTTCGTGGTGCTGAGTCCAGATTAGGGACAGCAGCGTCATCAAGACGCCCAACGTCACAGCCGTTCCCAGACCTGCCAGGATTTCCTTACGAAGAATTTGCAGCGTGTCTTTGGGAGTAATTTCGCCCATACCCAACCCACGCACCGTCACCGATAGCGTTTGAAACCCAACATTGCCGCTGCTGTTCGCCAGAATTGGCATAACAACAGATAAGACAGGAACCAGCGAAATCACCGATTGAAAGGGTGCGATCGCGCTTGCTGCTATGATGTACAACCCAATATTAATCACCAGCCAAGGTAGACGCTTGCGGATTGTTTCTTGCGGGAGAGCGAAGGACGATTCATCCCCGCCACCCCCTGCCAGCTTCTGGATGTCTTCGGTGGCTTCTTCTTCCAGAATGTCTACCACGTCGTCGATCGTCAGAATGCCCACTAAACGATCTTCCCGGTCTACGACTGGCAACGCTAGCAAGTCGTAGCGCTTCATCAGTTGAGCGGCTTCCTCTTGCGGCGTTTCAGTATGAACTTTCAGAACGCGATCGCTGGCAATATCGCGGATGAACGCGTCCGGCAGCGAGAACACCAACTGCCGCAGCGAAACCACCTGAACAAGCTTGCGGTTGTCATCGGTGACGTAGGCGTAGTAAATGGTTTCCTTGTCCTGGTCATTCAAGCGAATTTTGCTTAGCGCTTGGGAGACCGTTAGTCCCTGCCGTAGTCGCACATACTCGGTGGTCATCATCCGCCCGGCGGTGCCTTCTGGATAGCCCAGAATGGTAGCGGTTGCCTGCCGCTCGGTCGGACTCAATTGGTGAATCAGGCGGCGCACGACACTTGCAGGCAGTTCATCGAATAGCTCCGCCCGATCGTCCGGTCGCATGGATTCTACAAGCTGACAGACTTGAGCATCGTGGAGGGAACCGATTAGCTCCTCGCGCACGTCCGGATCGAGGTACTCAAACACATCGGTTGCCTGGTCCTTGTTCAGCAACCGAAAGGCGATCGCTCGACGCTCCAACGCCAAATCGGCGATGTAGTCTCCCACATCTACCGCCTGAAGCTGGTTTAGTTGAGATTTAAGGCGATTCAAGTCAGAAATATCTGACAGCGAAGCGCGTCCTTCCTGGGTCAGCATATAGGTTCTCCTCAATCTCCCCCGCGCTGGAAGACCAAGGTTTACCAGGTTAGGGGAGGTAATTACTGTAAGGTGATGGACTGGTGTCCATGGATTCCACAAAATTCAACATCGGTGCCCGTTGCAGGAACCGCTACCCCTATGCTAACTCCAACTTGCTGACTGCACAATGTAAATATGGACACCTCACACAAAATCTACCGTCCGAATCAGACGCTTCACGTTCCATCTACATTTGCCTCTCCAATAAGGTGGATTGCAGGAGCCGTTGCGCTTAGTTTATCGAGTTGCGCGAT
>NZ_JACJPG010000380.1 GCF_014695955.1 Leptolyngbya sp. FACHB-36 | reverse complement strand
CTGCCAAATCCTATGCCTGGTATTTGGGTCTGGCGCTGCTGCTGGCAGGTGAGGAAGCCGAGGCGCAAACGACGTGGATGCTGGCAATGGTTGAGGGCGACGAAGCAGACATCGCTCAGTGGACCAGAGAACTCATCGCCGTGCTGCAAACCGAGGCAGAGCGACGCGAAGCGCTAGAAGACACGACAACAGCATGGCTCATCCGCCAGCACCTGCGCGAGATTGACCCCGATGAGTTCACGAATCTGCTGCACTTGGTGGAAGACTCGATCGCTCTCAAAACCTTCTCCGCCACTGACCTGCACAACTGGGGCGTGATTTCGCAGCTTCAGTCACAGCGCGAGACCGTCGATCGATCGTGGCTGCTGGACGTGTTGAGGCAACTGTTAGACGCTGCCCCACTAGAGCCAGAAACTCTGGAGTTCATCGAAGCCTGTTTGCAACTGCCGCACCCTACTGATGTGGTCTATGTCGTAATGAACGCCGCGATCGACATCGGCAACAATCTAGCGCAGCCGTCGATCGCAATTCGCTACATCAACCTATGCTTGCAGGTGTTTCCGTCCGATTTGAACGCCTTGAGTCAGCTGTCCTACTTCTATCAGAACGCGGGCAAGCATGAGGACGGCATTGCAGCCGCAAGAGAGTACTGTATGCAGGCGCAGGCGATCGCCGATCAGGTGTTTGGCGTGTTTCTGCTGCTGCGGGCGTGGATGCGGGCGGGAAACTACTGGGACGAGATTTTTCCGCTGTTTCAGCATCAGGATACGTTAATCGACGAACTGGCTGCCCAGCAGACGGAGCCCCTGGACCAAAGCCGCGTGTTTCAGCTGACGACAGCAATGTTCTGTCAACCCTATCTGCGCGACTCGCTGGCCCGTAATCGGCTGAACCAAAACCGCGTTCTCGGACTCTGCCAGTCCAGCGTCCAGGCTCACCATCACGATCGCATTCTCCGCTACCAGCAAGGCATTGCAGCTAGACTTGCCAATCGAGACGCCAAAAAACCGCTGCGGATCGGCTACCTGTCGCACTGTCTGCGGCGGCACTCGGTTGGCTGGCTGAGTCGCTGGGTCTTTCAGCACCACGATCGCGATCAATTCCAGATCTACGGCTATTTTTGGAACGCGCCGAAGGGTCCGGTAGACGACCTGCAAGCCTGGTTTGCAGACCACGTGGATGAGGCGCGGATGCTGAACCGCGACAGCGGCACGATCGCTGACCAGATTTTCGCCGATGAAATCGATATCCTGGTGGACCTGGACAGCATTACTGCCGACATCGTCTGCGAGGTAATGATGCTGAAAGCGGCTCCAGTGCAGGTAACGTGGCTGGGCTGGGATGCCTCAGGGATTCCGGTGATCGACTACTTCATCGTGGATCCGTACGTGCTGCCAGATGGCGCAGAGGCGCACTACTCCGAAAAACTCTGGCGACTGCCGCAGACGTATGTTGCGGTAGACGGCTTTGAGGTCGGTGTCCCAACGCTGCGCCGCGAGGATTTGGACATTCCAACGGATGCGGTGGTCTACTGGAGCGGGCAGAGCTCCTACAAGCGCCATCCAGATAGCGCCCGATCGCAAATGCGAATCCTCAAATCGGTGCCCGACAGCTATTGCTTAATTAAAGGAATCACAGACGAGTCCTCGATTCAGCAGTACTTCCTCCAGCTAGCGCAGGAAGAAGGCGTGGCGGGCGATCGCTTGCGGTTCTTACCTAACGTGACCCAGGAAGCAGTGCATCGCGCCAATCTACGCATTGCTGATGTGGTACTGGACACCTACCCCTACAACGGCGCAACGACGACACTAGAAACGCTGTGGATGGGCATTCCAATGGTGACGCGGGTGGGCGAACACTTTTCTAGCCGCAACAGCTACACCATGATGCGAAATGCGGGCATCACCGAAGGCATCGCCTGGACCGAGGACGAATATGTGCAGTGGGGCATCCGTCTGGGCAAGGACGCCGACCTGCGGCAGCAGATCGCCTGGAAGCTGTGGCAGTCGCGTCACACCGC
>NZ_JACJPG010000038.1 GCF_014695955.1 Leptolyngbya sp. FACHB-36 | reverse complement strand
TGAGGTGCAACGGGGTTCGAGTTAATCGCCGACGCTCTCACGTTGCCGCTGGTATCAACCCAGAGAAAGTAGCCTGCCGCCGCCGCGATCGCCCCTGCTTGCTCGATATAGCTCGACTCCAGCAGTCGAGGCGTTGCAGCATGGAGGTAGCCCGGAACCTCATCAATCAGCAGCGGCACACCTGCAGCTGCCAACAAATTATTAATAATCTGCGTCCGCGTCGTTCGGGTGCCCAGGCAGATCTTAGAGGCGTCGCCCTTCGGCTCCCGGAACCGCAGCAGCTCGAAGATATCGCCAAACTGAATCTCCAGTCGCCCTGCCTTGGGGTCATAGCTGGAATCCAAAATAAACAGCGTCCCGCCCCTAGGGGGCAACCGCAGAGCTTGACTGTTATCAGCAATTCGCAGCCCGATCGGGTTGCCACGCGCCCACCGATCGCTGATTCGATCGTCGATACTCTCAAACCCTTCCGGGCGTCCCAGCGTCAAGCTGCCCTTAAAGGTAATCAGCCCCGACTGGTCAATTTTGCTGTCGCTACCTGCGAAGGAAATTAGCGGCTTGGTGCAGTCCAGCCCCGCGATCATGATCTGGTAATTGCGGACTGACAGGTTGATCATGGTGCAACCTTGTCCAGTTCCTTCAGCACAAAGCTGGTCTGGAATGGCTTCAAGCCCGCTAGTTCAGTCGCCTTGGGCTGAAACATCCGCACCGAGAACCGTGCCGGATAGGTAATGCCGCCGCTGACAAACTGTGTGACTGTGCCACCGGGAACGATCGCGCGGGTTCTGGCGTTGCTGTCCTCAATAACAGGTTGAACCGTGTCGTCGCACGCAATGCCGAAGCCGGTCGGGGGCTGCCGCCGCTTGCGCTCCGATCGGACGTAGATAAATTGGAGTTGCTGCCACTCTGCCAGCGTTAGGAAAGCGGTGATTGTCCAGACGCGCTTTGGTTCGTAGGCAGGGCCGTCCACTACTGCAAATCCTGCCAGCGAGTAGGACACGTCGCCTGCATCGGCATAGGTCACTTCGTAGCCGCTGGAAGCGAACTCGCTGATTTTGAGGTTAATACCGTCAATTGATAGGGCAAGGAAGCGGCGCATGGGGCAATAGCGGTGGCTGTGCCCCTGGTATTCCTACCCCGGATTGGAGCCTAGACGAACGAGCGGAAGAACAAAAACAGGACGCCCCAAAACACGCCCGCTAAAACAACACCTTTCGCTACCTGGTCTGTAATGTCGGGCATCTTGCGGCTGCTCAGTTCGGATCTAAGCCCGGTGAGTTCTTCTCTCATTCGCGCAAATTCGTTTCGCAATGCTTTTAACTCAGCAACAGCAGGGTTTGCGTTTGAGTTAATCGGTTTTTGTTGGGTCATGGGTCCTTCCAAGGGGTGCTTGCTCAAGGTGCCCAAAGCAAAACCGCGATCGCCCTGTCCTTGACCCGATCACCCTGCTTTTCGATAGGATAGCCTGGTAAATTCAGACTAATGTATGACCAGTCAGGCTAGTTCCTCTTTCAACCAAAATATTTCCCTCATCCTTCGACTCGCTAGAGTCCGATTTCGGCTAACTCAACAAGAGGTCGCTGAAAAGACCGGAATCCCTGTCACAAGTCTCACTGACCTTGAATCAGGCAGAGTGACTGTCGGCATTGATCGCATTCAGGTCTATGCCGAGATGTTGGGTCTTCAGACAGCGGATCTGATCGATGCTGCCGAAGCCCTGGCAGACCAAGCTTGCGTTTTTCCGCTGCTCCAGCGCCGTAAGAAAGGGCGGACTCAGAAAACGACTACAAAAACTGCCAGAGTTAAAAACTAACCGTGAAGGTGGTTTCTGCTACCCCCGCATCAGCGACGCCGCTTGCCCGTTCTGGAAGTCTGCAAAGTCACTCACGGGGTCTTGACTGGTGAAGGACAAGCTTCTGGGTGAGTTTGCCAGCTTTGCAATGTTGCTGTTCAGTAGGTCCAGTTTGGAGCCTAGGAAGCTAACCAACTCCTGGCTGAATGATTGCCCCTTACCCTCGCTCGGCGTAACGGCTACCTTGCTGAAGTCCGGCTGAGGTATGGGAGGTGCGATCGCTCCCACGCCAGTCGAAGGCGTCACGGTTAGCCCGCCGCCTGCGGTCATCCCCGACATTCCCGGCAGGTTGATCACGTTGCCTGCCTGCTGGGAGATGGGTTGCCGCGCCTGCATCCCAGACAGGTCGCCGCCTGCGTTGCGAACGCGGCTGTAGGTATCGAGCGCATTCGGGGTAATGAAGCTGCTCGGCGCGTTGGGCGTCTTTCCGCCCAGTTCGGCGATCGACATCTCCTGATTCTGCAGCCGCAGGAACTCATCCTCTGCCGTGGTCTCGCGCGTTTTCTGCTGTTCCAGCCTCAGCGCCTCCCGCCGCTGATCGGCGGTTTGATCAATCAGGCTGAGGCTTTCGCTGGCATCTCGCTGCCCTTGGGCTGCCAGCCCCACATCTGCGCCCGCTAGCTCCAGATTATTCTTTGCAAGCTGGATTTCTCTAGCGTCGCCGCCCTTTAGCGCCTCGTTGTAGTCGCGTTCGGCTGCGTTGCGGTTCTTTTCTGCCTCAACCCGACCGCGATCGGCTTTTCGTTTCTCCAACCGTGCGGCAATCTGTTCGCGCTGGAGGTCCAACTCCAACAGCATTTGAGCCGTCTTAAACTCCTGCTCCTGAGCCGCAATCTTCTTGGCGGCGATTTCGTTCTCGATTTGCGCTTTCTGCTCGGCAATTTGCAGCTCCGTCGCGTTGGGGTCAACGCCAATCTGCTCCAACTGCCGCCGCGCCACTGCCTTCACCGCTGGGTCGGTGCTGTCGTCGTCGATTTTCTTCTTCAGTTCAGAAGCCCGATCGATTGATCTGAGCCGCGAATCATCCACCGCTAGCGACGCTTCCGACTTGGCTTTACTCAGTCGCGCCTGCGCTTCGATTAGCTGCTTAGAGCGGTCTAGACTCGCCTGCTGAGCCTTGCTGACTTCCTCCTCTTGCTTAATCCGGGAATCGCGCAGCGCCTTGTAGGAGTCGCGTAGCTCCTTCTGGCGCTGGAGTTCGATGTCCACACGCTGATTGTTCAGGTCGGCTAATTTCTGTTGAAGGGAAATTTCTTCCTGTTCAAACTCCTTACGACTTCTACGCTTCTCGTTAAATAGCTTCTGGTTGTCGGCAAGTTCCTTCTGAACCAACTTCACCCGATCGTTAATCGTCCCCGCTTCAATCTTCTGAGTGGTGCGGCTGAGCCGACGATCAGCAAACTCGCTCGTCACTGGATCAGTGGCGTTGGGGTCGTTCAGCAGTTCCTTCTTGGCGGCGATCGTCCGGGTCGTTGCGGAGCGGTTGATTGCCGCCTCTGCCCGCTGGTTAGCCAGCTGCAACCCTTCGATAATCTTGCGGTTCACTGCCTCCTGCAGCGCCAATTCCTGCTCTGCCTTGCGGGTTTTGAGGTCGGACAGGGAATTAACCAGAGCACGTTCGTCTTTCTCAAACTCTGCTGCCCCGATCGTTCCGGCTGCGAACTTGGCACGGAGTGCTGACAGCTGCTGCTCCTGGTTGATCTCAACGTTGCGCGTGGTCTGCAATTGGATTTTGGCAGACTCGAT
>NZ_JACJPG010000379.1 GCF_014695955.1 Leptolyngbya sp. FACHB-36 | reverse complement strand
GCGATGGTGAGCCAGCCTCATCCCGCTTCAGCGCTGAGCGACCTGATCCAAGCCACGATCGCGCAGGCGGGGAATTCGCCCTCCGACTCGGATATCGTCGCGATTGATTTGCTTGAGCAGATTGAAACGCTGCATCAGCAGTCGGCACCTCGCGCCATGATCGCAGCAGCGTATCAAACGCTGGGCAATTTGTACCGCGATCGCATTGAGCAGGGCGACAGTGCCGAGCAGATTTTGATGATTGCGATCTGCGCCTACGAGCAAACGCTGGTGTGGTTAGAAGAGTCATCGCCGCTGTGGGCAGATGTGCTAAACGACCTGGGCAATTTGTACTGGATGCTGTCGCGCTATGCGGCTAGCTCAGAACTGGTCTTATCCTGGCTAGAGCAGGGAATCACGGCGTATCAGCTGGCTCTGAGCCAAACTGACCCGCAGGTGCGTCCTCAAAGCTACGCCATGATCCAGAACAATCTAGGATCGGCGTTTGGCGACCTTGCCCGCTATCGATCGCCTGCCCAAACCCTGCAGCAGTCCATTCAGGCGTATGAAGAAGCGCTGCGCTACCGCAAACCCGAGGACGATCCTGCCCGCTACGCGGCTACCCAAAACAACTTGGGCACCGCGTACTGGAATCTGGCTCAGCACGAGCAGCCTGTACGACGGCTGAAACAAGCGATCGCCGCCTATAGCGAAGCGCTGCACTACTACAGCCAGACGCGAGACCCGCTCCACCACGCCATGATTCAGAACAATTTGGGCACCGCGTACTGGAATCTGGCTCAGTACGACTCCGCGAACCAGGGGGCAGATGCAATGGCTCTTTTGTCGCAGGCGATCGCAGCCTACCGCACGGCGTTGGTTCATCGCACGCTCGATGCGGCTCCTACGGCTCATGCCGCCACTCAAAATAACTTGGGAACCGCCTACTGGCACCTGGCAACCCAAACCGCGCTGCCTCCTGATCAACGCCCAGAGCTGCTTCAGCAGGCAATCGCCGCGTACACAGCTGCGTTGACAGCCGTGCGTCGCCTTCAATCTACTGGAACCGGCGTGGCGTTTGACCCGATCGCCACCGAGAACAACCTGGGCTTAGCGTACTATCAACGGGCGATCGACAAGCATGCGCCTTGCGAAGACGCTCAGCGATCGCGCTATCTGGAAGCCGCGCTACATCACCATTTGCAAGCGATGCAAGCCTGGAGCGATCAGCCGGAATTCTACAAAACCGCGCTTGGCTATGTGGTGCAGACGGTGCGGGCGTTCTACAGCGAGTTCGGCATAAAAGGGCAGCAGCTAGCGCTGTCGAAGGTGCCAGCAAACCTTCTGCCAGAGCTAATGAAGCGCGTATAACCCTACTGAGATCGTTTCTTTCGGGGGATTGCTAGCTGCGCGGCAACTTGACTTCACCGAGTTTCACAGCCAATGCCGTCTCGATCACGATCAAAGCGATGAGGATCGGGTGAACGAACCGGAAAGTTGCGGTGAGGAATGTTTTTGCAGTCCAGGTTTGGCGGCTTTGGAGCAATGCAAACAGTGGGATAGGCGCGATCGCAGGCTTTGGCGGATGCCAACTGAATGGCGAATAGCGCGACGATCGCAGCGATGAGCAACGTGAGAAACGGACGCATACCGATAGAGCGATTCGAGGACCTAGCAGTCTAGGGAGGGTTGACTGTCGCTAAGATTCCCCATTGCCTGCAAACTGCACATACAACACGTCTGCACGCACATACAGCGGATGGCGCGGCTGTCCTAATTTTGTCGTGCCGATGCAATACACTGGACGCTGCGCGAACAGCGGCAGAACGGCGCGATCGCGCCCAAGCAGGGTTCCTCCGTTGCCCCATGCCAGCAGGATACAGGCTACGCGATCGCCAAAGGCCGTCAGGTAGCGATCATTTTCGCTGCCGATCGGGTCTGCGACGTGGCGCAAGGTTGATGGATCGGCTGTGCGGTAGGCGAACAGATTCACCACTTCGAGGGAGCCGAAGTTCCATGTCTGCGCGAAACGGATGCAGCGTCGGATGGTTGGGTCGTTCACGGTAGCATCTGCCCGACTGGGATTCAGCATGACAAATCCGATTCTTGGCGCATCAGAATTCCACGATCGCCACAGCGAATAGCGATAGGTCGTGGTCGGGTCGAGGACGGCTCCAAGCTGCATGGCGATCGTTATCCGACGGGGCGCTGTCCTGGATTGACTGCGTGAACATATTCGCTGCCCGACTCCGGAAAGCCGCGTCGGTAGGTGGCTTCTTCTGGCTTACCCCAACCCAATTGCAAAATCAGCTCTACCGACTGAGCGTTGCCCTGCTGGGAGAGGCTGGCCCATTCGCTGCGCTGGACGATGCGATCGACATCTACCAAATTGATCGGCTGATGAATTTTGCCGCTGTTCAGGCTCAAGAACAGCTCCATTGCTGCGGTTACTTCGTGCCAGAAGTTAAGAATGGTGTCTCTCTTGGATCGCAGCAGCGCCAAATCCCCGGGAAGAGCAATTAATTGGTCGTGCACTCTAGGGCAGTCCATCGCTTTTCCGTTGACCGCGATCGTCTGCCAGACAATTCCAGAGATTTGATGCTCGCGCTGATACTGATGCACCGTCGTCCGAAAATCGCTGTAGGCGGTGAACTTCTGAATTCCATCCGTTGCCAAAAACTGATCGATGACCGGGCTAAACCCTGTTGGACTAGCGTTGAGGTTCAGCCGTTGACCACGGAGACACGCTCTCCGCTCTTCCGCCAGAATTCTAATCAAGTCCTCGGTGCTGTAAATTCCAGACATCGGGCAGGGTGGATTAGGGTTGATCGATCGCGTCGATTTTGCTTCCTTGTAACGTGATTTCCTCAGTGGCGTCAACGTAATTCCGAATTATGAATTTTGCATGTTGGTACGGACAAGGATTCGGACAGGAATTTTCTGAATCATCCGACGTCTCCTCGACTGAATCCATTGTCTTTACTTTGCCAACTCGATGTTAATTTCATTCACCGGACGACGCTTCAATTCCACTGACTCCGATCGTGGCAGCAGGTTAAAGACCTCGCGAAACGTGTCGTCTACTCGCTCAAACGCGATCGCGCCCTTTTCGTTGAGCACAACCTTGCCAGATCTATCGAATAGAACCGTTTGCGGCACGACGCCTTGGTAGTAGTAGCCGGGTTCGGTCGGCGCATAGTCGGGCTTGGGCATAATCGCATCAACCCGAATGGCGAGCAGGTTTGCCGCCCGTCCGTAGAACGCCTGAAGCTGAGACACAACCGAGGCATA
>NZ_JACJPG010000378.1 GCF_014695955.1 Leptolyngbya sp. FACHB-36 | reverse complement strand
GTAGCGTAAAAGCTCAAGCAGTTTGTCCCACAGGTCGTCGCTCAGTAACGTTGGGGTTGACATTGCCTTTTAGCTTAGTCAGCCCAACTTCATACAATTATCAACACAACCTAGGACTTACGTAATAACTTGTTTTTATAGATCGACGATCAAGCGTCTCCAATGCAGACTGGGTTTCTCGAAGGTTGAGGGCTAGAAGTTGCTCAAAGATTTCTAACCCCGCTTCACGATAAAGATGGTGACGGTGTAGCTGAATGGCGATCGTAGTCAAACTTTCAGCCACCAGTGCTGTAGCCCGTGCTGGATTGGTAAGTTCGCCACCCAGACCCAACAGACTTCTAACTACTTCTACAACAACTTCTGGATTGTTCTCTACCAGTTCTTCTGCCTCAATAATTTCAGTCAAATCGATCGCAGCTTCTAGAAGGACTCCCTGGTTCTGGCAAGTTGCTTGAATAATCTTCTGCATTCCCTTATCCAACCTGAATTGCTCTCGGCTGCAACGAAAAACATTCACCACAGCGTGTTGAACAACCGTAGAAGGCGAAGACGCAAGGGTGTAAAGAATTTCTGCCGCGAGCGCCCGACATCTTCTTTGTACCCACAAGTGACTTGCTGCATGAGCAAGCCCACAAAGAATTGCTTCATTATCCTGAGTAGCAATGTGAGTGCGTATTCGATCAACTGACCATTCGTCTTGATATTGCAGGTATTGAATCAGTAATAATTCACCATACGCTTGCTGAGAGAAGTTGAAGGTGTCAGCCTGAAGCATTTTTAACCAACCCTGCTTCTACAGCAAGTAGCATACTAAGTTGTAATTGACTCTTACCTCGTCTTCTCATAGCTTCAGCTTTTGATATCACCTTCTGTGCAAAGGCAATCTTCGATTGTTGCTCCAATTGTATTTTTTGCTTAGCAGTCTCCTGCTCTGCCTGTTTCTGTGCCTGCTGTGCCCTTGTTTGCTCCTGTTGCGCTTGCGTAGTCTGTTCCTGTGCCACCGCTAACCGCTGATTGGCTGCCTCCACCTTCTGCGCGACTTCACGCTCCGTCTGCACTAGTTTGGCGTTTGCTATCATCACCTGCTGATTTGCTTCCCGCTGGCGTTCCTCTGCCCGCTGTCGAATTGTCGTCGCATCCTGCTGAGTCAGCGCTAGCTCCCTGTCTGCCTCTTTGACTCGTTGATCTGCCTTTTGTTCAACGTCTGCGGCTTTCTGTCTTGCCTCCGTCACCGATTTAGTTGCCACCATTCCCGCAGCAATGCCTGCCACCAAAATACCAACGGAGACTACAGAACTAAATCGCAGCCGTCGCTGTGCTTTCTGCTTGGCTTCAGTTAAAACCTGATTTGCTTCTTCCGCTTTTTGCCGTGCCTGTTGCTCAATCTCGCGCTGCTGCCGCTCAACAACCAGAGCGCTCTCAACAGCTTGCTGCTCCGCTTCCTGACTCGCTGCCAAAAACTGATAGTCCAGAGTGCTCAGGCTCTTGTCCCTCGCCCACACCTGAGCACTCTGCAACGCCTGCCCCCGCAGCAGCCAAGACTCCTCGTGGTGATTACTAACCCAAGCATCCAATGCCTTTGTGTAAGGACGCAGCCTCGCCAGTCCCTGCTCCAACCACTCCGAGTTAAACACCTCTAGATAAATGTGGTTATAGCTGCTTAACCGTCCTGCCCGTCTCACCACCAGTCCCGCTAATCGCAGTTCCATCTGGTCTGGACTGTCATTTGCTGCAACTCCATCCTGCTGCAAAATCTGCTGATACAGCCCCAGCAACCGTCCCGATCTCTGCTCATTGCTCAACAATCGATCGCGAATCGTCCGTAAGTGCTGCGGCTCATCCTGCGCTTCCCAATTGGTGATGATCCGCGATCGCACCAGTTGCTCCACCAACTCCGCTTCACTCCCCGCCGCAATCTGAAACGGAGATTCCACAATTAGTTGACACAGCTTTTGGGTTAAAAACGGCTGTCCTCCCGTCCACGTCAACACCGCCCTCAGCACTGCCTGCGGGTGGTCCGCCTTTTGCTCCAACCCCGGCACCAGCGGTTCTGCCTCCGCTAGCTGAAACCCCTGAAGCTCGATCGCCCTGCCAATATTAAACGGCGTCCGGCTCTTGTCCTGAATCAGATCCGAAGGCGTCGCCACCCCCAGCAGCCCAAACGTCAATCGCCCATACTCCGCCTTTTCCGCCCGCTGGTTGTAGCACGCCCGAATCAGCGCAAAAAAATCATCTTTAAACTCCAGCCGCAGCACGCTGTCGATCTCATCGATAAACACGACGATCGGCTGCGCCACCTCCACCAGCAGCACTTCTTCGATAAACTCCCCCAGCCGCTGCACCGGGGAGATCCCCTCGCGATTGTTCCACCACTTCAGCGTTTTTCCACTCGTGCCAAACGCCTTCGCCAAACGGCGCACAATTCCCAGATACCACTCAGCAGGCGTAATCGCATGGCTGCCGATCGAGGTAATATCAATCACCCCGCAGGCAACGCCATCCGCCTGTAGCCGCCGCATCGTCTGCACCCGCAAACTCGACTTGCCCATCTGCCGCGAGTTGAGCACATAGCAAAACTCGCCCGATCGCAGCGCCCTGTAAAACTCTTCGTCTGTCTGCCGCACCACATAACTGGGTGCATCCTTCTCCAGACTGCCGCCAACTTGATACTGATACTTCGGGCTGGGGGGTGTACTCATCGCCCTTAAGCTCCCAGATAATTGCGGAAATACAGCCGATACAAATCACAGCGTGTCGTGGCTTCGTTGCCGTACAGATTAATCAATCCCATGCTCTCCAGCTTAAAAGCGGGGTCCGAGTCCAACTCGACGGGCTTACTTTTGACCACCACCTGACGGAACGCCTCCGCTAGCTGCGGATACCGTTGCAGATTCAGCAAATGCCGCCGCAAATGGTCGCTATAAATGCCAGCTTCGGTATGCGAGGTTTGCAGCAGTTGCTCCAGCGTCACCTCCTGCCGCCGCAGATGGTAGAACGCCTTGCGAACCAAGTAGGGATGTCCGCCCACCAGCGTCACCAACTGCTCAACTTGGCTCTCCTGCCAGTGCAGCCCATATCGCCGCGCTAAATCCTGCACCTGCGCCGCCGTAAATTCAGGCAGTTCCACATTTCTGCCCACATTAAATGGCGACTGGTTCATATTCACCGGAACATAAGCCTCCGTCGAATGCACCACCACGAGCCGCAGCTTTGCCCATAGTTCGCTGCCAGAATCACCATACCGTGCTGATTCGTACCACGATCGCAGCAGACTAAAGAAGTCATCAGCAACTTCACGATGCGGAAAAATCAAGTCAATCTCATCCAGTCCCAGCACGATCGGGCTGTCGATCTCTTCCAGCAAGCACTCTTCAAAATAGGCGTTGCACTTGTCCTTGCTGCCATAGCCCTGCCAATACTCCTCAAGCTGCTCCCGCCGCTTCAGCCGCCGCCCCACCTGTTCACAAAACCAGCGCAAAAACAAGTCCAAATCGGTAAACAGCTTGCTGTCCGCCCGCTGAAAACTCAAGGGAATTGTTTGATAACCCTGCTGATTGGCGTGATTTAGAATCCGCGCCATCAGCGACGTTTTGCCCATCTGCCGGGGTGCTTTAATCCGAATCAGCGCTCCTGGCTGCAAAATCTCGCTGTAGCAATCGGCTTCGATCGGCGATCGCTCCACATACAGTCCCGACTCCAGCGGCACCGATCCCCCCGGTTCTCGATATAGTTCCGGTTCCGCCACAGGCAAAGGCGGCGCATCCACCGTTTCGATCAGGGGAACTGCAGACAGCGACGATGGCTCCGGCTCAATCCATTCGCCGCGATCGCCAATCAAACTCAACACCTCTTGCAAAATTTTGGGCGTATCCGTAGGCGCGGTCCACTCCCGCTGCTGAATCTGCTGTAAATAGCCCCGCAGGTCGTAATTCAGAGGCGAATTCATCGGGAAATTGACGCGAATCGGTAAGAGTTGCGGCTTCCGCTCTGGACGTAAATCCCGTAGCTGCTTTGCCCGTCTCACTTCCTCTGTCACCATTTCGCTCACTGCCGACTGCGCCGACAGCAGCAGCAAGAAATAGTCACACCGCTCCAGTTCCAGGTCCACCCGCTGCGACCAATTTTCCCCCAGCCGAATACTCTCTCCCGCCATGAATGCTTCGTGCCCAGCTTGTTTCAAGGCGGTGTAAAACTCCTGAGCCAATTGCTTGTCGGGGTCTTGACTGCGGTAGCTGATGAAGATGCGGGTAGAGTCTTCTGAAGAAGTGGTCGAGGCGCTTAGCGCGTCCGTTGGAACTAGCTGACTCTGCTCATCTGCCACCCTCGATCGCGCTCTTGCTCGAATCACGGGCGTCGAAGACTCTGGAATGCCTTCTAAATCCACGGCAGTACAGCCCAACTCAAACGCCTCTTCATACGATCGTCCGTTGACCAGCCCCATATAAAAGCCGACGGCAAACTCGATCGCGCCGCGATCACCAACGGCTTTGTTCATGCCCACCACATAATCAATATGCTGATGAATGGCGTCCGCCTGCGCCTCTGAGTAGCAGGCATTCAAGAACACACATTCAATCTTGGTTTTGAACGCTTTAAACAATCTGGCAAGGGCGGCTGTACTCACAAGCTGAGCTTTCCCAACCGCGTTCTCCAGCGCCAACCCCTGACTTCCCGTTCCATGCCCGGAAAAGTGAACGATTTGCGGCTCATAATCCAACAGCGTTGGCAGCAGGTCATCTACCCGCACTGCCGATTCAGCAATAATTTCAAACTGCGCTCGATCTTTCGATCGCCGGAGCGTCGATCGAATCTCTCGAACCTCTTCATCTAGCCGTAGCTTGTCAGTATCTCTGGGATTGGCTGACAGAATGAGAATCTTCTTGACCTGAGCAGTAGGACTCATCGTCGTGGAGAGTGGGGATTTCTCTGAAGTATAGCGGCGGTGAGAAATAACTCGCTGAACTTAATAGGTAGTCAACATTTCGATGGTTTTTTATTAACACAAGTGCCTAGTTGAACTTCTACATAGCCTCTAGAGGTTGTGGTGATCTTGCTCCGGGGTAAGTTCGTAGAAAAGAAATGTAGCCCGTAGTGTACAGCAGAAGGTTATCTATGCTGAATTTGACGTAAGTTCTTTGCAGAGTGCTAGACGGCTCTTGAGGCAGTCGCGTGACTCCTACCACAGCGATTGTAATTGAGGCAGACCTATCCAAAGGAGGCAAAGAGATCTCAGCCTTGCAATTGCTGGGTGTAGCCGTAAGTTCGACAACTTACTGAGGAGAACTGGATGATCAGGCGACAAACTGAGTAGAGTGATTTGATTCCCGTTCAAAGTCCGATCGCTCAACTCAGGAGGATTAGAACAAATGCAGGACACGGCTTTAGGCAAGCACCTCAACTTGGAAGTGTTCTGCACCTGCACCCAGACTTACCGAAAGTATGCCGAGCAAATCAACCCGTATCCCAAAAACTTAGCGGAGACACTCCCGGCGTTGCAAGCACTTTGCCAGCACATCCTCGATCCTGTGATGACCATTTTGGCAAGGAGCGCTTTCAGTTAACCTATGGGTTCTGCTCGATCAACCTGAAACGCTATCTCAACCAGAAAGACCCACAGACAGGGATCAAAAACGGACGAGTCGCGCCAAGCCTCGATCAGCATATGGCGCATGAGGTGAATCGGAATGGCAAGTATTACTGCGATCGCCTTGGTGCTGCCTGTGATTTTCGGATTGTCGAGTTGGAGAGCGATCGCCTCGTAAAGTGGATTCTAGAACAGCAGTTACCGTTTGACTCGCTGTACTACTATGGGAGCGATCAACCCATTCACATCAGCTATGGTCCTCAGCGTGGGCGAAACATCTGGACATTTACAAAGAATGGAACACCTACGAGAAAAGGCATTGAGAATTGGATAGAAGTAGTGCAGCGGTTGAACTGAATTTTTTACTGCTCAATCGCCCCTAATGCTTTCAGAGTAGCTTTCTCTGCTTCGGGTAAACCTTTGACTCCAGTAATGTCCATACCTTCATAGGGGCGGTCCTTTAAAGTTCCAATACATTTATAAGTTTGAAGATCCCAAATTTTGATTGTCTCATCCATGCTGCTACTAACAAGGTTTTTTCCATCTGCACTGAAGGCAACTGAAAAGATAAGGCTAGAGTGACCTTGAAGGATCTGTAGACATTGGCCGTTAACGACGTCCCACAACCTAATTGTATGGTCATAACTACCACTGGCAAGAACTCCGCTTGAAGAATTAAATGAAACTGAAGTCACCCGATCTTCATGATCGGAAAGAACGTGAAGGCACTTGTTACTGTCTAGATCCCAAATCATCACAGTATTGTCTGAGCTTCCACTAGCCAGGAGGTTACCAGTCGGATCAAATGCCAATGAGCGAACCCAATCTCTATGACCCTGAAGAGACTGAAGGCACTCTCCAGTGTAAATATTCCAAAGACTGATGACACCATCAGTGCTACCGCTAGCAATTAATTCACGGACAGGATTAAAAGCAATCGATTCTATTTTGCCAGTATTTTGTAGAGTTGAGAGGCATTCACCGCTATTGACATCCCAAACTTTGATTGTCTGGTCACGACTACCACTAACCAAAATTTTATCAGTAAGCCCAAAGGATATGCAGCGTATCGAATTTTTATGCCCCCTCAAGGTCTTGATACATATCCCATTGCTTACGTCCCATAATTTTATCGTGTAGTCGTCACTACTAGCCAACATCTTCCCTGACTTGGAAAATACAACAGAACTTACCCAGGCAGAGTGTTCCTTTAAGGTTTTTAAGCACTGATAAGAGTTAAGATCCCATAATTGAACTCTATGATCAGCACCAGGGCTATTTCATTCTAAAAACTGATATGAGTTGCTTCAAGCTGAAACCGCAACGACGCTGGGCTTGAGCCATATTGTTAAAGCCTAAGTCTCGATAGAGATTGAGTGCCAG
>NZ_JACJPG010000377.1 GCF_014695955.1 Leptolyngbya sp. FACHB-36 | reverse complement strand
ATGGCTTCACGCACCTCTGTAGACCCCGCTCGCTCCGCATCCAGCGACGCTCGATAGTCTTTCAAAAACTGAAAAATTTGAGGACCAATTACGCCAGCGACAAATCCCCCCACTCCTGTCAGCATTTGGACCCCCGGTCGAAGCAGAAAATTGCTGAGCACCCAGGTAAATATGGGTACGGCGATTAAACAAACTCGACCTGTGCGCGAGCCAGACCCAAGAACCATCGCGATGACGCCTAAAATTGCCAGCAGCCGCAGCCACTTATTGGGATCGCGATACACCAGACATAGATAAATTGCTGCGGCAAACCCAAGCGCAGGTGCCCACGGCGCAAACAGCCACTGACGATTTTCGCCTCCTTCAACCAAGTACAGCAGAATTGGATATCCGCCCGTTTTTCCAGCTAAGGGAGGCATATACGTGATGCTCTCAGCGCCCGTTCGACTCCAAACATACACAATTGCCGAGGCAACCAGATTCTGAACGCAGAAGATAGACGTGGCGCGATAAAGAATCTGCGGACGAATATTGAGACAGCCGCCTGCGATGATGAAGAACGTCAGCACATAGAAGCCTTTCGTCGCCATTCGCGCCGAGGTTCGCCAGACGCGATCGCTCATTCCAAAATCGACGTGCGCCGCGATCAGCGTGACCTGAATGACGACCATAAACGCAATCCAAACCCAAACACCGACTGGAATTCGGACTCTGTCTTGCTTTGGCGCATCGTCGGGTTGTCGGAGCCAGTTGAAAAATACATACGCGGGGGCAAGCAATCCCACGATCGTGGCTGCAAAGGGAAGCAGTCCTAAAAAATACAGCGGGTACATGCCCAGAATGTAGTACCAGACAACTTTCTCTTCGAGCGTTTGCGGTTTGATGGCACTGCCAGCAGAGACAGGAGCAATCGATGTAGGAGCAGTAGACATAGGAATTAAGCAGCGAGACGCTGAGAATTAAGGGGTCAATGGGTTCTTAGTTAGCCGCCAAAACTCATCCACATCAGGAACAGCTTCCAGCGTGTAGCCCTGCACCCGTTTGAACTGGTCCATCGCGGCGTCTGGCATTTGATAAGCAAACACAGCGCTGTAGCCGTCAGGAACCACAGGAATTTGCGGAGAGTGCGTCAGTTGAAAGCGGACATTTGGCTGCATCAAATAGCTCAGAACCAGCAGTTGCGGCTGTGTATCCTCGTTTGCAATCACCAGCGGGCGACTAGATGAGTTGACGATGCTAGCAATCACCGGAAATTCCCGCATTGTGGATGAGCCTTTGCTCCACCACAAAGTCGCCTGCGAACTGAGACTGCACGAAAAAACCCCAGCCGACAGCAGAGCAACCAGCACAACTTGCCCCAGTTTTTGCCGCCAACCAGCAGACACAAGCTGAGTCGCCAGCCAATACGCTACGGCTAGCTGCACGCCCAAAAAGCAGGGAAACAAGTAGCGGGCAGTGCTAGAAAGAACGCCACCCGATCGAGCATCGTGTATCCCCAGCACCAGCGGAATCAGACCAATCAATAGCACGACTAGCAGCCACACTGTGCGAGGCGTACGCCGACACAGACGATACACGGCGTAGCCAATCAAAACCAACAGGAACGGAACGGGCAGTAGCGCCAACCGATTACCGCTTAAAGCATCGGCAGAATCAAGACCTACATCAAAAAACAAGCGGCTGAGGAAGCCAGCCCATCGCTTTGCCCAATCGACCCAAGACACCCTTCCCATCCAGCTTTGCATCGTTTCGTAGCTGCCTGCCGTGCGCTGTAGAATTACCCACAACCAGGGCGCAAATGCCGCAGTGCCTACCGCAGAAGCTGCAACGTAGGCAATCACAGGTTTGCTGAGGCGGTACTTCTGCGTCACCACCAGATAAATGCCATGCCCCAGTAGAACTAGCGCCGAGAACAGGTAGGTGTACAGCGACAGGGCAACCGTGACTGCATACACTCCCCAATTCAGTTTGGTAGGCAGGCGGGTAGCTCGCAGCAGTGCGGCACTGGATACCAGCGTCATTACGATCCACAGACAGTACTGCCTCGCCTCTTGGGCATACAGAACATGAATTGGGGAGACGGCGACCAGCGCAACCGCGACCCATGCCACTAATGCCGAACCGAAAAGCTCAATGCAAAACCAGTAGATTGCTGGAAACGTCAACAGACTAATGACCGCTGAAAAGCTGCGCACGGCAGCGATCGATCCTCCAAACGCTTCAAGCCACACGCGCAGTCCTGCGTAATACAGGGGCGGATGCTCTGGAAAGTCCTGTGCTAGTGCTCGAACCGTTGCCCAAACGCCACGATCTGAATTTGGCTGCTGGTAGCGTTGTAGATCAGCAGCGCTAACCACCTGACCAGTAAACATTTCCTGAATTAGATCGATCCAGCTATGTCCAGAGATCCACAGACCCGTATGCGTCTCATCGATCCAGACTAGCTTTCGATCCAAATAGGCAAAGCGGAAAACAACTCCGATCGCAACTACGACAAGAACCAAAAACAAAATTGGGGTGGGCGGCTTCCAGGACGACTTCATAGCGGAACGGTGTGAGCAGTAGACGTGAGCGATCGCGAACCGCAACCAGTCGATCGTGTCGCAGTCGCACCTTAAAAGAGCGTCAAGGAGTTAATGGCAGAACGCGCTACACCGTGCTGGGAGCATTGCGTCGCCGCAGCAGATTTCTGGCAAAGCCCGTCTTGCGCAGCCACATGCTAAACAGCCCAGTTGTAATTAGCACAGAGCCGAGTGCCGTTCCCAGCAGCATCGATTCACGTTGGGGAATCAGCGGATCTCCAGGCAAGCTAGGTTCCGAAACTAACTGAATTGGTGGATATGCACCAAACACATCCGCCTTGCTGGCATCGAGACCTGCCAGCGTCGAGGAGAAGACCGCCTCAGCAATCTGCATGTCTCGATTCAGCGCCTCCAAGGTTGAGCTTCGCTGAGCTAAAACCCCAAGTCGCTGCTCCAGTCCTGCCATCTGGCGATCGAGTTCCTGGGCGCGAGCCGCTAAGCCGCGCTGCTCTACGTCGCTGGTCACCACGCTCTTAAACAGGTCCTCTCGCGCCGTTCCTTGAGCACTGCCACCACCAACATTAATCCGAGCAAGCGATGTGGTATCCGCTGGACGCCCCAGCAGCGACTGGGCACGGCTTTGCAACGCCGCTTGGGTTGCCGTCCGTCGTTCTACTTCTTTGACAACCGCCGGATGGTTAGGACCAAATTTAGAACTGATGTCGGTCAGCCGCGCCGTTGCCTCACTGTAGTCCTGCACGTACTGCTGGAACAGCGGATCTGCCCGGAGCGCAAAGGCATCTCCCGCCAGCCGCGAGCTCACATTCAGATTTCTTGAGTACTGCTGCGCTTGCGTTACCGATTCTTGCTGTAGAGCGGCAACTTCTGCCCGCTGTCTCCGCAGACCCTCAATGTTGGACGCTAACTGATTCACCTGATCATTAGAGGCTAGACCAGAGCGGACTTTGTAGTCCGAAAGCCGTAGCTGTGCCGTCTCTAGCTTCTTACGGGCGACGCTGAGCGAATTTTCAAACCCGGCTTCCTGTTCCGCTGCCTGCTGCACGCGCAGTTGGTTCAAGCGCTCCTGGAACGCTTCGTGAACTGCGTAGGCTTTTTTTTGCGCCTGTTCAGGCGTTGCGCCAGCGATATCAAAGTTCATCAGCGCGGTGCCTTCGACGACTTCGATTCGAGGTTTGCCGAACTGGCTCGGCGACAAACCTAGCTTGTCCGCAGCCGATTTACGCACCACATCCGTGGACATGATTTCTTTGTAGCTCGCCTTCACGTCGTTGTCGCGGTTGAATGGCGACTCCGCCTGCGCCGAGGCAGAACCAATGTTTGGCAAACTAACGCTTGCCTGGGTACCTCTACCCAAGAAAATCACGGACCACTGGCTGGAGAAAACTTTGGGAGCATCCTTCATTAGCAGAAAGGCAACGCTCCAGAGGGCGGCATTGGCAAGAACCGCAAGCGCTAGATACCGGAGTCCACGGGCTGCATCAGAGGCTGCCGAGGGAGAGGGAGAAACGTTTGAAAGCTCAGTCATTGCTAAATAGATCCCGAATTAAGAAGAAGGGGCTGAAGACATTACTGATAATCCGAAGCACACCGCTCACATTCGTGACAGTTGAATCGTAGCAAACCAGGCTGTCCTGGGGCATTAGAAACGGATTCTCTCCGTTATCAGTCGGATTTTTGAGGAGCGCTTCAACGGGGCGATCGATCGTCTTCGATTCACCAGTCAATCGATTTGTCTGCACCAGCAAAACTCGCCGTTTTGCATTAGTACTTCGGGAACCCCCAGCACACCCAGCGGCAACCGCTGCCTGGGCAAACCGAGCACCGTACTCCATTTCCATCGTATCCCCACCCTGGCTGCTCGGCTCCGTCAGATTCGAGTACAGAATTGAGACTCGCTGCGGCGTCAGCTGCGAGGGGCGAACCAGGTCGCTCTGAGT
>NZ_JACJPG010000376.1 GCF_014695955.1 Leptolyngbya sp. FACHB-36 | reverse complement strand
CGATGATCCGGGTCCGTAAGTCAGTGGAATAGGCGACAGGCATTTTACCGACCGGGTAGATTCTTCACTGACTAGCTTACCAAAGCGGGGCTAATTACTTAAAATTTGCTGTAAGGCTTGTGCCTCCCGGTAGGACAAGGTTTCCGTTTCCCATCCCATTGCATGGGCGCGGGTCAGAAACACTTCCTGGTTGTCTTGGAGTAGGTAAACATAAATTGTGGTGATGTCGCGCGGGTTATAGCGCAAAATTACGCTCTCCCCTTCTTAGGCCGCTAAATGCTCACCCTGGTAGGTGAGGCTGGCAAATTGAAGATAGCCACTCCGGTACACCTGGCGCTCGTCCCGGCGCATCAAACACAGATCTAAGTCGCGATCGCCCAGCAACGGCAGTTGGACAATCCGCCCGGCTTCCCATCGCCTCAGTCGGGTTTGATCACCCATACGAGTATCAATTCCCTGGTTGTAGTGATCCACGATATAACGCACTAATAATTGCTCTAGTTGCATCAATGTGAAACACGCTTCAGCTTCTGCAACAGGCAATCGCGTCTCCACGTTACTGCTGACATAACTGGGAAGGGTGGAGAAAAACTGCGTGTTGAATGTGCCAAACGGTCGCTCCACGATGCCTCCGTCTGAAGGCTTCGGACGCAAACACGGCACGATGCCTAACTCGGTTGCCACTTGCTGCAAATGCTGCGAGCGAAAATCTTTGCCCCGATCCGTGTACAAATACTGCGGCAGCCCATACGTCCCCCAACTTCCCTGCAATTCATACGCAGAACTATATTGTTTGGGCAAAATCGCATGGCGCAGCGCTAAACACACAACTGATGCACTCGGCGCATCAAACCCCAAGTGCATCCCCATAATGCACCGCGAATAGGTGTCGATGACGATCGTTAACCACGGTCGCCCCAATATCCCACCACTTTGATCGACCACCAACACATCGGCGCGGGTATGGTCCACCTGCCACACTTGATTCGACCACTCGATCCCAATCTCCAATCCATCCGAGGTTTTGAGCGTGATGCGATCGCCGCGCCACCCAACCGAGCGCACCTGCTGCTGTTTCTCAATGTACGGTTTTAAGACGCGATAAACCGTCGTTCGACTCGGATAGCTCTCACTGCCCTGTTCGGTAGCGCGGGCTTTGACCCGCAGTCAAACTTGCGCTCGACTCATCGATCGACTCCCTCGATTGCCGTCTCGATACGTCTTGACCACAAATTCTTGCCACTCTGAACTGATTTTGGCTGCTCCACGATCCGATCGCGATTGCTTGCTCAACCCGGCGATGCCAAGCTCGCGCCATCGTTTTACCAGGCGCTGCAAACTACGGACGCTAATGCCTAATTCTTTTGCTGCTCGCTGCTGCACTTTGCCATAGCTTTTTGTGCCTGCCGCAGCCAGCAGTCCTTGAATCACTGCAATTCGCTGCTGAATCTCGATCGCTAAGGCTGGCTCCACGATCTCCCACGTCTCATCTTCGTCCACGCGCAGAACGGCAACTGGCTCTCTATCAGCCGGATTAGATCTTCCTGGATCAACGACTTCAGGCATCGATCGTTCTCCAATCTCACTATGCCTGATTCTATCCTCGCTCACGTCAATCAACGTGTTACTTTCTGTGGCAGTTTAATGACACAAAGCGATGCTCCGCAACGCTCTGTTATCGGTCCAGTTCCATCCCTATACAAGCGAGCGCGACAAATACCGTGAAACTATGCCGCTAAAACAATCCCCAAATCTGGCGTCACCCAGCGCCATACTACCAAAAATTGCCATACTACATCACTCAAACTATGACTCACTAAACATCTCAGCCGATGAAACAACCCGTCATCCAGCGCGAGATCGCCGACAAACAGCCTGAAACGCGACACCATCACTCCCCTGCCGCGCATTCCGCTTCAGCCGCTCCCACCAACTCAGGCGATCATGTTCCCGCTGGTGCCGGCTCAGCAAGGGATGTGTCGCGTTCGCTCATAAAGCTAAAGGTGATCGCGTCTCGACAAGTCGGCCAAATCGGCTGCGCGGCAATTGCGCCACTCGGCTGGCTTCAACCCAACCGTTTGGCAACTTTAAGAGTTTCTTCCGCTAAAGTGCCGCTCGATCGCGCTTACAGTAGCCTTACTCACCGCACTTTTGAGCAGCTTCATGAAGCTAGATCCCCATCCACCCCGCACCGCGATCGACCCACCCGCCCCCAACCTGCTTGACCCCATCGAGGTCATTGATGCCATGATTGAGCTGCGGTTTCAACTCGCGCAGTTGGAACGGCAGATTCAAGACTTGCAACCCGTCTTTTTCGCGGCCTGTCTCACACTTAATCAAGCGCAAATTGGTCGATCTCGCGCCATCATTTCCCGCAGATTGACGCCCGCTCAGTGGACGTATGATGGGGACGTTCTGGCCTAGGATGCGCTCCTCAAGCAGCTTCGCAAACAGTTCCAACAGGATCATGAGCCATCGGGCGGCAGAGAGATTACCTGGATCATCAAATTGCTACTGGCTCAGTCGGCTTGATTGCCGCGACGGTGATCCATCTCCCCAAATGGCAACCAGCATCGCTCGCAACAGCCGTTTTCCCACAAAGCGGGAACGCGAAACACAGTGCTACACCCAGAGCAAGCCGTCAGAAAGGGCTGCTCATGGGACGCACACTGCGTCAATTCTGCACGTTGCCAATCTTGCTGGTGAATCGGGGTGTGCACGTAACACTTGGGGCACAGGCGGGTCGCAACCTGGGTTTTGGATCGCTCCGCTGGTAGCATCGCGACAAGCTGTGCTACAGACAGTCCCAATAAGGTTGAGATCTTGGCTAACTGCGCGGCACTGAGCGGCTGCCCACAGGAAGGCATCTCCCAGCCAGCACGATCCGCACATCGGTGGTCATCCACTCAGCCAACCCAACCCGGCTCAAACAATTGGCGCGGCGGAAGCGTCCCAAGTAATGCCCAAAACTCTCTCCCAGCACCGGAGCGATTTGAAAGATCCAACCCTCACCTTCAGGGGATTCGCTCATCGACATTCGGCAGCCACTTCACTGAGAATGTTCAACTCGATGCGCGGCAAACCCCGCTCCAGTGAGCGCACTGCCGCTTCCCGGAGAATCCGATCAAGCAACCCCAAATAGCCGCTGGTGGCCGCACCCAAAATCTTCTGCATTTTGGCACTGCCCAGATTTGAAGGCCGCGGCAGTTTCAGCACATGGGTCTCCCAAATCTCGCTGGTCTCCAACAGTTGGACACTCGTCAGGCGTTCATATCGGTAGCTAGCCATAAACCGACGGTAAACCTGCTCATCCCGCCGCGTCACCGCGTCTAATTGATCCGTGCCCACCAGCACGACAGCAATTTGCAGGGCATCCAGGATGTCTTGCAAATCCGAAAAGGTTTTCGGGCGCAACCGATGCGCTTCATCAATGATGAGCATCTCCACTTGGCAGGCTTTCAAGGTGCGGTGGACTCGCCCACGCATCTCGGACAGGGTGCTATGGCTGAGTTGATAGAGCAAGGCACTCAAAATCCCTTCAAACATCTCCCGGTTGCCACTCTCGGGCGGCGACTGCCAGTAGACAACAGGAACAATCAGCGAACTGCCACTTATCAGTTGCGGTGGGTTGTTGAGCTGGTAGGCATCGCAGGCAATGGTTTTGCCGGTGCGCGAGTCTCCCACCACACGGCACGGTTGGCGCGCCGATCGCTTGCCGTCCAACCACCGATGAAACAACTCCATCTGCTCTAACTCCACCACCCATCGCCGTTGCAAACGCACAATTTCGGCTCGATTCACATCACACCGCTCTGAACCGACCGGCGCAGTGGATTCCCGCTTGCCCAATAGATCACTCACCACAAGTCATACTCCTGCTTCTTCGCTTCGTAGTCGTACACCCGCCGGTTTCGGACTTTGATTGGCAAAGGGGGGGCTTCTGCTTCGATCTCTGGTTCTGGTTCACCCGGCGTTGGGGTCACCGCGGGTCGCACCCCAGCAGGCTTCGATCCTTTGCTCACGCGCTTCGTCTGACGATGCTGTTGTTCCTCAACTTCTCGATCGCGCGATCGCACCTCTGTGAAGATCGTTTGGTTGCTGATGCTGCGTCCCGCTCGCCGCAATCGCCGACTCATCGCTTGCGCTTCCGCATACGACAAGCTTTCCGTTTCTAACCCCACCGCGTGGGCACGACTCAAGAATTCGTCTTTGCCGCCTGCTTCCTGGTAAATCAATAGGCTGGTGATGTCCCGGGGGTTGTAGCGCAGCACCACCCATCGGCCAGCGTAGCCTTCGAGATGCTCTCCCCGATAGCTCAGATTCGCGAATTGAATGTACCCTCCTCGATACACCACTCGCCGATCCCGCCGCATCAAGCAAATATCCAGCTCGCGATCGCTCATCAACCGCAATTGCGCTATCCGTCCCGCTTCCCAGCGTCCCAGCCGCGTTTCATCCCCAATTCGCGCGTCAATGTTCACGTTGTAGCGATCCACCACATAGCGCACCAGATGCTTTTCAAGCTCCATCAGGGTCAGAGTCGCGCTCGATTCGGCTTGGTTGGAACGACGCTTGACCGACCCACCCGTGTACCCCGGTAGCGTGGCAAATACTTCGCTGTTGAACGTTCATACGGGCGTTCTACAATGCCGCCTTCGACCGGATAGCGCCGCTGACACAGCACGATCTTCAACTCACTCGCCACATGCTCTAAGTGCTTCGAGTGGAATTCCTTGCCCCCATCCGTATACAAATACTGCGGCACCCCATACGTGCCCCACGCCTGCTGAAGTTCATAGCTCGAGCCATATTGCTTGGGCATAATCGCATGCCGTAAGGCTAAGCACACCGAAATATTGCTCCAAGTTCCGCTGCTATGGCTTTTAGGTAGCAAGTGTGCCCATCGTCTGCTTCATTCCTTATTGAGAATTTCACTTTGTCTTTTCGGATGGAACCCTCATTCCTTGATGGTGCAGAGAAATTTTGAAACGCCACAGCATGTCAGGGTCACGGTTGATGATGGTTGCCAATCCTTGTCGAAGGATGGAAGGTATTGTCAACTTAACTAGCTGTGTTCAAAATTAAGCACAATCATTCCTCTATCCTCAAGTTCGCTTAATTTACACCGCAGATGGGCACATCTGACAGTTGGGGGACTGTAAAGAGGATTAGCGAGAATAGAAGAGGAGACAAAAAAGGGGTGCCCGAGCGGACACCCCCAACAATAAACTTTTCTGCTTCCATGCTAACGCCTCACTCCCCCCTGAACTCGAGACCCCTAAACTGCAACCGCTTTATGACAAACTGCAAACGAGTATCACAATTGCCAGTCTGGTTTTAACGGCATGGCAAATTGGACTGTGGTTTGCCAAAACATTAGTAGAGCATCACTTAAATGAACGAGCCAAGCAACCGCAGGTGTGGGGACATTGTTCGCAATGCGGTTGTCAATTCGAGAGCAAAGGATTTGTCAGTCGGCGGATGCTGACGTTAGTGGGATGGGTGGAGTGGAGACATCGGGTCGGACGCTGTCCCAATCGTTGTGCTGGAAGTTATTGCACCCCGTTTGATGCAGTGCTTGGCATCACGGCTTACCAGCAAACCTCGATGGAATTGGTGCGACTGGGATGTTTACTGGCAGTGTTTCTGCCGTTTGAGTTAGCAGAGCAACTATTGGCGCAATTGTGTGGCGTTCGCATCAGTGGCGATACCCTGTGGCACTGGGTGCAGCAGTTTGGACGGCAGGCGATGCATCAATTAGACGGTGAACTGGAGCAACTGGCAAAGGGCATTGAGCCGATGAGTGAGTCATTCGCCCCAATGCTAGCAGCGTTGCCTTTGGTGATCGCCGCTGATGGGGTGAGTGTGCCGTTTCGTCCCCATCTTGGCACGGCTAAAGGCAGAATTCGCTTTCAAGAAGTCAAGATTGCTGTGCTTGCCCGTCTCCAACAGGTTCAAACTCGAAGCGGTCGGCGGGTGACTCGTTTGCAGCAACGGCGTTTAGTCGCAGTCCTCGGAGACATGGATGCCCTGCAACCGCGTCTGCACCTGGAGACATTGCGTCAAGGCATGACCACTGCCCCTCAAGTGGTTTGGATCTCCGATGGAGCACGAGGACTCTGGCGATTGTATCAACAACGTTTGTCTGACATTGCCATTGAAATTTTGGATTTTTATCATGCTGCCCAACAACTCTGGGATGCTGCCGAAGCTTATGGCAACACGTTACCTACTCGTACTCCTCAACAGTGATTTGAACGATTGCGTCATCAATTGAGACACGGTTATGTGCATCGCATTGTCAAAGAGTTCGGACACTTAGTGAAATATCCTTCCACTCCTGCATCAGCTAAACCCGTGTTGCAACGAGTTCGGCAGTATCTCAAAACCCACCTGACTCACCTTCAGTATCGGCAGTTCAAAAAATCAGGACTGCCCATTGGTTCAGGCATGGTAGAGAGTGCTTGCAAGTGGCTGATTGAACAACGCTTTAAGGGAACAGGAATGCGTTGGAGTGAGCCAGGATTTAATCATTTAATACATTTGCGTCTGGCTTGGGTTAATTGTCGTTTCGATCCTTTGTTTGCCGATCATCCACTCACCCTCAATCTCCACTCCCCCAACCGTTAGGTGCGCCCCTTTGGGACTCTAATGACATACAACGCACTAGCCAATAATCAAGCCTAATTTCTTTAAGTGAGCAATCTTCCCTTGGTCAAACAGGTTGCTTGTGGATCAATAGAGGCAGTAGAGGCAGGCGTTGCAAATCTGACTGCAAGGCAAGAGAACTCGACATTGACAAAGGGAGACAACCGAAGATGTTCATGAAACCGTACTCATTGCTAAGCGCCATGCTCTTGCTAGGAACTTTGGTAACCGGATGCAATCGAGCCAGCGATCAGCCCAGATATCTGAAATATGGATCAACTTCTCCTTCGCCCTAGCAGCAGTGAGATTCAGCTGGCATTATTACATAGCTATGGCACCAATTCACCGTTATACCCACAGTGGCAAGAATATTTTCGCCAGTATCAGCCCCCAACCCTGATTGTGTGGGGCAAGAATGACTATATCTTCCCTGCTGAAGGTGCTTATCCCTATCAGCGCGACCTGAAAGATGTTGAGTTTCATTTATTCAATACAGGACATTTTGCTCTGGAAGAGGAGAGAGACAATCGCAGACCATATTCGCCGCTTTCTGACCACTCACGTTGTGGAGAACATCATGCTAGAGGGTGCCATGCACTTTGCAAACTCAACTGTGCAAATCGCTTAAGCATAAGAACAGCAAAGGTCATCAAATGCAGACCCACTAATGTTTTTGCCAAATACCCATTTTTCGTCACTTACATCACTCGAATATGCTTTTCGTTCCATTTCTTTAGTTTATCTAGCCTAACAAGTTCATACCACGCTCTAGCAATCCAAACCCGCGAACAAGAACTTAGTAACAGCTTAATGGTCTGCTATTCCGACTTTTTCATCCATTGCGACGAGATTTGAGGAAATCGACATGACAACAATGACCAATTTTGATTTTGCTGCCCGCGAGGCACTACGCCTGCTCGGTCCTGATCCAGAAAACTGGGTACCCGATCGTCCTGGTATCGATCACAATGTCACAATAATTGGTGGCAGCGGCAGCGGTAGCACCTTTGTATTTGCGCTACGGCGTGCTGGGATCGGTCGCGTGACGGAGATCGATGCAGCAGATGACGAGGCTCATGCAGGCGTGTGGTTGACACGAGCGCGGATGAGAACACTCCGCACGCCGAAACATCTGCCTGGCCCAGAACTAGGCATCCCAGAATTGTCCTTTCAAGCCTGGTATGAAGCGCGGCATGGTGCGGCAGCCTACGCGCAGATCGATCGCATTGGGCGAGTGGATTGGGCTGAGTACCTCAGTTGGTACCGGCATTTCCTCGGTATCCAGGTTCGTTACCGAACGAAGTTGGTGCGGATTGAGCCAGCCGCAAGTTTCTTCCGTCTACACCTTGAGGTAAACGGTGTCCCGCAGGTAGAGACTACGCGCAAAATTATCTTCGCTAATGGCGTGGCTGGCACGGGTGGTCCATACATACCTCCAGTCCTGGCTGATTTACCCCGCACGCTGTACGCGCATACTGCCGATGCCATCGATTTTGAAGCACTGCGCGGTAAGACTGTGGCGGTGCTGGGTGCGGCGGCTTCAGCTTTCGATGCAGCAGGAGTGGCGCTGGAATCGGGAGCTAAGGCAGTACACCTATTTGTACGGCGATCGGAAATCGCATCTCTGTCATTACTTCGGGTACGGGACTACCCTGGTGCTTACGACAATTATCCCCAACTACCCGATGCAGCCCGCTGGTTTCAAGCTTGGCGCTTTCATCAGGCAGGTACCGCGCCACCCCCGAATTCGATTAAGCGAGCGATCGCTTTCCCAAACTTTCACATCCACTTATCTGCACCCTGGAAATCGGCACAGAAAATAGGTGATGCGGAAGCCGCCGCCAAGGGCGAACGGATTGCCATTCAGGTGAACGATGATGTTTTCGAGTTTGATTTTGCGATCGCTGGCACGGGTTACTTCGTTGACCCAACAAAGCGTCCCGAACTAGCCGACTTCGCCCAGCATATTGCTCTCTGGCGCGATCGCTACGAGCCACCAGAAGATCTGCGTGACGACGGTTTGGGGATGCACCCTTACCTCGGTAGCGCCCACGAATACCAAGAAACAGTACCTGGCACTGCCCCTTATCTGAAAGATATTCACGTATTTAATCCTGCTGGTTTAGTCAGCTTCGGCTTGCCAGTCGGTGACATACACAGCATCCGTCGCGACGTACCGGCGATCGTATCGCGCATTAGTCACGACTTATTCTTTGAGGACTGGGCGCATCACGAGGCACGTATCACAGGCGATATTGCCCCCGATTTTGAGAACTCGCTTTATGCTGCTGCAGTGTGGAAACAACCGATCGGGGCAGCGACTCGCTAGGTCGATAACCTTTTCACCCGCGACAAATAGTTCCGGCTGGGAAACGATGTCAGTAGAAAGTGATTGCCATTCCACAATCACTGCTGATCAAGGATCACTGTTAATTCAATTCACTTAACAGTGTCATTTCAACAAATTGTTTACTACATATCAAAGGAGAATGTCATGGTTGCTCAAGTAAACTCACAAGCAAAGATTTTGGAAGTTGCAGATGATCCACGTCTTTCCAGGCAGGTGAAGGCATTTTTGAAAGAGCTGAATTCAGGAGGTGTGCCTCTAGAGACATTACCTCCACTCAAGGCACGTCAAATTTTCGCGGATGCACAGGCTTCCGTTCCAGTCGATCTTTCCGGCATTGAAGAGTCTGAGAAGACGATTACTGCTGATGGTTACACGATTACACTCAATATCGTGCGACCTGAAGGGGTCAAAGGCATATTGCCTGTTTTCATCTTTATTCATGGCGGCGGTTGGGTGTTGGGCGATTATCCAACGCACAAGCACATGGTTCGCAATCTCGTTGTGCTTTCTGGGTTTGCGGGTGTCTTTGTCAACTACACGCGCACTCCAGATGCTCAATACCCACAAGCGATTAATGAGATCTATGCCGCGACCAAATGGGTTGCCGAACACGGTGAAGAGATTGGGGTTGATGGCAAAAATCTGGCAGTTGTCGGAAACAGTGTCGGTGGCAACATGACGGCTGTGACTGCATTGAAGGCAAAAGACAAGGGAGGGCCGCACATTAAGCTGCAAATCTTGATGTGGCCGATCGTCGATGCTGATTTTGAAACGGAATCTTATCACCAATTTGGTGACAAACGTTTCTTAACTACACCAGGGATGAAGTGGATGTATGACATGTACATCCCTGACCCAGCAAAGCGCAAAGATATCTATGCCTCTCCCCTACAGGCGACGGTTGAGCAACTGAAAGGCTTACCTCCAGCGTTAATTCAGGTGGCAGAGAGTGATATTTTGCGTGATGGTGGCGAGGCTTATGGACGCAAGCTCGATGAGGCTGGAGTGACAGTGACAACCGTGCGTTACAACGGCATGATTCATGATTTTGGGCTGCTGACTGGTTTAGCCGAGGTTCCAGCGGTTCGTTCGCTGTTTGTCCACGCAGCCGCTGAACTGAAGAAATATCTGTAATAAAAACCGATTTTTTTTGCCCGCCGTTGCGATGAATTCTCGCTTTTGTCGAGGTATGACGATCGCGTTTTGCGGGCAGGGCTTCGCGATCGCGGGCTTAAGAGCACTCTGACTTATTCAATCTTTATTGGGTAAGTCAGATGGCGATCGATTTCACAGTTCGCGTTTGAACAGGCGAACGAGATTGAGACCGTTCAGTGCGATCGCACCTAACGAGAAGAACCCTGTAAATATAAACAAGGAGAAACATGAATATCAACAAGAATGACACCGCGATCGTCGTGATTGATCCACAAAACGATGTCTTAAGCGAAACAGGAGTCTCCTGGGATCTGGTTGGTGAAAGCGTCAAAGACAATAAGACCGTCGAGAACATCGAACGCGTCTTCAAAGCCGCCAAGCAGAATGGCTTTGAAGTGTTTATTTCCCCCCACTACTACTATCCGACTGACTATAACTGGAAAATTACCGGCACCCTGGAGCAGATGATGCTGGGGGTCAAGGAGTTCGATCGCCGTGGACCTTTAACGCTTGATGGTTTCTTAGGATCGGGTGCTGACTGGCTCGATCGTTACAAACCCTTTATTGAAGATGGCAAGACGATTGTGGTCAACCCTCACAAGGTTTATGGACCGCAAAATAACGATCTTGGTTTGCAACTGCGGAAGCGTAACCTCAGCAAAGTGATTCTGCTGGGGATGTTGGCAAATCTTTGTGTTGAAGCTCACCTCCGCGACTTAATCGAACAGGGCTTTGAGGTACTCGTCGTTAAGGATGCAACAGCAGCTCCGCGCCATCCAGAATTGGGTGATGGCTACAAGGCGGCACTGATTAACTTTGGGTATATTGCCAATGCCGTTTTATCCACAGATGAGATTGTGGAAATTATGCGGTGATAGTGGAGTTATGTTGTGAAAACAAATTGCTCTGGTGAATGGCGTTGTTCTCCCTGCTGGATTTCACGTTCTAGAAAGTAGTTAAGCAGTGTTCGCAATAGGACGATCGCGCTCAAATTCAAGATGTCTTAGTGCGTTGGTGCTACTGCCGTGCGGAGAATATCACTGGCAACAGTAAATCCTAGATCTAATGCCAGCACACGTCCTAAGAGACGAATCCCTTCGGTGGCATCAAGCGGTTGTTTACGGAAGAATAGCTGGCGTACATAGCTTGTGCTCCCTCGGACGATCGCGCCATCAATGACCACTGCCGCTGCAATTTCTGCCCCTGCTGCTAGATAGCCCACCATGATTTTCAGCCATGCTTCTAGCGGACTGACTCAGATACGCCATCAGCGTGGCCTGTGTTCAGGCTCAGCAGCAACACTAAGCCCAAAATCAGGGCAAGCGGCAACAGCAAGTTGGCTAGGGAATCTCGCGATGGCTCGTGTTTCACGCTTTTCTACTGCAATCGCTGATTTAAAGATCTTCTCGACGATCGATTGGGTTCAGTCCGCTTTTGCGGATATTGCTGCCTGCAGAAGTTTGCCCCGCAGCAGCAGTCGTACCGTTCCCAAGGCAATACTGCCGATCGCGATATTGGCACCAATGAAGAGTAGTACTGCCAAGCTTTCCATCATGCCAGTCATGCTGCGTTCCACAAAGTGCAAGGATGCCAGCGTCAAGGCAGCAATACCGAGCGTGAATGCCCAATAAGATGCAGTAAAGGGTTGTTGAAACAACCACGGCATCAGCCGCAGTAGAATCAAGGCCTGCAACAAGCCGTAGCCCAAGAGCATTTGGGCAAAGATGTCGGGCGGACCGCTGGTAATGCTCAGGTAGGCAACACAGCCGACAGCAGGGGGCGCCAGTTGAAGACCGAGCGTTGGACGTAGGGGTTTGGGTAACGCTTCCAACAGGTAGAGGCGCTGCATGATGATGGATTCCAGTCCCAGCCACAAGAACATCCCCATCCCAAAAAACAACACGCCCCATTCTCGATAACCGAGGCTACTGACAATGATCGTACTGACAAAACTCCCTGCAACTCCCGTCAGATAAAGTACAGGCGTGGTTGCTTCTGGCTTGCGTCCACCCATCCAAAACTGACCGGAACGATATACACCAAAACTCAACTGACCGATCGCGCCGACCACGAATAGCGCCACAGCGCTCGCATGGGAATAGGGCGCGATCGCTAGCGCCACCAGCAACGTAGACACAGGCACTAACCCAATAAAACAACACAAAATGGGATGCTTGAACTCAACTAGAGCACCCTCTCTCGCCCACAGCCACTTGCTGATATAAAGCAGCAACAACATGAACCAGACGGCAGCGGCAAGCAGCATAATGCTTTCGCCAACCCAGACAGGCAGCTGCCAGATTTTACCAGCTACTCGCCAGCAGCTTCCTAGCCCCACTAAACCGAGAACCATACTAAAAAAAGAAGCAGGCATACGGCTGAGACTGGTTCTCAAGCCAGTAAGCTTTAAACGTGTTTTTTTCAAGTCAAATATCCAAGCGAGTGGATTGAGGCGTTGCTCAAAGAGGCACTTAATGAATTAACAGTGCAACAACATCAATCATCATGACAGTGCTCGAAATGTTGATCTTCGAGATTCTGATCGACCGAACTGCCTTTATGAAGGAATCCAAATCCACTACCTGATAAAGGCATAGTGTGAATCTTGTTTGTGTCATGTGCGAAGGTCAGTTGGGAGGAGAATGGGGTGCCCACTCATGATCTAGGAGCGGGCAGCGTGAACGTCACCGTTTCGCTGGTGATGACTTTGTGTGTAGGGTCAGCTAACTCGATCAGCACCTTGTGCAGACCCGGTTCCAATCCGACGAGAATGATGGTTTCGCCGCTGGCATCAACAAAGTGCCAGGGCGCGTCATCGACGGTAATGTGCATGTGACCGATGCGCGGCGATACGTCGAGGGCACCTTCGCCGAACACGGGCAACACGCGTAGGTTCTCTGTGCGGTACTGGATGAAGACGCGACCCTGAGCCAGCGATTCGGGCAGCGGTGGATCGACAATCAGCTTGGCGGGTGGCTCGTTGGCGATCGCAATCAATGGTGATGGACCGCGAATGTCCTTAGCGCTAGGAGGATAGTCCGTCATAGTTAAGTATCCAAATGAGTGGATTAAAACGCTGCTTAGAGAAGTACTTGATGGATGAGCGATGCAATGACATCAATGTGCTTCACCAATGCATCGGAGAGCGAGAACCGTTGTTGTAAGTAACGGGCATCGTCGTAACTCAGCCACACCTTGCCATCTGCCGCTTCCCAAGCCGCCAATTTTAACGGTAAATCCAGGGCGATTGTCGGTTCTGCAACCATCAGCGGCGTTCCAGCTTGCGGGCTACCGAACAATAATAATTGCATTGGACGCAGGCTGAATCCCACTTTATCGGCTTCCACCTGCTGATCAATGCGGGCAAAAATAGTGATGCTTTTTGATTGAAGGGTGGCGACTAAGCGATCGATGGTTTCAGTCACCGAATAGGGACTAGGCTGGCTGATAATGCCATTCTTTGCAGTCATAACAAGAGATACTTTGATTGTTTTGGTGATGACTATGTTTGGACGCTTCAAATCTGTGCCATACCACCATCAACAAACAGCTCAATGCCGTTCACAAAGCTGCTGTCATCTGACGCGAGAAAGACAACGGCTTTGGCGATTTCATCGGGCGTGCCGACTCGTCCTAATGGAATGAATGGTGACAGCTTGACTGTTCACAAATGCCTGCAACTGCTCATCATTCAGCCCCAGGTGATCGTAACCAGGAGTTGGCACCACGCCAGGACTGATACCAAATCAAAAAATGCCTGCGACAGATAGCGCATCTACAATAAAGCCAAAGCCAGTCACAGAAGCAACGGTTTCAGTCGTTAAATCGGCAATCAATTTGTCCACTTTCGT
>NZ_JACJPG010000375.1 GCF_014695955.1 Leptolyngbya sp. FACHB-36 | reverse complement strand
GAGGCGATGGCGGTGCTGCGGACTCTCGATGGAGAGTGGCTACGCCGCTATCCCGATCCATTTGCGCGGGAGTTTTGCTCGGCGGTGAGTGAAGCACTGGATGTGCCTCCCGATTGGGTAATCGTCGGCAACGGCAGCGATGATGTGCTGAATGTGTTGATTCGTGCCTGTGCAGAAGGGCACGATCGCGCGGTTGTTTACCCAATGCCGACGTATGTGCTGTACCGCACCTTAGCAGCGATGCAGCCTGCGACTGTGGTCGAGATTCCCTATTTACCGAATTTTGAATTGCCGATCGCGGATCTGGTGGCGGCGCAGGGAGCAGTCACGTTTATTGCCTCGCCAAACAGCCCGTCTGGACATTCCGTGTCGCTGGATGATTTGCGAGAGCTGGCACGACGGGTGATGGGAGTGCTGGCGATCGACGAAGCCTACGCCGACTTTGCCGAATTTTCGGCGCTGCCGCTAGTGCGAGAGTTTGAGAATGTAATCGTGCTGCGAACGATGTCCAAGGGCTATTCGCTAGCTGGATTGCGGCTGGGATTTGGTGTTGCAAATCCGGCTCTGCTAGCGGGTCTGTTTAAGGTGAAAGATAGCTACAACATCGACGCGATCGCTACCGCAGTGGGAGCGGCTGCAATGCGCGACCAAGCGTATATGAAAGCCTGCGCTGAGAAGGTGAAGGCGTCACGGGCAAAGCTAAGCGTTGACCTAAAGAATTTGGGCTTCGCCGTGCGGGACTCCCAGGCAAATTTTGTCTTGGCGACTCCGCCAGATGGTGAGGCAGAGCGGCTGTATCTGGGGCTGAAGGAGCGAGGAATTTTGGTGCGCTACTTCAAGCAGGCAGGACTGAGTGACAAGCTGCGAATTTCAGTAGGCACTAATGAGCAAAATCAGACGCTGCTGGAAGCTTTGATTAGCTTGCTTCAGTGATTTTTCTAAAGGAGTTTGAAGGCTTTGTATCAATTTCCTAAGGACAAGTGTTTAACGGTGTGGTTAAACAGCGATAAAAAACTTTGAACGAAGCGCAAAACCTTTGTAGGTCTGCTCTAACCGCGTTATGAGAAGTCAGCTTTTGACGCTCAATTATTAAGCAGCCTTTCTCCGAGGTGCAATAGATATCCTAAAGCCCAGCTCACTCAATATTTTTAGTAAAGTAGAAAAATCCAATTGATTTTGCTGAGACAGCGTTTCGTAAATTTCTCTTCGATGTGAAACTAGTTGCGTATCTTCCAATATTGAGATTTGAGCTTCCGCAACGTTTGTCAATGCTAAGCGCACCTCCTCAAAACTGCCATCCTCTAAGACGGCATCTAAATAAGCTGCTGCCTCTTGAGTATCTTTGAGAGACTCAATCAGATAAGAACGATAGCTCCTACTTGTTGGCATTTCCACGTTGTTTAAAGTCAGCCCAGAACTGCTTAACTTGTATGATGTCCTGATTCTGAGTGCTTTTGTCTCCACCGCATAATAGCAGAAGAATTAGCATCCCAACTTGCGCAAAGTACACTCGATAACCAGGTCCATAATCAATTCTAAGCTCAAAAATTCCATCTCCAACGGAGCGGTAGTCACCAAAGTTCCCCAAAGCTACTCTATCTAATCGTTTCTTGATTCTTGCTCTAGCCTCACGATCTCGTAAGGAATCTAGCCAGGATGAGAATGGAGCGTCTCCTTGCTCAGTTTCATAGATTAAAAGCTCTCTCGGTGTTGATTCCATAAAAAGCAGATACACGGCGAATTTTTGTTCTCTTTCGACGATCGCCAACCTATTTGTGATTCAACTGCTGTTAGGTTAAACGACGAGGGGGAAGCGATCGTGATCGCTTCCCCCTTAGGTTGTTCAGACTACAGGTTTTTGCAGACTACAGGGTTTTGAGGTATGCCTCGATCGCCTCAGTAGCTAAGTAGCTAATGGGCTTGCCTTGCTGCGCGGCAATCGCTTGCAGGCGGGTGTACACGTCTTCGCGCACAGTGACACGGCGGCGCACTTTGGCGGCAACAGCACCTGTAGTAGAGAGCGCTGTGTCAAGGTCATTGATCGGCGCGACGAGTTCGGCAGCGGTTTCCGCCTCAGCTTCTGCTTCAGTAATCGTGTCGGCAACCGGAGCGATGGAGCCATAGGCATCCGCGAAGGTGCGGAGGGCATCGAAGCCAAGGCGATCGCAGAAGTCCCCAAAGCTTTCAGCAGGGCTGCGTTCATCGCGGAAGTAGACGAAGAGTGGCTCCAGAGTCGTTTCCAAATCATCGATCGCCATTTTGTCGAGGTACAGCTTCGCCAAGCGCGTTTGATTCGGAGATGCACCCAGCCAGATCTGGTAGACGTTCGGACCGTTGCCCACAAAGGCAAGCTCTGCTAGATACGGACGAGCGCAGCCATTTGGACAGCCCGTCATACGGACAATAAACGACTCATCGGGCAGACCCACACTTACAAGCAGCCGTCGAATCCGCTCCAAAATACCAGGAATGGCGCGTTCCGACTCAGTGGTTGCCAGTCCGCAGGTAGGCAGCGCAGGGCACGCCATCGAGTAGCGCTCGAGCGGATCGATTTCCGTTTCGCGCTTGATGCCACTGCGATCGAGAATCTGCTGAATCTCTGCCTGCTGGGCTGGATCGATGTCATACAGAATCACATCCTGGCTGGGAGTCAGCAGGATCGGCAGATTGAACCGCTGCACAATTTCCCGCAGAGCAGTTTTTAGCTGAAATGCGCCGTCATTCTTAATTCGACCGTTCTGAACCGAAATGCCGACAAACTGCTTGCCGTCTCCCTGGTCGTGCCAGCCCAGAAAATCGAGATATTTCCACTCCGGCAGCGGTTTAAAGGGCTGGAGCGACTTACCAAAATACTGTTCAACGGTGGTGCGGAATTTGTCCACGCCCCAGTCTTCTATGAGGTACTTCATGCGGGCGTGCCGTCGATCGGTGCGATCGCCATAGTCCCGCTGGGTTGCCAAAATCGCCTTGATCAGGTCGTACACGTCGGCTTTCTCGACGTAGCCGATCGGGTCTGCCACGCGAGGAAAGGTTTCTTCTTTGTTGTGGGTGCGTCCGAGCCCGCCGCCTGCGTAAACGTTGAAGCCTTCTAGTTCGCCTTGGGAGTTGGTGATGACGACAAGGCTGACATCCTGGGAGAACAAATCAACAGAGTTGTCTCCTGGCACGGTGACGCAGACCTTGAACTTACGCGGCATGTAGTGAGTGCCGTAGAGCGGTTCTTCGGTGTCGTGGACGATCGTGCCATTACCGTTGCGCTGGCGGGCAGCAACAACTTCAGGATGCTCTTCAGCAGAAATTGCTTTTTCGCCGTCCAGCCAAATTTCGTAGTAGGCTCCGGTCTGCGGCGTCAGTAGGTCCGCGATCGTGTTGGCGTATTCGTAGGCGTACTGATACTCCGGGCGATTGCGAAACGGAGCCGGAGGAGCCATAACGTTGCGGTTCACGTCGCCGCACGCGCCCAGAGTGGAACCCATGTTGCGGACGATCGCGGCGATCGCCGCTTTCAAGTTCTTTTTCAGCACGCCATGAAGCTGAAAGCCTTGCCGCGTTGTCGCGCGAATGGTCTGGTTACCGTACTCGTCTGCCAGGCGGTCGAACGTCAGGTACAACTGCGGCGGAATGAAACCACCGGGACTGCGAGTTCGCAGCATGAACTGGTAGTCTTTTTCCTGCCCCTTGATGCGGTTATCCCGGTTGTCTTGCTGATAAGAACCGTGGAATTTGAGAATCTGAATTGCGTCTTCGCTGAAGTGGGTGGTGTCAAGCAGCAGTTCAGACGCAACAGGCTCACGCAAAAAGCTGCTGCGCTCTTTTAGCCCTTCCACTTTGGAGGGTTTGCGAACAATCGGATTTGTAGGAGTGGTGACCATCGATCGGCGGCAAGTAAAACAATATTGTAGACACGTGGACCACGGCTCGACTATGGAGACACAACAGCCTTGAAGCGCGATCGCGCTTCAAGGTTTTCCGGTAAATCGGTCGGGTTATGTGAATATTTTTGATCCTATCACTGGTTTTTAGTTTCCACCTGCTTCCTAACAAATTCTCAAGCTTAGCTGTTCGATCTCCGTCTGAGGGACGTCTGGTTTGACTCTTTGGAGAGAGGCAGCTAGTCTCACGGCTTTAGGAGAATGCAAGTATGAAAGCTTGAAAAATTTGGTGATATCTTATGAAATTTGCGCGATTTATTTCAGCAATTCTGCTGCCGCCTCTGGGAGTTTTCCTGACGATGGGGCTAAGTCCTGCCTTCTTGATTAACTTAGGTCTGACCTTCTTGGGCTATGTACCTGGAATCATCCACGCTTTGTGGGTTGTGCAAAAGCATTACGAAAACGCTGAAGCCTATTAGCCTAAGAACTTAATTGCGGCTACATACTGCAAAGACGTCCAATTTGGACGTCTTTGCGTTTTAAGGCTGGGATACACCCACCTATCTAACCGGGTGTCTTCACTTGACGCGCCATGTCTAGATACGAACTCATGTTGGCACCGGGGCGGCGACGGCTAGAGGTTGCAGTCGGCGTCAGATAGTTTGGTGCAAAGGTGGCGACTGCAGGCTGGGGCAGGTTGAGAGCATTTGCGATCGCCGCTTGGTCTGGGGCTTTTTCAGCCGAGGCAAAGTTTTCTACTTTGGGAGACTTTGCTTTTGATGACTTCGTCTCTTCTTTAGGAGCAGACGCCGCTTCCGGTTCTGTTTTTGCTGCCAGAGCGGGCGCTGGAGGCTGAGACACTGGCTCAAGTTTAGCTGCCGCGACGGGCTGAGACTGTGTTTGAACTGGGGTTGGTTTCGGAGATTCAGCCGGAATTGCTTTAGCTGGTAAGGCACCTGCCCCTGCTGGCTTAGCATCCTCTAGCTCTAGAAAGTATCTTGACTTCGATGGATTGACCAGTCCACCTAAAAATCCAAAGACTCCTGAGAATATACTTTTGACAAAATTAAGAAGACCGCTCATTACAACTCTCCTAACATATGTACGAATCTACGGGCGCCAAATCGAGAACTATCAATTAAAAATTTTGTTTGAGAGAAACCCTCTCACTTGGCAAGCTGCCCATACCACTGTTGTAGCTGCAATGGGTTCCTGTTGTGTGTTGGAAGTTGATGAAAACTCATCGCTCAGAACTGATCGTGCCTTAGCACTGAATCACTGCCTTGCTAGATGCATAACGCAGCCATGATTAATATTGCAGTTCAACCATTTATGGTGACTGATTATGAGATTCTAACGGGCACCATCGCAAGATTTAGCTGCATTTCTTTTCAAAAGTTAATAAGTGTGTGCTTAAAAAGAATCAGTAAGTCAAAATACCTACAGGAAAATTTGACAAACTATTAATTTTTAGTTACAGCCTTCTCAGCAAGCCTGATTAAGAGGCTGCGATCGCGAGTCATACCAAATCAAAAAATGCCTGCGACAGATAGCGCATCTACAATAAAGCCAAAGCCAGTCACAGAAGCAACGGTTTCAGTCGTTAAATCGGCAATCAATTTGTCCACTTTCGT
>NZ_JACJPG010000374.1 GCF_014695955.1 Leptolyngbya sp. FACHB-36 | reverse complement strand
CATCTCGATTCGGCTAGAAGCGGCTAAAGCGTTGACGATCCGATGTGGTTGACGCAGATAGTGCTGAATTGGAATCGGCTGCTCGGCAACTGTCATCTCAACTGCTTGGGAGCCAGTGAAGCGAATATCCATCTAGGGCACCGATATGAGGACATCAGTATGTTGAAAGCATGTGAACAAGTTTAAACAATCTTTATCAGATTATGCTGTTCCTTGTGAAGTATAAACACTATACCCCTTGTGAAAGAGGGTTTTTACGGAAGTTACGAGCTACGCAGAACGAATTTAATTAAAAATTTTCTAAGAAATGTGAGAAAAATGATAATCGCTTGCAGAAGTTTGACGTACGGTTTAATCGTAGGGTTGTGTAAAACCTGAATGCTATGGCAGTTTCGATCGCCCATCTCGGACCCGCAGGCACGAATGCGGAAGCCGCCGCTCTCCTCTATACGCACTGGCTGGAGCAAACTACTGGAGAGTCTGCGCTGCTGTGTCCCTATCCCAGCATTGCCCAGAGCCTTCGAGCCGCATCACAAGGGCAGACCAATTTAGCTGTGGTGCCTGTGGAAAACTCGGTTGAAGGCAGCGTTACTGCCACCATGGATGCGCTGTGGCAGTTAGACAAGCTACAAATTCAGCGGGCGCTGACTCTGCCGATCTCTCACGCGCTAATGTCTTGGGCATCGACGATCGATACGCTGAAAACCATTTATTCTCATCCGCAGGCGCTAGGGCAGTGTCAGACGTGGTTAGAGCGGTTTTTGCCCGCGGCGCAGCTCATTCCCACTAACTCTACAACTGAAGCGCTGCAGCACTTAGCGGATAATCCAACCGTGGGAGCGATCGCGTCGGAGCGCGCTGCTCGACTCTACAATCTGCCGATTCTCGCCTGTCCGATTAATGATCACCCTGACAACTGTACGCGTTTTTGGGTGCTCAGCTTGCAGCCGTCTCCGGGGGGAAACCACACATCGTTGGCGTTTAGTGTGCGAGATATGCCGGGGGCGCTGGTTAAGCCACTGCAGGTGTTTGCCGATCGTGGAATTAACATGAGTCGAATCGAATCGCGACCAACCAAGCGCCTGCTCGGATCTGCCTCAAAACAGGAGTTAGGGGATTATTTATTCTTCATCGATCTTCAGGCAGACACGCAGCAGCCTTCGATTCAGTCAGCGCTAGACGAGTTAGCACACTGCACCGAAATTCTGAAGGTGTTTGGCAGCTACGATGTGCTACCCATCAAGCATCAGGCGATCGCTGACGTTTGAGCAACCCCCAAAAAATTGCGCACGAGTCGTAGGTAAGTATCGGAGTCCTCCAGCATTGGAAAATGCGCCGTGTCGGGAATCACTACGTGCTCTACCAGACCACTCATTTCCGCTGCCTGCCGTCCCATTTCAGCGGGAATGATAATGTCGTACTGCCCGGACACAAGCAGCGTTGGCACGCTTAGACGCGCAAACTCCTGCGGCATAATTTGGGATGCTTTCTCGCTGACGGAGGTTAAAACTGTGCCGATCGCGGCGTCGTAGTCTGCCATCAAAAAGTCGTCGAGAAAAGCGCGGCTGATTTCTCCCGACAGGGGACGATGCAAAAACCGCTGCATAAACAGGCGATCCACAAACGGTAGCCCGTAAAGCCAGCGGGGACGGAATCTGACTACGTAGCCAGCAAACTTGTGAAACGTTTTGAATGCTTTTTCGTCGTACTCAAAAATGCCGCTACAGGTCAGGATGGCACGCTCAACCCGTTCTGGATACAGGTTGAGAAAAAAGGTGGCGATCGACGCTCCGGTTGAGTGAGCATTCAGGTAAATTCGCTCTAGCTCCAGTGCATCGAGCAGTCCTGCCAAGTCTTCGGCGTAGCTCTCCAGTTCGTAGCTGAGTTCTTCAGCCGTTTCGGGTGGTTCCGCTAGCGCTGGTTTTTCATTGCGCGTTTGCGAAGCGTCTCTGAAAGAGAATCGCTGCGATCGTCCGAAGCCGCGCAGGTCGTATAGCAGGCAATCAAAGGTGTCAGAGAGTGATCGAGCGGTGAGTTCCCAGTAACGACTAGAGCCTCCCCAACCGTGTACGAAGATAAGAACGGGTTTGCCGGACGGTTCAGGTTGCCCGGATGCGGTAATCCATTCGTAGTAATGTGGGAAATTGCGAACTGAAACGTAAGGCATTCGTGGATCAGGCAGAATCGAACAACGATGTAGAGTTATTGTAGCGATTTATTCGATCGAGTCATCTGGGCAACCCGTTCTAAGCATTTGGCTGCAATAAAGATTGGAATACTCCACCCTGACAAGCCCCAAGCCTGTTTCAGCAATCGCTTAAATGGATGCGTGTACTTCTCAGCAACAATCGCATCTTGAGGATTGCTAGGAAGATACCAGATCGTCACGGATTCCCCTGAGCGGTAGTGGGGCTGCATTACTTTGATTCGTTTTCCGCCGCGCCCACTCGATCGCGGTACAACAACTTCCTTTACTACAGTTGTTTGGCACTTCCGATGCTCATAGGTACGTTTGTTTTGTGCCACAAAGCGAACGGTTGGACACATGAGTGGCGTGGCAGACGAGGAGAGTGGCGACTCGACTTTTATAATCGTGCCAGTCGCGGCAATTTTGCTGGGGATCGATCGCGTGTCCCTGTCAGCCACCAAAATTAAACCGCCAGCCAGCAGCAGCAGCAAACCCAACCCATAAAAGATTACGGCACCCGCAGTCAGGATGCCGTAAAGAAATAGCCTCAACAACGCCTCCAAGCTTGACTAAGCTGATTCGGGCTTGGGCAGCGAGGAAGGATGCAGTAGCAGTTCGGCGGTCGATCGCTTCTCGACCATTTCTCGCGTAATCATGCAGCGAGTCACGTCTTTGCGCGAAGGCAACTCGTACATCACGTCCAGCATCAACTCTTCGACGATGCTGCGAAGGGCACGAGCACCCGTCTTGCGACGGTACGCCTCTTGAGCGATCGCTCGGACTGCATCCTGCCGAAACTCCAGCATCACGTTGTCCATCTTCAGCAGCTTTTGGTACTGCTTGACCAGTGCGTTCTTTGGCTCAGTCAGAATCGCGGTCAGTGCATCTTCGTCCAGCGGATCGACCACTGCCATGACCGGAACCCGACCGATGAATTCGGGAATCATACCGAATTTCACCAGATCATCCGGCTCCAAATGCTTTAGCACGTCAGCGGCGCGCTTTTCTTTCGTATGTCCTTCGCCTGGCTGAATGAAACCGATCGACTTTTTGCCGATTCGCTGCTCCACAGCTTTATCAAGACCCACGAAAGCACCGCCGCAGATGAACAGAATGTTGCTGGTGTCAATCTGGATACAGTCTTGGTAAGGATGCTTGCGTCCGCCCTGAGGAGGGACATTCGCCACCGTTCCTTCAAGCATTTTCAGTAGCGCTTGCTGCACACCCTCACCTGATACATCGCGGGTAATCGACGGGTTCTCACTCTTACGAGCGATTTTGTCAATTTCGTCAATGTAGATAATGCCGCGCTGCGCCTCTTCTACATCCAGATCGGCAACTTGCAGCAGCCGCAGCAGAATATTCTCTACGTCTTCACCGACGTAGCCTGCTTCAGTGAGCGTTGTGGCATCAGCAACCGCAAACGGCACATCCAGAATTTCCGCTAGCGTTTGCGCCAGCAGCGTTTTACCGCAGCCAGTTGGACCAATTAGCAGAATGTTAGACTTCTGAAGCTCGACCGGATCATCCGCAGCAACCTTCCCGTTGCCTTTGGCCTGTGTGAAGCTGAGGCGCTTGTAGTGGTTGTACACAGCGACTGACAGAACCTTCTTCGCCTCGTCCTGTCCGATGACGTGCTCATCCAGGTACTTTTTGATTTCCCTAGGTTTAGGGATCTGACTCAGAGAGATACTGGACGATCGCGTTTTGCGCTTCTCCGGCGACTGTTCCCGACGAGGAACTGGCTGCGGCGCAGCGGCACTGGAGTCGAACAGTTCCTCATCCAGAATTTCGTTACAGAGATCAACGCATTCATCACAAATGTAGACTCCCGGTCCCGCGATTAGCTTACGGACCTGCTCCTGAGACTTGCCACAGAAGGAACATTTGAGATGGGAGTCGTACTTTGACATATCTGCCTCTCACGTTAGACTGCTGCAACCACTTCTCCCGCTTTGGGGAGATTTTGTTTCGTAATCACCTGGTCAATCAACCCGTAGTCTTTGGCCTCCGCGGCGGACATAAAGAAGTCGCGCTCGGTGTCCATTTCTACTCGCTCAAACGGCTGTTTGGTGTGATATGCCAACAGCTCGCTCAGTTTGCGCTTGTGATAAAGAATTTCCTTAGCCTGAATTTCAATGTCTACCGCTTGCCCTTGAGCACCACCTAGGGGTTGGTGAATCATAATGCGAGAGCTAGGTAGCGACATACGCTTGCCGTTGGTTCCGGCGGTCAGCAAGAATGCTCCCATGCTAGCGGCAAGCCCAAAGCAAATGGTAACAACATCACAGCGGACCTGCTGCATGGTGTCATAAATCGCCATGCCTGCCGTCACCGAACCGCCAGGAGAGTTGATGTAGAGCTGAATATCTTTTTCGGGGTCCTCAGCTTCGAGATACAAAAGCTGAGCCACGATCGAATCTGCGACAGCATCATCAACTGGAGTACCCAGAAAGATAATCCGCTCCCGCAGTAGCCGTGAGTAGATGTCGAAGGCACGCTCTCCTCGACCCGATTGCTCAACCACCATGGGAATTGTCCCAATGGGACTCATGGCAGAAACATCCAGGGAATTCAAGCTTGTGATGGAATAGTCGGGCGTTCGAGATACAAACATAAGCTGAGGTCGTTGCTTGAAACCACTGTAGACTACGCTGCCAGCCGCA
>NZ_JACJPG010000373.1 GCF_014695955.1 Leptolyngbya sp. FACHB-36 | reverse complement strand
ATCCATCGCGTGCAAACTCCGACTCTGGTGATGACGGGCGATCGAGACGAAACCATCCCGCTCTGGCACAGCGAAACCTACGCCAACCGAATTCCCAATGCCAAACTCGTCGTGTTTCCCGATGCCGATCATGCGCTGCCTCAGAAGTACGCCGATGAATTGGCGATGGCGATCGTGCCGTTTTTGCAGGCACTCCAACGTGAGGAATAAGAGAGCATGGAAGTAAGACACGATGAGCAACTAGGTCTATTCTTTCGTACGATCGCCCCCAGTCACCGTCAATTCGACTCGGTTAGGGACTGTACAGACGGCGATCTCGTCTATTGTGTTACTGAAGACTGTGGGCGGGTAAACTAAACCGAAATCGCTGCTCGTATGCTCAGAACCTTACCCTACAAGCCTCCCCGCTGGCAACGCTCCAAAAATTCCTTGCGAGCGCGTCAGACCGATATTGTTGTTTCGGCGGCGCAGTTCGGATTTTATTTATGGTTGGACAGCGCTGTTCCTCGTCGATCGCCGAGCCATCGGAACCGCCGAGCGCAGTGGCTTGTAGGGACGTTGCTGGATCTGGGTCCCACGTTCGTTAAGATTGGGCAAGCGCTGTCTACCCGCGCCGATCTGCTGCCGTTGGAATACGTGCAGGCGCTGGGGCAGCTTCAAGACCGGGTGCCAGAGTTCAGCGCAGACGAAGCCATTACCATCATTGAGTCAGAGCTTGGCAGCACGCTCTACACTCTGTACCGCGAGTTTGATCCGGTCCCGATCGCCGCTGCCAGCCTAGGGCAAGTTCACAAAGCGCGCCTGCATACCGGAGAAGACGTTGTTGTGAAGGTGCAGCGTCCCGGACTAGATGTCCTGTTTGATCTCGATTTTCGGGTGCTGGGGCGGCTGGTACGGTTCTGTCAGCGCTACTTACCCTGGACGAAGCAGTACGACATTGAAGCGATCTATCACGAGTTTTCCCAAATCCTCTATCAGGAAATTGACTACATTCAAGAAGCCATCAACGCCGATCGCTTCCGCCATAACTTTCGCGACTACCCCCGCATTCTTGCTCCCAAGGTCTACCCCAAGTACACCACCCGCAAAGTCTTGACCATGGAGTATCTGCCGGGAATTAAGATTAACGATCGCAAGAGCTTGGAAGCGTGCGGCATTAACGTTAAAGAAATCAATCAGCTTGGGATTTGCTCCTACCTGAAACAGCTTTTGCAGGACGGCTTTTTTCAAGCGGACCCGCACCCTGGCAATATGGCGGTGACGCAAGATGGCTGCTTGATCTTCTACGATTTCGGCATGATGGCAGAAATCAAGGGCGTCGATCGGGACCAGATGATCCAGACGTTCTTCGCCATCTTACGGAAAGACACCGATCAAGTTCTGGAAACGCTGACCACGATGGGGCTAATTGAACCCGTCTCGGATATGACCCCAGTACGGCGAGTGCTGCGGTTTGTCTTGGATAAGTTCACGGAGAAACCTGTTGAGCTGCAAGAGTTTAATCAGGTGCGCAAAGAGGTTTACGCGCTGTTTGAGCAGCAGCCGTTTCGCTTGCCTGCCAAGATGACCTTTATTCTCAAGGCGCTGACAACGTTAGATGGCGTTGCCCGAACGCTTGACCCCCACTACAACTTGATGGCCTGTGCAAAGCCGTTCGTCACTAGCCTCACCACTCTGAAGGGTCAAGGCAGCAGCCTTGGAGAACTCGCCAGACAAGCTAGGGAGTTTGTCGCCTATAAACTGCGTCAACCTAGCCCGATCGAACGTCTCGTTCTACGCTTGGAGGAGCGGCTAGAGCAGGGGGAGTTGCAGATTCGGGTGCGATCGCTCGAAACAGAGCGCGCCCTCCGCAGCATCCAGCTTGCTATCCGCAGCCTGCTCTATGCGTGCCTAGTAGGGTTTAGTTTGTTGTCCGGTGTCATTCTTCTGGTTGGCTCCTACCAGACGTGGGCGATCGTCGCGTTTGCGCTATCTGGGTTAGGAGCGCTGGCGCTGCTCCGCTCTGTGATTGACTTGGCGATTCGGAATCGACTCGATCGACTAACTGGCAGATAGGTGAACTGCGATGTAGTTCTAAGCGCTCCAAGACCTCCGAGGTTTGCAAACCGAAGGTCTAAACTCTCGACTATCACCGTAATATTTTCTACCCTACACAGGCTTAAGCAAGATGTTAACAATGCTGGGGTTTCCGCGTGTGAGAACAGGATAGGCTGACGCGTTACGAAACAGCACTTTGCCCTTAACCACAATCTGGGCTTGAATGGCGTAACTGCAATCCGCACAAATTTTTTTGCGATCGTAGTTCATCTGAAACGAAACTGGCGCTGAACCGAGGTTGCTCAAAATTTGTCTAGCAATCATTCCTCCAGAAGTGTCTTGGCGAGGGGACACATCTACCAGCGTTACGTAAGCAACTGCGTCAGGCGGCAACCGTGTTGTGGAGGGGTAAGTGAGTGTGCCAGATAGGTTTGCCAATGAAGCTAGTGAAGTCTGCGGGGCTGAAGCTGAAACAGTTTTACTGAAACTATTCCCGCTGAATAGAAGAGTCGTTAATAAAGCTGTGCTAAGTCCGATCGCTCTAATAAATTTAGATACTCTACTTGCTTTACGACTAATCAATCTGTCCTTCATAAACTCTTTGGCAAATCTTTTTTTACTCGATTAAAGGTATACCAAAAATTACCTGGCTGCTAACTCTGTGTCTGAGGTTACAAAAAATTTAAGCGAGATTAATTACGGTAATCCAGGCAACTAGGCGATGCAGATCTTTCTGCTACAGCAGTCATCTACCATGTTCAATCTATCGCAAACGGCTACGGAATCAGCGACCTTTTCTTTGACCACTGCGACTATTGCAGATGTCAATCAAGCATTTAAATCGGGTGCGTTAACGAGTTATGACTTAACACAGCTCTACGTCAGCCGGATTGCTGCCTACGACATTGAAGGTCCTGCGTTAAATTCGATCGCTTACCTGAATCCTAACGCCTTGGATGAAGCCGCAGAACTCGACGCCCTGCGAGCATCCGGCACCGTTTTAGGTCCACTGCATGGCATTCCTGTTCTGATCAAAGATTCGTTCAACGTCAAAGGACTGCCAACCAGCAACGGAGTAGAGGTACTCGAATCATTAATTGCGACAGAGGATGCATTCTCAGTTAAGCAACTGCGCGAGGCTGGGGCAATCATTCTCGGCAAGGCAAACATGAGTACATGGGCGTTTTCCTACGACGGCATTAGTGAGTCGTACGGGGCTGTGATTAACCCCTACGCCACCGATCGCAC
>NZ_JACJPG010000372.1 GCF_014695955.1 Leptolyngbya sp. FACHB-36 | reverse complement strand
ACGAAAGTGGACAAATTGATTGCCGATTTAACGACTGAAACCGTTGCTTCTGTGACTGGCTTTGGCTTTATTGTAGATGCGCTATCTGTCGCAGGCATTTTTTGATTTGGTATGATTCTCCTACAAGAAATTGCGAATCGATCGCCCTCACCAGCCCTAGATATAGAGGGAGATAAATTGTCACGGTTTGTAAAGTAAAGTTTGGCAGAATGGAAGAGGCGATCGCGTCCTCCCTCACTCCTCATTTCCTCATGACCCTCTCTCCTTCTGTCTCCACCACGCAAACTTGGATTTGGCAAGGCTTCCCTATTACCTATCAGGCACAGGGCGATCGTGGACCTGCGGTGGTGCTAGTGCACGGATTCGGCGCATCGTTCGGACACTGGCGCAAAAACATTCCCGTTTTAGCAGAAACCTGCCGCGTGTTTGCGCTGGACTTAATTGGATTTGGTGGCTCTGCAAAACCTGCACCGGGTCCGCTGAAACCGGGGGAGCAGGCTGAGTACACATTTGAGACGTGGGGACAGCAAATTGCAGATTTTTGCAAGGAAATCGTTGGAGAGCCTGCTTTTTTAGTCGGTAACTCTGTGGGCTGCATTGCGGTCATGCAGGCAGCCGTCGATCGTCCAGAAATTGCCCACCGTGTCGCGCTAATCAACTGTTCGCTGCGACTGCTGCACGATCGTCGCCGAGCCACACAGCCCTGGTTTAAGCGTGTCGGTGCACCGATTCTCCAGCGCATTCTCAAAGCAAGCTGGATTGGCGAGGCATTTTTTAAGCAGGTTGCCCAACCCGCAACGGTGCGAAAAATTTTGCTCAAAGCCTACGGACGATCGGATGCCGTGACCGATGAACTCATCGATCTGCTGATGCTGCCTGCTAAAGACGCGGGTGCCGCTGCCGTGTTTGTCGCGTTTACGGGTTACTCCCAAGGACCACTGCCCGAAGATTTGCTGGAGGTGTTGCCCTGTCCTGCAATTATCCTATGGGGAGACAAAGACCCGTGGGAGCCGATCGATCTGGGTCGCGACCTGGCAAACTTTCCTCAAGTGCAGAAATTCATTCCGCTGGAAGGGGTCGGGCACTGTCCGCAAGACGAAGCGCCAGAGTTGGTTAACCCAATCTTGCTGGACTGGATTCACGCAGCCGCCTCGGATTGAGGGATCTCAGCCTCAGGAGGCTGTACTATGGCGCGCTCATTTTTCTACGATCAAGCTATCCTCTAGCCGCTAGCCCCAGAGATTTTTATGTTTATTCCTGTTGGCTTCAGTCAGCGCTCTGTTGCAACTAAGCTTGGCAGCATGGTGTACTACACGCCAGATGGACTACCCTGGCGCACTGGGGCAGCTTCAGGAGATGATTTGCCCACGGATCTACCAACGATCGTGTTTTTGCATGGGTTCGGCGGCGGCTCGTCTGCCTATGAGTGGTCAAAGGTGTATCCGGCATTTGCCGCAGAGTACCGGGTGATCGCGCCAGATTTAATTGGCTGGGGTCGATCGGAGCATCCCGCTCATAATTACGTTGTGGATGACTATGTTTCCACAATCACTGAATTTTTAGAGCAAACTTGCGAGGGTCCAGTTCCGGTTGTGGCGTCGTCGCTGACGGCAGCCATCACCATTCGAGCGGCGATCGCCCGTCCCGACTTGTTTAAGTGCCTGATTCTGACCACCGCTGCAGGTTTATCGGACTTTGGCGAGAACTACAGCCGCAGTTTCTTCGCGCAGTTGGTCAGCACGCCCGTTCTAGATCGCTTCATCTACAGTGCAGGGGTGGCAACGCGCACCGGCATCCGCAATTTTCTAGAAAACCGCCAGTTTGCCCAAGCCGATCGTATCTTCCCCGAAATTGTGGAGGCGTATCTAGAATCTGCTCAGCAGCCCAATGGCGAGTATGCGGCTCTGTCATTTGTTCGCGGTGATTTATGCTTTGATCTGGCGCTGTATGTGCCGCAGCTAACCGTCCCTACCGCAATCATCTGGGGAGAACGATCGCAGTTTACCGGACCCGAAATTGGTCGTCGCCTCGCGGCTCTGAATCCGCAAGCGATTCGCGTCTTCCAGGAGCTTCCCAATGTTGGACTGACGCCACAGTTGGAAGTGCCTGCTGTGACGATCGGGCTGATTCGGCGGTTTCTGACGCTGCTTCAATAGCAAACTGCATTCACTGAATACGATTTGAAACCATGACACTGCCTACGCTTCCAATTCCGACGCTGACGATTCTGCTAGACTGCATTGCGATCACGGCTATCTTGGTTTACGTTCCGTTTCTTGTGGTAGCGGTTGGTCGAGTGCAGGCAGGATACGATATGGCGGCTCCTCGCGCCTTGTTCGACAAGCTGCCTGACTATGCGAAGCGGGCAACTTGGGCGCACCAGAACGCCTTTGAATCGTTTGCGCTGTTTGCCGCCGCTGCACTAATGGCATACGTGACGCAGCAAACGTCGCCGCTGGCAGCGTGGGCGGCGATCGCTTACGTAACGGCTCGGTTGCTCTACCCCGTGTTTTATATTTTGAATGTGCCGATCGGTCGATCACTGATGTTCGCTGTCGGCTCCCTTAGCATCACGATTCTAATTGGGCTGAGCCTGCTCGACGCTCACCGCTTCTAGCCTACAGCAGCAACGCTTCAGATTTGTTTGCCCTGATCCGCTTCTCCGACACGCTACGCCGTAAAATCGAGTAACGATTGTTATCAGATGTCTATGCCATGCGCGTGTTTGTTCTACTCTTCAATGCCGGAACGGACAATGAAGGGATTCATACGATTCGAGTCGGCGATCGCAACTTGGTCCTGATGTTTGAGCACGAGGATGATGCCACGCGCTACGCCCTTCTGCTAGAAGCGCAGGACTTTCCAGCGCCAGCCGTCGAAGAAATTGACCAAGACGAGATCGAAGAGTTTTGTCGGAGTGTTGGCTACGATAGCCAAGTGGTTCCCGCTGGATTTGTGCCCCAGAGTGACGCCGATCGTTTGCTACTTGCGCCGCCAGAATCAAACGTCGAAACAACAGATTGGCAGGAGGCTGAAGGGCAACCGGATCCAAACAAGTCCGACGAGGACGAAATGTCTGATACCGAGCTAGAGCAGATGCGCCGCCGCCTAGAAGGGCTGCTGTAATGACGCTGCAATCACGTGGACATTTGCTAACCGAGCAAGCCAACCCTGCCAGCCAGACGCTAGATCACCTGACGCCGCTGCAACTCGTAGACTTGTTCAATCAGGAAGACGCCAAGACGATCGCCGCGATCGCGGCTGCCCGCGAGTCGTTAGCCGCGGCAATTACAATCACCGCAGACGCACTTCGTCACGGGGGACGGCTGTTCTATATTGGAGCCGGAACCAGTGGGCGTTTGGGTGTGCTAGATGCGGCAGAGTGTCCGCCGACCTTTTGCACCCCGCCCGATCTGGTGCAGGGCATTATTGCGGGGGGTGCTGGAGCGCTACTCCGCAGTTCGGAAGGATTGGAAGATCAGGCAGACGATGGAGCCAGCGCGATCGCCCATCATCACGTCACCCAGCTCGATGTTGTGGTCGGCATTACCGCAGGCGGAACGACGCCGTATGTGCACGGCGCGCTGCACGCTGCACGGCAGCGCGGCGCAAAAACGATTTTCATCGCCTGCGTGCCAGCCGCGCAGGTTGCCGTTGAAGCCGATGTGGACATTCGTCTGCTAGTGGGTCCAGAGATCTTGGCGGGTTCGACTCGCCTGAAGGCGGGAACGGTGACAAAGCTGGCGCTGAATATTCTTTCGACGGGCACGATGGTTCAGTTAGGCAAGGTGTACGGCAACCGCATGGTGGATGTAGCCGTCACGAACTCGAAGCTGCACGATCGCGCTCTGCGAATTCTGCAAGACCTAACCGACCTCAGCCGCGAAGACGCTGGATTTCTGCTGGAGCAAAGCGGACGCCGCGTTAAGCTGGCACTGCTGATGCATTGGACAGGACTGGACGCAGAAGCGGGTGATCGTCTGCTGTCTGAACATCAGGGAAACCTGCGCCAAGCCGTAGAAGCGGCAGGTCCGACAGTGAATCGCTAGCTTCCACGCAGCTCAATCAACCCAACTCCGACAACCGTTGACCAGGCTCTGGTGGCTGGATGGGGAGTCGCAGTGTGAAGCACGTTTCACCAGAGCCACTTTTCACCTGAATGCTTCCACCCAAAACGGCAACCATCTTTTTTACCAGTGACAAGCCTAATCCTGTACCGCCCTGTTGCCAGCGATCGCCCTGCGGAACCCGATAAAACGGATCAAAAATGCGAGCTAATTCCTCGGCTGCAATCTCAACTCCTGTGTTGCAGACGCTCAACTGTATCTGCTGCTCGTTCAAAGGCGCAACCTCAACCAAAATTTGTTCACCGGAAGGGCTGTATTTACAGGCATTACTCAGTAGCTCTGTGAGAACGCGATTCAACGTGGTGATGTCAGAAACGAGCGCAGGTAAATTATCAGCCAGGTTGACTTGAAGACGAATTTGACGGGTTTGCAGCCGCGCTTGAAATCCGTGCGTCACTTGAGCAACCCAATCTGGAGGCTGAATCTTGTCTAGGTTAAGCGTATAGGCATCGGCGTTAAGCCTCTGAAAATCCAATAGATCGTTGACTAAACTGAGTTCGGCGCTGGTCTGTTAGAAAGTGATGAGTAAAATGGTTGCATCGAGTGGATGAGAGCCGATGCACTGCCCAGTCTGTGAAAGTCAGCAGGTCGTCAAAAACGGCAAGGTTACCC
>NZ_JACJPG010000371.1 GCF_014695955.1 Leptolyngbya sp. FACHB-36 | reverse complement strand
GCTACTCCAAATCAGAAGAAATGCTGAGGCACTCCATCCGATTGCTACTTCACTACTTGAGATTTTGGGATGTTCCCATTCCTGCTTGATTCCTCCCACCATTCAGCAACGCCTCAGACCCTCTGGGTCGTTGGCAGAGCGGATATGCAGCCGCCTTTTAAGCGGAGAGATCCAGGTTCAACCCCTGGGCGACCCATGTTCAGCGACCGTACAAACGTACATTTAAGGCGGCACCCAGATTCGAACTGGGGGTGGAGGTTTTGCAGACCTCTGCCTTACCACTTGGCGATGCCGCCATAACCCAAACCTACATAGGAGATTATATTAACACTTGTGTTTTCGGTTTGCACCAGAAAGTCACGAAAAACTGGCGTAAATGCATACATTTCTTCATTATTTGAGAGGGAAAAGCTGCCTGAGACAAGATCTTGATCAAATCGTAGTCGTCCCCGCCTGCCTTAAGACGCTTGGCACGATCGCCGCGACCAATTCCTTCCTCAGAGTAATTATCCTTGAATAATCGGTTGACTGCCAGGCAACAAATGACAATCAAGGTACCAACCTTAGCCCTGAATGGCTCGTGCTGCGTCCTGCCGAAACCTGACAAGCAGAATTCAATGCAGTCAGCCATCTGTAGTGCAGCGGGAATACAACTCGCTTGAGGGAAACTGACGCTTGGTTGTGCAGCTAGATGTACTATCCTCTTTGTCAGCAATTTTCACATGGCACAGGGCGATGCCGAACTGTCAGGAAGGGCGATCGGAGCATCGATGAGCGCCTATGTGCCGATCTCTATGCTGCAAGACTTTCCGATCACGATCCTATCTGCTAGGCGTATTGAGTCTGTCCCTTTTTTCTACATCTTTTTTTAAGTGTTTCAACTGTGATGTGAGTTTCCGTTCCATTACTCCTCAAGCCTTTTAACCGAGACTCCATCAGAATGAAGTACCCATCGGGGTACTGCCAAAGGCATTAAATGCTTCCCATAATGCGACTAGAAGCTTTTTAAACGCCCGATGGCCCGAAGGAGTTGCTGTGAATCATCGCCTTTCAACTGAAATATCCAACCCTGTTGTATTGAACGAGCAAACAACACACCTGATTCAGGCAGCTCCGGTGCTAGAAGTGGGTCCGGCTCAAAGACCGATCGATATTGTAAAAAGACCGATCGATATTGTAAAAAGACCGATCGATATTGTTGTAAAAAACCCCAATATTCCGATCGCGACAAAGCCAATTTACCGCTTGCCAACCACCGATCCGGTGCTGACGATTCCTCCAGACAAAGCACGTTGGATTAATCCGAAACTGGCAGATTCAATTTCAAAAATTCGGGAGCCAGAAGGCGGCATTCCGCGGGCACAAGTCACCTTACCGATCAGCCCACGTATTGATGTTTCCGATGTCCTGCTGTTTGAAGATCCACAAAATGCTGCGAAGAAATTCTTTTTGCCGCGATATCGGTTACTAGAGCGCAATCAGCAACTCCAGATGTCGCTGGAACCCGATGGACAGGCGTGGAAATTGGTGATTCATTTAGAAAAATATCCCGCGCCCGAATTACCGATCGAGGTGAGGAGCGCGATCGAACTCACTCACACGGTTAGCGTGATTTTGCAGCACCGATTAGTGTCTGGAGATGCCAACGGTGGGCAAAAAGAATGGGTGTTTCAGGCGATCGTGCCGGAACCCGGTGGTGTGTGCGCGACGCTGACGATCGCCAGTCGCGACGAGCGGGATTTGCTGTATCAAGTGCTGACCGAGGCAGCCTACGGAGCCAGTTTAACTGTGCGGCGATCGGTCAACGTGGCAATTCCCCTGTCTGCCTCCAGTCCACCGCCCGCCCCCAGCGATAACCCACCCGCTCCACAACTGCAATTAAAGGGCACCGAAACCTATGAAGCGGGCGGCAAACAATGGACTCGCTATTTGCTGAGTGTCAGCAACAGATCGGCCTTTCCCAATGATTTGTTCGCTCCTGCTCCCGATCTGCCGCCCTGTGGACAGAATCGAAATTCGGCTCGCACTTGGGTTGATATCTATGCTCAGGGGGGTGCCTATCTGTATGGATTTTGCGCTCTTTCCTCTGCCAATGATTTGAACGGCTTGTGGTTTGCGGTGGCGAAGGATCAGTCGCCGCCTGCCTCCGTCTATATCACGTTGAATGACCGACAGCTGAAGCGCCTCTACACGTCCAACCCTGTCAGCACCGCCGCACCGACGACTGGGAATGATGGGACGATCGTCTCTTCAGGAAGCGGAGTGATTCGAGGAACGTGGCTATTTAATTTTGATACGGGCACTGAAGTTGCTAACGATGGGGATGTTTGGTGGCAGCAGCAGACAGATACCGTTCGCTACTTGGTTCCTCGCGGTAATGCACAACTGGTCAATCTGGGAGTTCGCGATTTTAATGCCATTTCTGTGTCGCAGCTTCAGAAGTTGCCATACAGTACCGTGCCGATCGATGGCTCAATTTCTAATGAGGCATTGCTTGCCATCCGAGCGCCGCACGAGACTCCACCCATTGTGCCTAGACCGATCGGTCCCAACCAATTGGTCAACGGAAATGTATTTGCCGTCCGCACAAACAGCGGCAACTACGCCAAAGTACAGGTGCTGAAGTATGGCTATAACCTTCAGATTCAGTGGGTCACGTATCGTCCGGGTTCCTCAGAACCGCTCTACCGTCAGGTAACGCGAGTCAGCGATATGCAGCCGCGATCGCCGTTTGTGTTTCCTGCCAATTTGTATTCCTACATTTTTCACGGCATTACGGGCACGGGGCAAACCTTTAAGCCCATTCTGCGGCAGGTGGGCATCCACAGCTATTACCAAGACCCCGTACAGAAATATGTATTCTACTATTTGCCTGACAGCTTCAAACTGGTTCGCCGTCCGGAGTCGCCCCACTATCCAATGATTGCTGTGCGGTTTACTCCTGTCGGGACAACAGGTGAGATCCGAGCCACGATCGACTATTGGGCGTTTCCCTACGTGAATGCGGCTCGACTAGAAACCGCTGCAAAAACCTTGAGCCAATACCTGCCGCAGCCGCTGCCGGTTGGCGTCAGTGGTGTGGTGTTTCAACCGCTGGTTGCCAGCAAGCCGCGTTTGTTTCTGGGCTTGCCGAATGCTGATGGAATTCCAACAAATCAAGAGCGTCCCGATGTGTTAGTGGAATTGCGAACGGGCTTTCGAGATTCGCGCACGCTGTCGGAAGAAGCGTTTCAGACGGTTTATGATGCCCTGTTTAGCGAGAGTACGCAGCTATTTCAGGGACAGGTCGTGGTCGATTTACCCGATGAGCAGACGGGCGCACGCACCGAAGTGATTAATTTCCACGCTCACATTAACGACATGGTAGGGGAATGGTTCGACCCGATTTACGAAGTGGATAGCACCAGCGGATCGGTGCGGGTCACCCTAAAAAACGCGATCGAAAGTCCGCTGCGAATTGAGCAGTTGGATGTGAAGCTAATGCGCGACGGTGCCCCGGTACCTAGCACGATCAGCGGTTGGAGTGCCGCACTGCCTGTCACGTTAGAACCCGGACAAACTCTGACATTTTCAGTCGTGGCATCGGTGCCGATCGCGCTCACCAGTCCGCCGAATCTGGTGTTTGATTTAAGCCGCGTGCGGGTATTAGCCGATCCGGGGCGCGTGTTCGACTCGATTATTCAGGGACAAACCACTGCGCCCGCTAAGCGTCCAATTACCATCAAAACCACCAAAGCTGTGTTTGGCGATCGCATCGGCACGATTAGCGTCGATCTAAAACACGGCGGGGCGGTAGATTTTGATCGCGATGGCACGCAGTTCACCTCAGAGCAAATCGTTCAACGCCCGATTCGCGATCGATTCGTCAATACTCCCGATGAAGGCGTGACGGAATACCGCATCACCCTGATTCTGACCAACGGCGATCGTCGGGAAGATCCACCGAATGTCTGGCGAACCGAAACCTCCGAAATGCTGTGGATTACCACCGACAAATTACCCTCCTTAAATCCGTAATACCGATTCTCCAAATTCCACCCACAGATTAAACGACTGAAACGTTGACGAAATCCAGCTTCTGCAATTTTGAATTGCGAATTCCGAATTCCGAATTGGTATAAGTCCCATGTCGCTGCGCGGATTGCCCGATTTCTATCAGCCGATTCAGGCTGAAGAGTGCCAACTCTTTTATCCCTACGAAGGCGGTGAGTTTGTTTTGCTGCCGGACGCGATCGCCATCAGCCAGCGTGACGAGAGCCAACTGGACTTCACACTAACGCTGGTGCGCGGACAAAATCCAAACCTGCCACCCAAGCCCTACGGCATTCTGGATTTTCGCCTCCAGCCGCGCTACCCGACTACCGCTGCGCTCACAACTTTGCGGCGGCTGCATCCGCAGGCAACCGTGCAGCCTGCCCTTTTTGCCGCAGGATTTCTGCAGATTTATCCGGCTACCTCGATCAATTCAATTCCAGCCGACTTGACTGCACCGATTCCGCTGGCTTGGAATGGACTGTCTACTGCCCGCTACAGCCTGCGAGTATCCGGTACCACCGCAACGCTGCTAAAAGAAGCGCTCACGAGCAACATCCTGCAGCTGATTGCCCGCGCTGAGATGGAACTGGTGGGCGTGGCTCCTCGTCTGCCGCTGCAGGTACGATTTAAGCCTGCAGAGCTGCTGGAGCCACTCGCAGCACTGGGAGAGTCGCGTCAAGTCGCCTGCGAGCAGATCATCGAGTTTCTGCGCCGCAATTTCACCCAGTTGCCTGTAGAGTTCGGCGGCGACACTCCGAACCCAGATGAAATCGCTGTCGTTCTGCTGGACTGGATTCGTGCCACCTATGGCACTGCAATCCCAGCACCCGTCAATGACGGCAACTCTTATATTGCGCTGGCGATCGACCCCAGTGATCGAGTGGAGTGGAATTTAGCGCACCCGCTGCAAACTCGGCGCACGATCGGCTTCTCGCTGCACCCGTTGGAAGCGGCGGCTCAGGTGGTGCAGGCACATGGCGTAGAAGCCGTGTTCCGGGAGGCGATTGTGCCACCGATGCCCACTGGAGCCGTGATGGTGGAAGCGGCGGCAAATTTGCCTGCGAATCGGTTGGGCGTTTTATCGGTTGGCGTGACGCTGCGATCGCCGCCCGCGCTGCCTCACCGCCCGCAAGCCGTTTTGGACTCCGCAGAATTTACAGCGCCGGACGATCGCGCCCGTTTGCGGCTGCGGCTGTCGCCTGTGGAAAAGCCGACCTACCGGGTTTCGACCTCAGTGGTGCTGCAAGATGCCCAAGGTGTGCGGCAGTTCCATAGCGCCGAAATCCTGCATCAGGGCAGTCGCCTACTGCTTCAGCCAAATCAGTTTCCGGTGCGGTTTTTGCCCGTCTCAGCAACGCGATCGCTGTTAAGTCTGGCAGCGGTTGAGGGCGTTTGTCGCTGGCAGGAAGGCGAGATGGTTTTGAGTCAGGCATTTGAGCTAACTGCCGCCCAGCCTACGATCGCGCTGGCGCTGCCGCCTACTGCCACAAATCCGACGCTAGAATTTACGGCGCGATCGACCGCAGGAAAAATGCTGCATCTTCCCGCCTTTGCCGCCGAACGCTATCAGCTGGGACTGCACTCGTTTGTGGAATACGGTCCGCAGACGCTCCAGGTGGAGTGCGAATTTGGGCAGGGGGTGCCGTTCTACGCGATCGAGCTGCTGCCAGAACAGGAGCCAGAAACGGCTGCCAGCCTGATGCTGCTGACTCCTGGTAATCCTCGCCAAATTTGGAGCTGGTTTGCCGCCTCGCCGTTTCAGTCCGGCTATCGCTATCGTCCGCGATCAGAACCGGGTTCGGCTGCGCTGCCGTGGTCTCTAGTCCGATCGTCTGCTTTGCCGCTCAAACTTTCTGCTCAGCCCCTCGGAGGCTCATAATGTCTCAAGAATTTTCCTATCAAGGCATCGTCTACTATGCCAGCGATGCCGATCCAGCCACGGTTTATTTCATTCCCGCTGCTCCGGTTTCCCAACGCAACGCCAACGGCAGTCTAGCAATTTCCCTGTTCGTGTTGGATCAGATGGCGATGCTGCAATTAAGCAGCCAGTGGGAGGTGCCCACCAACCAGCTAGAAGCGCTCAAAACTGCGGTGCTGCAACAGTTTCCGGCTCTGAAATTGGAGTCGCTGCAATTATTACCTGCTCCAGTGGAAGTGGAGCGGGTAGAGCTATCGTTAAGCAACGCTGCCGGAAAACCGGAATGCTTAGGAACCACAAAATCGTCAGGATATCCGCCATTTTCTGCAATCTTTAGCGTGCAGCTTTCCAATGAGCAAAAGGCGCAAGCTGTCTCAGCGTTCAATGGACGCAAAGATTTGCTGACGGTGACGTACTATGCCGCTCTGCCGAAGCAGGCGATCGCGGAGGTCGCGATTTCTGGAAATGTGACTCCGTTGCTGAAGCGGTTGCCCAAAGATGCCTCGGTTCAAGACTGCTTGGAGCAGCTTGAAGCCGCGATCGCCCAAAATCAGCTTGTCCTGACGCGATCGCAGTCTCCAAACGCGTCTGAATCGCTGCGCCAAAAAGCCGAGCAGTTGGCAAAGGAACGCGCCGCCAAACTACTCCAACAGCTGGCTCAGGGCAGCACTGTGCAGAACCAATCCGAGTTTTGCGCCACAGCAGCCGTGACAGACTCGGTTCCGATGTCGCTAACGAGATCGGCAGATATTAACTCTTGGTTTCTTAACGGCAACGGCTTGGATTATCTGCAACTTTTCAGCGCGTGAAGAGTACCCCTGAGGGTACTGCGGTACGGCAAAAGAGCTTTTCATAATGTGTACATGGAGAGAAACCTTACCCCCATTATGCTGTTCCTCTCAGAGATCATTACAGTGATCGGTTGACAGCAAACTGAGCTATATCAATTCGGAGTTCAGAGTTTGGAATACTCGCTGCGCGAGAAGCAAGCTACGGAATTGCAGAAGCTTGAGTTCGGCTACGTTTTAGTCGTTTGATTTGTAGCTGAAATTCAGAGAATTGGCATTATCTGATGCGCCTACCGCTAATGGAAACAGGCAGCTGAGTTTGCTGCGACCAAGTGTGTGATCAATCTAGCAATTTATTAGGAGAACCCCCATGCTGGCGATCGACAAGATTCGCGTACTTGAAGGCATTACTATCTACAGTGACGATGAAGATGAAACAAAGTTTTATCTGATGCCGGATGTTCCCCGGTTTCGCATGAACGACACAGGAAAGCCATCGTTTGCCTACTACAAATATCGGATGCCGATCGATCGCACCGATGGATCTAAAGGCGGCGGCTTTCTGGTGTGCGATGTAGAATTCTCGGTGACAGAGGAAAAGCGAGCGGCGATCGTTAAAAAGCTGAACGAAGAGCTGGCTCAGAGATTTCCTAACCGAGATCCTAAACCAGAAGCAAAAATTGGCGCGATGACCTACACCAAGGGAACCGCCAAGCTAAATATTGAAAACATTGGTGAGAAGTTTGTTGAAGGAGTTTTCAACCCTGGTAAGCCCTCTCTTTACGGACGCAACATTACTCCATTTACCGTCGAGTTGACCGATCTCGGCGCAACGTTTTTTGAACAGGCGCTTCAGAATCAGGGTGGCTTTGTTCAGGTTGCTTATGATCTGTATGCTCCCGTAAAGCTTCCGCCGATCGAAGTCCATATCTGGTTTATTGCCAGTAAGTTTCTAGAGTTTACCCAAGACTTTACAAAGCGTACACGGCGTCAGGGAGCCTTTGCCTCCGTTTGGAGGTGGTTTTTTGGTGGCACCAGCGGCAACCGCACCACCATCAATCAAAGCATGGAAGAAGAAGCCAGAGAATATCAATGGGG
>NZ_JACJPG010000370.1 GCF_014695955.1 Leptolyngbya sp. FACHB-36 | reverse complement strand
GCTAACTTTGCCCGATCGACTTCTCAAGTGTGTGACAGACCATTAAAATTATGAGGAATCGTTTTTCAAAGAGGCAAAGGGATTCATGACTCCGTCTTTAGCAAATTTCTTACTAAGTCTGGTAGCAGGTGCCGTAATTATTATAGTTCCGGCAACCATAGGGCTCGTTTTTATCAGCCAGCGAGATAAAATCCAACGCTCCTAATGGCGATCGGCACGCTCAAATCCGTGCATCCAGCAAACCTCAGGCTAAAGTGGAAGGAACTGATTATTCACGGCTTCCGCTGACGACTGGGGTTTTCATTATTGTGGCAAACAGCCGTCAGGTACCATAATCTGTGCGTAGAGCTTTGTAGCGCGAGTCGCTACCATAGGAGTACTTAGGAGAACGATTCAATGGTCAACGCCGGACTGATTTTGGGCAGCATTTTTGGAACGGGCATTCTGCCAACTCAGCCAATCCTGGCGCAGGTTGCTCTGGGGACCAATTGGTCAACCTTCATTGGAATCGCGCTGGCGTGTTCGGGCGTGGCGCTGTACGCTCTACGATCGATGCGTCCCAAGCTCGCACGCGACTACGACATTTTCTTTGCAGCCGTAGCGCTGCTCTGTGGCGGCATTTTGTTCTTCCAAGGCTGGCGGCAAGACCCGATTCTTCAATTTGGTCAATTTCTTCTGACAGGCTCCGTGATTTTCTTTGCGTTCGAAAGCATTCGGATGCGGGGAATTGCCACCGACCAAGCAAGAAAGAATACGCCGATCGTGGACGATGAGCGTCCAGTTAGTCCCGTTTACCGGGCGTATCAAGAAGCCGAATTTGAAGAACTGAATCCTTACGAAGAGCGTCAGCCTCGACGACGAATTTCGGGATCGTCAAATTTGCGCTCGCGAGATGAGTACGAAGATGAGGAGCGTCCCCGTCGCCCATCGACTCGCCGCAGCAGCGAACGCTCTAGCTCGAGCGATCGCACTCGTCGCACCCGTCCCCGCGCAGAAGAGGGACCGTCCGACTATACAGACTACACGGAAAGCCGTGACGACGTATCCAGTGTGCGTGAGGACCAACCACCCACTCGCACTCGTGGCACGTCTTCGCGTTCAGGCAACCAAGCACCCAGCGGTACCCGACCCAGACGCCCACGCCCCACGCCTACCGAAGACACTCCACCCAGCCGCTCTCGTCGGGATGATTCCAATTCTTCACCCTCCGAGTACGTGGACTACAAGCCTGTAGACCGTGACAAAGGCGAAGATGACAACTGGGGTGACTACTAAACAGGCTGCTGAGCGCTGCGACGGTGAACCAAGCAATCCATACTGGCTATTTTCGTAGGCTAGGCGCGTGTCTTAGTCTGCTGTTGGTTAGTTCACTTGTGGCTTGTACGCCGGGGAGTGCCCCTACAGGTCCCGCCGACCTAGACAGTCGCTACAACGACGAACAGCCTGCTCTTAGCGGTGATGGGCGTTTCTTGGCGTTTGTTTCCAATCGCGACGGCAGCCGAGGCATTTTGATGTACGACTTGAGGCAGCGGCAATTTGTCAATTTGCCCCGCTTAAACCGTCGCGACGCGATCGCCGAATCCCCTAGCCTCAGCTACACTGGACGCTACATTGTCTATGTTGCTAGCGATCGCGCCCGTCCAGAGATCGAGCTGTACGATCGGGCAACTCAACAGGTTCAAGTTTTAACTGCTGGCTATCGAGGCTGGTTTCGCCATCCCAGCATTAGCCCGGATGGACGCTACATTGTCTTCGAGACGGGCATCCGGGGACAGTGGGATCTAGAACTGCTGGACCGGGGACCTAATATTGAGTTAGATAGTCCTGACTTCGCGCGATCGCGCCCCTCACCGTGAAGCGTTTTTGGTTTGTTTTTGCTGTCTCTAGCGTGCTGGGTGGCTGTTCTACTGCCTATCTCGTTAACACACCGTTTGATCCCGGTGGACGTAGCCTTAATAGCCCCTTTGCAGAATTAACTCCGCGCATATCAGGGCGCTACATTGTCTTTGCGTCTGATCGCCGCAGCAGTCAAGACATCTATCTTTACGACACAACAACGCGCAATCTCATCGAGCTACCAGGGCTTAACGCGATCGACGTGATCGAGTCGAGTCCGTCTATTTCAGAGAGCGGACGCCACCTTGTGTTTGCGGGATCGCGGGAGGGACGCTCCAGCATCTACCTCTACGATCGCGACACACGCCAGCTTCGCAACCTGACCGAGAATCTACGGGCGCAGGTCCGCAACCCCACCATTAGCGCGGACGGCAACACGATCGCGTTTGAGTCCAGCGCCACCGGTCAGTGGGATATTTTGCTGTATAACCGCGCTGGACAGCCAATCAACGGCCAGCCTCCACCATAAGGGCACAGCATTAGTAAACGCGTCTCGAATTACCAAAAAATCTGCGCCCAAATGCTGTGCTTTTACCGCAACCCCAACCAAGTGATCAGGTCCTGTCCGGTAAAAGTCTCTAGCAGCAGTAGCGCGACGAATCCTAGCATCGCGAAGCGCCCATTGATCTGTTCAGCATAGGCAGTCCAGCCAAAAGCTGGCTCTGGGCGATTTAAAACTTCAGCAGATTGTTTAGAGGAATCAGGCATCATTAGCCACCAACGGGTTCAGGAGTATCAGATAGAGTATCACGCTGTTGTGAGGCGTCTAGACGCTGCACTGAGGTAATCAGCGCCCGCACCTCCGATGCACCTCCAGATGGCTCAAAGCTGGCAGGAAACTTGCGCTTCGTCACCATTCGCCAGCCTAAAGGTGCCAGACTAAGCAACCCTTTGAGGTCTCGAAAGGAATTTCCAACCACCTGCACGCCAAACTGCCGCTCGTCAATCCAGCCGCCCTGCTTCACAAGTTCAATCAGAACTTTGCGGTGGCGAATTGAGCGACTTGTCTGGGCGTTGGTGCGATCGAGAATTTCGCTTTTGATTTTGCTGATCTGTTCGAGCGGAGCCACCTCCATCGGACAGACAGAATTGCAGTAGTAGCAGCGGGTGCAGCCCCAAACGCCCTGTGTCCCCTGATTGTACTGCTCTAGCCGCGACTCGGTTTGCTGATCGCGGGAGTCAGCTACCATGCGATACGCTTTTGCTAGAGCATGGGGTCCAACAAACGTTGGGTTAACCTCATACGCATTGCACTCTGAGTAGCAAGCACCGCACAAGATGCAGTTGCCTGTCTGGTTCAAGCGTGAACGCTCCTCTGGAGTCTGCAAAAATTCTCGCTCTGGGACGCGACGCGCTTCCGTGCTGACGTAGGGATCAACTGCTTTTAGGTTGCTCCAAAAGCTTTGCATGTCCACGACCAGGTCTTTGATCACAGGCATGTTGCCCATGGGTGCTAGGGTAATTTCTGGAACAGCGGCTGCATTAGGCGACGATTGCTTCAGCCGCTCAAGTTCGCTTCCCACATTCTCTTTGCACGCTAACGCCGATCGACCATTGATTCGCATAGAGCAACTGCCACAAATGGTATTGCGACAGTTTTTCCGAAAAGCAAGGCTGCCGTCGTATTCCCACTTGATTTGGTTCAGGCAGTCCAGAATTGTGCTGCTAGGTTCAACGTCAAGTTGGTAGGTCTGAACTCGCGGAGAGCAATTCTGCTCCTGCCGGATGACTTTAAAAAGTACTTCCATTCTGAAGAATTATTGAGGTTTAGGCTGACTCAACCCTTCTGCGTGAGAAGTATGGATTCAGCGTGCTATTACGCTAACGTCGATCTTCCATGGTCAGCAATCGTATCTCTGCGGACATCTCCAGTTTAGATCTAAGAAGGTCGCTACCAACGATCAAATCTGCCTTTTAGACTAATCCGTTGTAAATCTTGTAGAGCAATTCTAAACCAGTTGTAAATCTATCATTCAAGTCAGCCATCATGGGTCACACAGTCCTTTGATGCCGAACCTCAGATCATCGATAAACGCACAGAAGGCTGCTCGTTAGCAATCCCTATTTTGATTTCATGGAAAATAGCCTGACTTCTTATTTGATTTAATTATCAAACCTTATGAGTACTGAATTCAGCGTCTGGCGTTTTGACAATCACCGCATCTCTAGTAGAGCTGATGCTGATCTGAGTGAGTACCAGTAGAGCCATCCGAACATGTTTCTGAACTCACGATTTAAGCGGTGAAGCCTATCTGAGATTTAGACGATCGACTACAAAATTGCTATAAAAGATCGTTGTTAAGTTTGAGGAATTTAAGGATATATTCTTTATAGTGCACAGGCTACTGGCTTAGACTCTGTTTGTCGCCCTGAATTGTTCAGGAATTAAAGAAATGGCTGAAACTGCAACGGCTCCGCTGACTGGAAAAGCGCTACTGCAAAAAGTAAAAGAACTCTCACATTTACCGCGCCGCGAGACGGCGAAGCAGTGTGGATACTACACGGTCACGAAAAACAACCAGACGCGCGTAAATTTGACTGATTTCTATGATGCGGTTCTGGCAGCACGAGGCATTCCACTCAACCCCGAAGGACCCAAAGATGGGCGCGGACGCGAACCTACCTATCGAGTTAGCGTTCACAAAAACGGTCAAATTGTCATTGGTGCAGCGTATACCCAGGCAATGGGACTGAAGCCCGGAGATGAGTTTGAAATTAAACTTGGATATAAACACATTCATTTGATTCAGCTCGACAATAGCAAGGGCGATGTCAATGGTTCATATGACGAAGAGGACGAGGAGAGCTAGTAGATAAATTTGGTCTCCAGACGACGCTCGATTTTAGAAATGATTGAGCGTGAGGGTCGAGATCAAATCCTCGCCACTGATTGACATTTTGCTGCTTGAGTCACGATCGATCCTGAATTTAGACGCTCTAAAGATATTTCGGCAGGAGCAGCAAAATTTTATTTGCTCTGCTGCTGTTTGCGATCGTCTAATTTTAGACAGCCATGATTGCACCATGCATAATTTGCGCTGCGGCTGACTCAGTTGATTCACTTTTACCCTCTAAGTTGCATCTACCACAGCCGATCGTTGTTCCTGCTCATGTCGAGCTTTGACACAATGAGCACTTTCGTTAAGTCGCTTCTTGAGGCACCTGCCCCACTCACTATTGGCGCGTTTTTCGTAGTTTGGGTGCTGATGTGGCTCCCGCTAGCGATCCCGTTGGCGATTGTGCTTCAGTGGCGTCCACCCAACGTGCCTACCGTTGCTCAGAAAATTCCACTGGTGCTGTCGCTCTACGCGATCGCACCACTTTTGCTGTGGTGGACCGCTCACTTAACAGGTGCGTCGTTTTCTCAGTATGGGTTTACGCCAACCGCGTCGCTGCTCACCTCGCTAGCAGCGGGACTGGGACTTGGCGTCTTGGGAGTAGTGCTGCTCTTTGGGCTAGAGACTGGGCTGGGTTGGATTGCTTGGCAGCCGTC
>NZ_JACJPG010000037.1 GCF_014695955.1 Leptolyngbya sp. FACHB-36 | reverse complement strand
GCCGCCGATCGTCCTACGGTCGTCGAAACGTACAATTTGCGAAAAGTCTACCGAACAGGCTTCTGGCTGAATCAAAAAGTCGTGTCCCTTCACGACTGCACCCTCAGCATCTATCAAGGCGAAACCTTTGGGCTGCTAGGACCGAACGGCGCAGGCAAAACCACACTGCTAAAACTCCTGCTGGGCATTGTTCGTCCGAGCAAGGGACGCGGGCTGCTGTTGGGTGCACCGCTGGGCGATCGCGCTGTCAAGCAGCGCATCGGCTACCTGCCAGAGAGTCCTTACTTCTACGACTACTTGACAGGATGGGAAATCTTGCAGTTCACCGCTGGGCTATTTCAGATTCCACGATCAATTCAGCGTAAGCGCATCCCCGAACTGCTCGATCGCGTCGGTCTATCGCAGTCTGCCGCTCGTCGCAAGCCGTTGCGGCAATACTCCAAAGGAATGCTGCAGCGAATTGGCATGGCGCAAGCGCTGATTAACGACCCAGACTTGGTGTTTTTGGATGAGCCGATGTCTGGATTGGACCCCTTAGGACGCTACCAGATTCGGGAAATTATCTTGTCACTGAAGGCGCAGGGCAAGACTGTATTTTTCAACAGCCACATTCTGTCAGATGTGGAGATGATCTGCGATCGCGTCGCGATTCTGGCACAGGGCGACCTTCTCTGTGCAGGTTCGCTGCAAGAGTTGCTGGGCGGAACCGATGCTTACCAGGTAAAAGTGAAGGGCGGCAATCCGGACACCCTCCGCAACCGCTTGGACGGTCTAGAGTTTCAGGATGGCTATTGGCAGGGGCACCTCCTCGGCAGTCCGCAAGATTTCCTTGCTAGCCTAAATTTAATGGGGGCTCAACTGGTTTCGATGCAGCTAGCGCGCCCGTCACTAGAGGATTTTTTTGTGCAGCAGTTGACGCAGCGGGGAATTCAGGAGAACCGTTAGGGAGCCGCGATCGTCCGATTCTGTTTGGAAGTTTGTGATTGACACGCAGTGTCACTCTACAGGCTGATTGTCACTCACCTGCCATGCGGCAGCGACACGATCGTGACTTCCAATCGCTAGAATCGCCGAGAACCCTTAATTGAGAAGCATTTTTGTCCATGTGTCGATTATTAGGCTATTTGGGACCCAGGGTTCAACTCGATCGCCTGTTGTTTAAACCTGAACACTCTCTGATTGTTCAGAGCTATCAGCCTAAGGAAATGACGGCTGGCTTACTCAATGCTGACGGCTTTGGCGTGGGCTGGTATCACCCCGAGCGGCAAAATGAAGCGTTTGTGTATAAGAACACGCTGCCGATCTGGAGCGATGTCGTAAATCTGCCGAGCTTGAGCCGCTACGTAGAGTCAGGGTGCATTTTGGCGAACGTCCGCAGCGCCACACCCGGACTGACGGTGGATTTGAGCAACTGTCAGCCGTTTCAGTATCAACGCCTCTTAGCGATGCACAATGGGGCGATCGAACAGTTCCGTCAATCGCTGTACCGTCCGATTCGCGA
>NZ_JACJPG010000369.1 GCF_014695955.1 Leptolyngbya sp. FACHB-36 | reverse complement strand
ATCGGTTCGCCCGTCTCTGGATCACAGGCTAGCCCTTTGTCATTGATGATGTTGCCGTAGTGCTTGGCATAGATCAGCCTCTCATCCCGATTGATATAGATAATGAAATAACCACTGGGATCGAGTTCAATAAACCGCTTGGACAGCTTTTGGTCGATCGCAGTTGTATCGGCAATAGCTTGATTCATAGCCCGCACTCGCTTCAAAACAGTACATCTGGCGCTTCCACCATCTTAGATCGCGATTACGCCACAGAAGCCGCTTGCTTCAGCGGCTCCAGCAGCGCCAGCGGCAGTTGCAGACTGTTGAGACTGCCGTAGTCGCCCTGCTTTGCGTCTGAAGCAGGACCATGGTAGTCGCTGCCGCCAGTCATTAGGAGTCCGTATTCGGCACACCACTTTTCGAGGCGCTTCACCTGTGCCAGCGTGTGGCTGGGATGGTAAACTTCCACACCCATTAGCCCGGCTGCAACGAGTTCACCCAGCACGGTTTCCACATCACCACCGCGAAATAGACAGGGATGCGCCCAAACTGGAACAGCCCCACACGATCGCAGTAGATCAATGCCCTCGACGATCGAAAACTTCTCGTAGTGGACGTAGGCGGGTCCGTCATCGTGCAGGAAGCGATCGAACGCCTCACGGGAGGACTGGACATAGCCCGCCCGCACCATTGCCGAGGCAATGTGTGGACGTCCGGGAGCCATGCCTTCGCTCCGGCTTGGTAGCTCCACCGGATAGCCCAGCTGCGCCAGCTTTTGCACCATCTCCTCAGCGCGGCGTTTGCGTCCGTCTAGCCGCTCGATTAAAGGACCGTGTAGCGCGTTTGGATTGGGATAGAAGCCAAGAACGTGAAGCGATCGATCGTGGTGAACCGTGCTGAGTTCAATCCCAGGAACAATCTCTAGCGGGTAGTTAGCCGCCGCTGCAAAGGCTTCGTCCCAGCCCGAAACGGTATCGTGATCGGTAATTGCCAGTGCCAGCACCCCAGTACGCAGCGCCGCAACAACAAGTTGGGTCGGCGTCAGGCTACCATCCGAGAACGTCGTATGACAGTGAAGTTCCAGCATTCAATTTCGGCAGGTTGACGGCAAATTTATTCTCTTACCCCAACACGGCCAGTAAGTGCAGCGCTGCTGCGACCACGTGCAGTCAGGTTCTCTAGTGTAGCAGCTGAGACTCGGTAATGAGGATGCACGATCGCCCCTCTAGCCGCTAAACCCTCTGGTATGGAGGCAATTCAAGCACGTTCGTTCTATGCCAAGGCTTCTGCTAACCACTGCTTCAGGGTTACAACCACCGCGTCTATCGGAATTTCTTGCGACGATTTTGTTGCCCGCTGCACTACTTCCACCTTGCCCTGCTGAAGCGATCGTCCCGTGACAATCCGGTAGGGAATGCCAATCAAATCGGCGTCTTTAAACTTGACGCCCGCGCGCTCGTTGCGATCGTCCAGCAGGGTTTCAATCCCTGCCGCATTCAGCGCGGTGTAGAGCGACTCTGCCGCTTCCACCTGATCGGCTTTGGCGATATCTGGAATTACCACGATCGCGTGGTAAGGCGCGATCGACGGCGGCCAAACGATGCCGTCTTTGTCGTAGGATTGCTCCACCGCTGCCTGCGCCAGACGCGAAACACCAACGCCGTAACAGCCCATAATCAACGGCGCGTCTTCGCCCTGCTCGTTTGTAAACGTTGCGCCTAGCGCTTTGGAGTATTTGGTGCCGAGTTGGAAAATGTGTCCAATTTCGATGCCTCTAGCGGTCTGCAAAGTCTGAGTTGGATCGTGTAGCGCCCGATCGCCCACCGCTGCCTTACGCACATC